>JAFGKF010000110.1 GCA_016928695.1 Candidatus Sumerlaeota bacterium | reverse complement strand
GGCCACGGGGGTCAGACCAGCCGCCGGGAGGACCCGGAGGAGGCGGACGGGATGGACGAGTACATCTGCCCCCACGACACGGACACGCCCGGCGCGGATATCACCGACGATGAGCTGGCCCAGTGGCTGGGTGAGATCCCCGCCGCAGTCTCCATGGTGCTGCTCGACAGCTGCAACTCCGGGGGCTTTCGCGATGACATCTGCGCTGTGCCGGGCCGGATCGGCCTCTTCGCCAGCGAGGAGGACCTGCTCAGCTACACCTACGAGGAGCGCAAGGCGGGGGGGATTCTGGCTCATCTCCTGGCCCGGGGATTCATGGGGGAGGCGGATCTGGACTACAATGGGGTGATCACGGCGGGGGAGCTGAGCGACTATCTCCTGACCCAGATGCCGACGATCCACATCACCGATGGCGACCACATGGCCCGCCAAGCCCAGCACCCTGAGTCGGGGCGGACGGTGGATTATGGGACGATCCTGGTGGAGTTGCGCCCCGAGTCGTGACCCGGGGGAAACGGCAACTCCCCTTTTTTCAGCTTTTCGGATCCCCGTTTTTTTTCTGCTTTCAGAGGCAGATTACGGCTTGACGCCGCCCCCCGACCTGTTGGCATCATCGCGTTTGAGCCATCGCAAAGTGATTTGCTGCTGAGCGCCCGGACCCCCATGGGATGGCTCGTCGAAAAACGAGGGGAGACGCTATGCGCATTGTTCTGAGCAAGGTCTACGACGATTTCTGCTACGGTCTCCGCAGCCTGGGCGCCTATCTCGAGAAACAGGGCCATGAGGTCCACTACGTCCTCCTGAAAAGCTATCTGATCCGGAATGTCGGCTTTCCGGCGCTCGATCCCGAGGCCAAGCGGATCGTCGACAGCTCCCCGGGCATGTTCGAGATCTTCATCGACGGCGAGGTGCTCCTGCCCGACATGAAGCCGATCACCGACTACGAGTACGAGCTTTACATGAACAAATTGGCGGAGCTGAAGCCCGACCTGGTCGGTTTCTCCGTCACCGTGGTCGAGATGCCCTTCGTGGCCGAGCTCTCCGCCCGGGTCCGAGAGAATTCCCCGGGCATGCCGATCGTGTGGGGTGGCACGATGCCGACCTCGGACCCAGTCTCCTGCCTGCCCCACTGCGATTTCCTCTTCCGGGGCGAGTCGGAGACGGCCTTCGCGCTCTGGCTCGAGGACATGGCCAACCGAAAGGCCGAGAACCTCTCGTATCTGACCGAGAGCGGCGACATGGTCCACAATCCGCTGGCCCCGCTGCTCCAGGACCTCGACGAGCTGCCGTTCCCCCACTACGGGGTCAACGAGTGGCTCATCGAGTTCAACCAGATGCGACAGATCACGCCCGAGCGCGATCGCGACCACCTGCGCGACCGCTTCATCATGATGAGCTCCCGCGGCTGCCCCTACAACTGCTCGTACTGCTGCCACGAGTCGTTCCGGAAGAACTACCGGGGCCAGACCTACGTGCGGCGGCGCTCGATCCGCCCGATCGTCGACGAGATCAGGCTCCGCCAGCGCCAGCTCCAGCTGGACTCCTGCGTGATCTGGGACGAGATCCTCCTCAAGGACGAGGAGTGGGCCATCGAGTTCGGCGACGTCTACGCCCGCGAGGTCGGCATGGACTGGGGCGGCTACGGCCACCCGCGCTTCACCACCGAGCGGATGCTGCGCGAGCTGCAGGACACCAACCTGGTGATGGTGGCGCTGGGCGTCGAGACGGGCTCGAAGCGCATCTCGACGAAGGTCTACCGCCGCGCCTTCATGAACAGGGACATCATGGCGCTGGCCTCCGTCTGCGAGCGGCTCGGCCTGGCGCTGACCTACGACATGATCTCCAACAACCCGTACGAGGAGGAGCAGGACCTGCGCGACTCGCTCAGGCTGCTCTGCGACCTCCCCCCGGCCTACAACGTGCTCGTCAAGCGCCTGAAGTTCTTCCCGGGCTCGTCGGTCTGCGAGCTGCCCGCCTCCGAGCGGGTCAACCTGCCCGAGAAGACCCATCTCTTCTACAACCTCCTTTACCACATGACGAAGGACCCCTCGATCCCGCGCGAGCAGATCATGGCGATGGCCGACGACGAGCACCTCAAAGCCCACCCCGAGATCCTCGCCGCCATCGTCAAATCGACCGTCGGCCGCTACGAGGAGGAGCAGCGCAGGCGCGAGGCTGAGCGCCGCGCCGCCCAGCGCTGGGCCCGCCTCCCCGCGCATCGCAAAGCGGCGATCCGCATGGCCAACGCCACGCGCGAGCTGATCCCGCAGCGCGTGCGCAACGGGATCCGGGCCGTCCTGCCTGGACCGGTGCGCCGCCTGGCCCGCCGAGGCCTCGCCGCCGCCGGCATCTCTGAGCAGACGGCCAACATCTGCCGCGGCTGAGCCTCGGCCATCGGCAACCGACCCTCTTTCTGGCGGCGAGCCCCCCCCTCGGGGTCTCGCCGCCGTTCTCTTTGATCCCGGTGGGGAGGGCGACTTTCCCTTGCCGCTGCGGGCTCGACGTTGCATCGTCTGAGGCCGAATTCGAGGAGACAACGCCCCGATGGCCCGACGTCTGCAATTCCCTCTTCTGCTCATCGCCTGCCTGACGGTGGTGGCGCTGGTCAAAATGTTCGCCCTGTCATCCCCGCCCGATGTCCGCGAGGCCCTGGACCTGACCCAGCAGCGGCTCGACGCCATTCAGACCGCACTGGCCGCGCGCACGGAGCTTCCCACGAGTCCGGACTGGGCCGCGGATCTGGGCCTCCAGCCCGCCGACGTGGCCGATCCCTTCAGCCTCCCCGCCGACAGCGAGCCGTTCTCCTACTGGTCCGACGGACGCTGGTACGCCCTGCGCTCGGTCGGGCCGGACATGCTCACAGCGCAGGAGTTGGCGAACGTCAGTGTCAGCTCAGAGCTGACGTATCGCAGTGCCCGCTCCTTCCCCATCCAGCTGCTGGCTCAGCGCAACGCCTCGGAGCTCGAGTCTCTGCTCGGCGAGGACGGGATCGTCGGCGACATTCGGTTCCGCGCTGACATCTACGATCCCACCAACGGGCTCAACAGTCCCGGGGACATCGTCCGGTGGGGATCACGGGCGCCCAGCGGTCAGTCCACCTACGATCCCACGAATGGCACTGTCAGCAGGAGTGGGAGTTCCCTGCGTGTCAGGCAATGACTCTCTGATCGCCCCACTGATGGAGCGCCGGCGCCCCCGCCGGCGACCGCTGCACTGAGGACTGTGAAGAGTCTGAGAAATCCTGTGAATCCCCTGTGGGGGCACGGCATGCCGTGCCCAGTGTCGGACCCCACAGCCCAATTGGGCACGGCAACCGTTCTCCGATATGCGAGGTGATCAGCAGTGGGCACGGCATGCCGTGCCCCTACACCGAACGATTGAGAACGCCGGATTGACGGGGCGCCGGTGCTCCGTCAATCTCCCATTCCGATGAAAAAAGAGGTCCGGGAGCTCGTGCTCCCGGACCCCATGCTCTCAGGATCTGCCTGGGCTCAGCTCTCGCCCTCAGCGGCCTTTTTGCGGCGGCGGCGCTTGGCCTTGCCCTTCGCGGCCTCGCCCGCGGCGGCGCCGACCATCTCGATGACAGCCATCGGAGCCGCATCGCCGGAGGCGGGGCGATTGCCGATCTTGGTGATGCGCGTGTAACCGCCGGGGCGGTTGGCGTTGCGGGGGCCGATCTCGTCGAAGAGCAGCTTGACCGCGGCCTTGTCGCCCAGGCGGGCGAAGGCCAGTCGGCGCGCATGCTGGTCGCCCCGGCGGGCGAGTGTCACGAGGCGCTCGGCGAAGGGCCTCAGGGCCTTGGCCTTCGCGTGGGTCGTGCGGATCTTCCCGTGGAGAAACAGGGAGCTCGCCAGATTGCGCATCAGGGCCCTGCGGTGGCCCGAGGGGCGGCTCAGTCGGTTCAGCGCGTTGCGGTGTCGCATGGGTCTCGGCTCTCCTCAGCGGTCGGCGGGCTCTTGAACGGGCAGGCCGGTCTCAGCGTCGATGGTCATGTTGAAGCTCAGACCCATGCCCTTGAGGATGTTCTTGATCTCGGTCAGTGACTTGCGACCGAAGTTGCGGTACTTGAGCATCTCGCTCTCGGTCTTCTGGACGAGGTCGCGGATCGTCTTGATGCCGGCGGCCTCGAGGCAGTTGAAGGATCGGACGGAGAGCTCGAGCTCCTCGATGGACTTGTCGAGCTTCTCGGCCAGCATCGCGGTCTCGCTGACCTCGATGTCCTCCTCCTCGAGGCGGGGGGCGACGACGGCCTCCTCCTCGATGGAGATGAAGAGGCTCAGGTGGTCGCGCAGGACGCGGGCGGCGTAGAGGATCGACTCCTCCGGGCTGATCGTCCCGTTGGTCCAGACCTCCATGATCAGGCGGTCGTAGTCGGTCCGCTGGCCGACACGCGCCGCCTCCACGGTGTACTTGACGTTGCGGACCGGGCTGTAGACGGCGTCGATGGGGATGATGCCGATGGTGTCGATGTCGGAGGCGCTGGGCTCGGCGGGCTCATAGCCGCGTCCGAGGCGGATCTCCAGCTCCAGCTGGAGGCGTGCGCCCTTCGACAGCGTGGCGATCGGCTGCTCGGGGTTGAGGATCTCGACCTGGTGATTCGCCTCGAAGTCCCCGCCGGCGACCACCTTGTCGCCGCGGACGTCGAGGCTCAGCGTGGTCTCGAACACGCCCTCGGTCAGCCGGAAGATCAGCGACTTGAGGTTGAGGATGATGTCGCTGATGTCCTCCTTGACGCCGTCGATGGCGGTGAACTGGTGCTTCACCCCGGCGAATCGCACGGCGGTCGGCGCGGCGCCCTGGATCGAGGAGAGCAGAATGCGGCGCAGCGAGTTGCCGATCGTCACGCCGTAGCCGCGCTCGAACGGCTCGGCGAAGAAGCGGCCGTAGGTCGGCATCAGGGTCGCCTTGTCGCAGTGGAGACTGCGGGGCATGATCAGGGTCTTGAAGTCCATGGGGCTCACTCCTGGCCGGGGGGCGTCACTTCGAATACAGCTCGACGATCATCTGCTCGTTGATCTGAACGGGGATGTCCTCGCGCGACGGCAGCGCCAGGAGGCGTCCCTCGAATTTCTCGATGTCGATCTCGATCCACGACAGAGGCTGGCGCCGGGCCTGCGCCTCGAGCGAGGCGACCACATCCGGGATCTGCCGCGCGGGCTCGCGCAGCGCGACCCGCTGGCCGACGTCGACCTGGTACGATGGGATGTCGGTGCGGCGGCCGTCCACCGTGATGTGCCCATGGCGGACCAGCTGGCGGGCCGCCGAGCGGCTGGGGGCGAATCCCAGGCGGTAGACCACGTTGTCGAGGCGGCGCTCGAGCAGTGTCATCAGGAGGGTTCCGGTGACACCGCGCAGGCGGGTGGCCCGCTGGAAGTAGCGGCGGAACTGGCGCTCGAGAATGCCATAGGTGCGCTTGGCTTTCTGCTTCTCACGCAGCTGGAGGCCGTAGGTCGACATCTTGCCGCGGCGCGACTGCCCGTGCTGGCCCGGGGGGTATCCCTGGCGGTCGAACGAGCACTTGGGGCCGATGCAGCGGTCGCCCTTGAGGAAGAGCTTCATTCCTTCGCGTCGGCACATGCGGCAGACGGGTCCTGTGTATCGGGCCATGGTCTTCGGGACTCCTCAGAGCTCAGACACGCCGGCGCTTGGGCGGGCGGCAGCCGTTGTGGGGGATGGGGGTGACGTCTCGGATCAGCGTGATCTCGAGGCCGGCGGCCTGGAGGGCTCGGATGGCCGCCTCGCGGCCGGAGCCGGGGCCCTTGACGTGGACCTCGACGACGCGCATCCCGTGCTCCATCGCCTTCTTGGCGGCGGTCTCGGCCGCCATCTGCGCGGCGAACGGGGTGGATTTGCGTGACCCTTTGAAGCCGCATGAGCCCGCGCTGGCCCATGAGATCGTGGCGCCCTCGCGGTCGCAGATCGTCATGATCGTGTTGTTGAAGGTCGCCTGGAGATGCGCGATCCCCAGGGCCACGCTCTTCTTGGCCTTCTTCTTGCCTCGGCGGGCACCCTGCTTCGCCATGTCTCAGTTCTCTCCGGTCATCACTTCTTTGCGGGGACCTTTTTCTTGCCCGCGATGGTCTTCTTGGGCCCCTTGCGGGTCCGTGCGTTGGTCGAGGTGCGCTGACCGCGCACAGGCAGTCCCCGGCGGTGCCGCAGCCCGCGGTAGCACCCGATGTCCATCAGCCGCTTGATGCTCTGCGAGACATCGCGCCGCAGATCGCCCTCGACCTTGTGCTTGGCGGTGATCACGGCCTGGATGCGCGAGGTCTCCTCGTCGGTGAGATCGCGCGCCCGGGTCGAGGGATCGACCTGGACCTCGGCGAGGATGGAGCGGGCCGTGGTCAGGCCCACACCGTAGATGTAGCAGAGCGCATACTCGATGCGCTTGTCGTTGGGCAGATCGATGCCGGCGATTCGGGGCACTGCTCAGTTCCTCTTCTCAGCCCTGGCGCTGCTTGTGCTTGGGGTTCTCACAGATCACCCGGACCACTCCGCGGCGGCGGATGATCTTGCACTTGCTGCAGATGGGCTTGACGGATGCACGGACTTTCATTGGAGGGACTCCGGCGGTCTCACTTGTAGCGATACGTGATGCGGCCTCGGGTCAGGTCGTAGGGGCTCAGCTCAACCATCACCCGGTCTCCGGGGAGAATGCGGATGTAGTGCATCCGCATCTTGCCGGAGATGTGGGCGAGAACGACCATGCCGTTCTCGAGCTCCACGCGGAACATCGCATTGGGGAGCGGCTCGACGACCGTTCCCTCAACTTCGATGCCCTTCTCCTTGGCCATGACACCTCGCGTCGCATCGGCCTGATTTCAGGCCAAAAATTCACCCAATGCAGGGCGGGACGAAGGCACACCCCTCCCTGATTGGGCAAGAGCCAGACATTTCTAGTGGAACATCACACCGTGTCAAGCTCCATTTCCTGCAGAGACGGGTGTTCGCCCGTCAAAATCTCCGGCCCGGCCTCCGTGACCAATATCGTGTGCTCAAAGTGAGCTGAGGGGAGCCCATCGGCCGTCACCACGGTCCAGCGGTCGTCCAGAATCCGGGTCTTCCAGGTCCCCTGGTTGATCATCGGCTCGATCGCCATCGCCATCCCCGCCACCAGCCGGGGATTGGGGCCGCGCATCTCCCGCCCCACGAAATTCGGGATCTGAGGCTCCTCATGGAGCTGCCGCCCGATGCAGTGACCCGAGTACTCCCGGACCACCCCGAAGCCCTCGGCCTCGGCCAGGGTCTGGACCGCCCGCCCGATGTCCTGGAGCCGGTTGCCCACCTGGGCGGCTTCAATCCCCCGCTGCAGGCACTCCTTGGTCACCCTCAGCAGCCGGGCCACCTGAGGCGACACCCTTCCGACGGGCATGGTCGTGGCCCGGTCAGAGTAGAACTCGTTCAAAATCAGTCCCATATCGATCCCGACAATCTGGCCCTCGCGGAGGGGAACGTGATTGGGGATGCCGTGGACGATCTCCTCGTCGACGGACGCACAGATGGTCGCCGGGAAACCTCGATAATTGAGGAAAGCGGGCTTGGCGCCGGCTCCGGTGATCGCCTCATAGGCGATCCGGTCAAGATCGGCCGTGGTCGCCTCCGGTGCCACGGCAGCCAGAACCTCATCGAACACCTGGCCCAGAAGCCGTCCTGCCGCCCGCATTCGATCCATCTCCTGCGGGCTGAGGGCATTGAGTTGGGTGCCCAGCCTCATGGGGAGCCCTGTCTCCCATGAAACCGGTGGATGGCCTCCAGGGCGAGGGCCTGGACCTCGGAGATCGTCGCCTCGCCGGGCAGGGTGACGAGGACGTCGGCGTCGCGATAGTGCTGGATCAGCGGCTGGGTCTGGCGCTGGTAGACCTCGAGGCGCTTGGTGATGGCCTCGGGGTGATCGTCCGGGCGCTGGACCAGGCTGTTCTCGGCCCCGCAGGAGTCGCACCGGCCGGGGTCTCGGGGGGGCTTGAAAACCAGATTGTAGACCGCGCCACAGGTGGAGCACTCGCGGCGGGCCGCGAGACGGCGGATGACCTCCTCGTCGGAGACATCGAGGGAGAGCACGAGGTCGACACCATGGCCGTCGCAGTCCCTCAGGATCTGCTCGAGGGCCTCGGCCTGGGGCAGCGAGCGGGGGTAGCCATCGAAGAGAATTCCGGGGGTGGCGGGGTCGAGAGCGGCGATGGTCTCGCGCACGAGAGTGTTGACCGTGTCGTCGGGAACGAGCTGGCCCTCATCGATGAATCTCTTGGCCTCGAGGCCGATGGGGCTCCCGGCGGCGAGCGCCTCGCGGAGCAGTCGTCCGGTGGACAGCGTGATGCAGCCGGTGGCCTCGGCCAGGAGGGCGGCCTGGGTCCCCTTGCCGGAGGCGGGTGGGCCGAACAGTGCGAAGTGGTGCATGGGCTCTGTGCTCTCCGGCGGCTGGTCACCGCTCTCCGTCGGCGCCCTCTCAGAAGCGCCCCTTGAGTCGTCCGCGCCGCACGAATCCGTCGTAGCGGTGCTGGACGAGGTGACTCTCGACCTGGCGCATGGTGTCGAGCATGACGCCGACGACGATGATGAGGCCCGTTCCCCCCGCCACGTTGGCGATCATGAAGGGGATGTCATACGAGGCCGTCAGCACCTGCGGTGTGAGGGCGACGGCGGTCAGGAAGATCGAGCCGACGACCGTGATGCGGACCAGGACGAAGTCGATGAAATCGCTCGTGGGTTTTCCCGGGCGCCGCCCGGGGATGAAGGCGCCGCTGCGCTTGAGGTTGTCGGCCACGTCGACCGGGTTGAAGGTGATGGCCGTGTAGAAGAAGCAGAAGAAGATGGTCAGCGCGGCGTAGAGGAAGGTGTACATGTTGAAGGATTTGAAGATCAGCATGGCGCCGCCGGGGTCCCAGCCGCCGAAGAGGTTGTAGACGTTGGCGCTGCTGTAGGGGCTGAACAGGTTGGAGAGCCACAGCCACATCCCGCCCCCGGTGCCATCCCCCTGGAAGAATCCGAAGAAGAGGGCGGGGAAGCTGAGGATCGAGCCCGAGAAGATGACGGGGATGACGCCCGCGGTGTTGATTCGCAGCGGCAGGTAGGACGTCTGCGCCTGGACCATCCTGCGCCCCATCATCCGCTTGGCGTGCTGGATCGGGATCTTCCGCTGGCCCTGCTGGATCAGGATGATCAGCACCATGGTGGCGAGGGTGACGACGATGATGACCACGATCCACCCGAAGGCCATCTGGTCATTGCGCCACTGCTCGAACATCAGCGCGAAGCTCATCGGGTAGCTGGCGACGATGCCCAGCGTGATGATCAGGGAGATCCCGTTGCCGATCCCGTTCTCGCTGATCTTCTCACCCATCCACATCAGGAAGGTCGATCCCGTCGTCAGGGCCAGCATGATGAAGAGCGTGAAGAGGACCGGGTGGTCGGGGATCGTGGTCAGCGGGGGCTGGTTGCCGCCGGGGTGGAGCAGCCAGAAGGAGATGCCGATCGACTGCACGGCGCAGATGCCGAGCGTGCCGTAGCGTGTCCAGTCGTTGATCCGCCGCCTCCCGGCCTCGCCCTCCTTCATCATGCGCTCGATGGAGGGGACGACGAACCCGAGCAGCTGGATGATGATCGAGGCGGTGATGTAGGGCATGATGCCCAGCGCCAGCACCGTCATCCGCTCGAAGGCGCCTCCGCTGAAGAGGTTGACGAACTGGAGCAGGCCCCGGCTGTCGAACGCCCCGCTCATGGTCTCCTTCAGGGCGGTGAGGTCGAGGAACGGGCTGGGCACGGCGGCGGCGATTCGGAAGACCGCCACCATCATCAGCGTGTACTTCACCCGTCTCCAGAGGTCGGGGATCTTCGGTATGGCGAGAAACGACTGAAGCAACGCTCGAGATCCTCTCAGTCTGTCGGCTTGTCGGTGACGATCACACAGGTGCCCCCCGCCGCCTCGATGGCCTCTCGGGCCGCGGCGGAGAAGGCGTTGGCGTGGACGGTCAGGCCCCTGCGCTCGAGCTCCCCGGTGGCGAGCACCTTGACGGGCAGGGGGCGCCGCGCCAGGCGGCGGGCGCGCATGGCGCCGAGGTCGACCGATGCGCCCTCCTCGAAGCGGTTGAGCGCGCGGAGCGTGACGACCTGGTGGGGTCTGCGGAACGGCGCGTTGGTGAAGCCCCGCTTGGGAACGCGGCGCACCAGCGGCATCTGGCCGCCCTCCTTGTTGCCCTGGGCCCGGCCCGCGCCCGCGCGCGACTGCTGGCCCTTGTGGCCGCGGCCAGCGGTCTTGCCACTGCCGGAGCCATGGCCGCGGCCCACGCGCTTGGGACCGCGCCTCAGGCCGGAGTCGCCGGGGATCTCGTGAAGTCTCATCGCATCATCTCCCTGATCAGTGTGGCGGGGCGGCGCGGTGTCACGCCGACTCCACCTCCTCCACGCGCACGAGGTGGCACACCTGTCGGAGCATCCCCTCGATCTGAGGGGTGAGGCTGTGCTCCACCGTCTGGTTGAGGCGCCTGAGGCCCAGCGCGCGCACGGTCCGCTTGTGGGCCTCGGGGCGGTTGATGGTCGAGCGGGTCCAGGTCACCCGGACACGTTTCGCCTTGGTCTTGTCTGCGGTCATCACTCTCTCTCCGAATCCGGGTGGGGATCAGGCCTCGGGCGCCTCACCGGTCGCGGCGGTGGGCTGCGGCGGGCGTCCCTGGATCTCCTCGAGGGTCTTTCCGCGCATGCGGGCGACCTCCGCGGGGCGCTTGATGGTGCGCAGGCCGGCCATCGTCGCCTTCGCGATGTTGAGGATGTTGTCGCTGCCGAGCGACTTGCTCAGGATGTCGCCGATGCCCGCGAGCTGGCAGATGGCGCGGACGGCGGGGCCGGCGATGAGGCCGGTTCCCTCGCTCGCCGGCTTGAGCATCACGCGGCCGGCGCCGTACTCGCCGGTGGTCCCGTGCGGCAGGGTGCGGCCGGTGAGGGGCACGCGGATGAGGTCCTGCTTGGCCTTCGTCACGGCCTTGTTGATGGCCTCGGGCACCTCGTTGGCCTTGCCGTAGCCCAGGCCGACGTGGCCGTTGCCGTCACCGACGACCACGAGGGCGGAGAAGCTGAAGCGGCGTCCGCCTTTGACCACCTTGGCCACACGGTTGATGGTCAGGACCTCCTCTTTGAGGTCCATGGCCGATGGGTCGATCGGCCCATCGGTCCAGGCCTCGCCCAGAAGGGGGGCTCCCTGGCTGATCTGCTGTGCGTCGTCCACGTCTCAGGCTCCTCGAGTGGGTTTCTCTCCGCTCTGTGTGCTCAGAACTTGATCCCCTGCGCACGGACCGCGTCGGCAAAGGCCTTGACGACGCCGTGGTAGGGGTGTCCGCCGCGGTCGAAGACCACGGTGGCGATGCCCTTGTCTTTGAGGGCGGCGCCGAGCGCCTCGCCCAGCGCCTTGGCCGACGCCGTGTTGCGGAACGAGCGCTTGCTCTCGCCGCGCAGCGCCTTGGTGTCGGTCGTCACGTGGGCCAGGGTGCGCCCCTGTCCGTCGTCGATCACCTGGGCGTAGAGGTGTCGCAGGCTCTTGTGGAAGGCCAGGCGGGGGCGCTCCGCGTCCCCGCGGACGCCCCTGCGTGACCGCCAGCGCCGGCGCTGGGTGATCGTCTTCTTCTTGGCGATTGCAGCGGTTCGCATCGGATCGCTCTCCGTCAGATGGTCTTCTTGCCGACTTTGCGGCGCACGTGCTCGTCGGTGTATCGGATGCCCTTGCCCTTGTAGGGCTCGGGCGGCTTCAGGCGGCGAATCTCCGCGGCCACCTGGCCGACGGCCTGCTTGTCGTGACCCTCGACCACGATGGGCGTGATCTCCTGCGAGGCGGTCTTGGGCGTCTCGATGGTCACCCCCTCGGGCGGATCGAAGCGCACCTCGTGGGAGAAGCCGAGCTGCATGACGAGGGTTTTTCCCTGCATCTCGGCGCGGAACTCGCGGCCGTGGATCTCCAGCTTTTTCTGGAAGCCGGTGGTCACGCCGATGACCATGTTGGAGATCAGACGCTGCACCAGGCCATGGAAGGCGCGGTCGCGGCTGGCGTCGGTGGGCCGGTCCACCACGAGGGTTCCGTTCTCGCGTCGGACCTCGATGCGCTCGGGCCAGGTGTAGGCCAGCTGGCCCCGCGGCCCCTTGACCGTGATGGTGTGCCCCTCGAGCGTGACATCGACGCCCTTGGGGATCTCGATTGGCAGTCGTCCTATGCGCGACATGGGTCAGGTCCTCTCCCGTCCGTTCTCACCACACCGAGCAGAGCACCTCGCCGCCGACGTTGCGCCTGCGCGCCTGCCGGTCGGTCATGATGCCCGCCGATGTCGAGACGATGGCGATGCCCAGCCCGTTGAGCACCCGTGGGATCTCCCGGGCGCCGGCGTACCGTCGGATGCCGGGCATCGAGATGCGCTTCAGATCGGTGATCACCCTCTGGCCCTCGGGGCCGTATTTGAGGAAGAGCCGGACGGTGCCCTGGGGCCCGGCGCCCTTCATGTTTTTGAAGCCCTTGATGTAGCCCTCGTCCTTGAGGATCTTGGTGATCGATAGCTTGACGCGCGACGCGGGGACGTCGACGTGGTCCTTGCCCGCGCGGTTCGCGTTGCGGATGCGCGTCAGCATGTCGGCGATGGGGTCGGTCACTGGCATGGTGTGGTCTCTCCGAACTCCTCGGGTCGGGGTGACATGGGGCGGCTCACCAGCTCGCCTTGGTCACGCCGGGGATCTGGCCCTTGTTGGCCAGGGTGCGGAAGCAGATGCGGCACATGCCGTATCGCCTCAGGAAGGCGCGCGCGCGACCGCACAGGGGGCATCGGTTGTAGCCCCGGACCTTGAACTTGGGCTTTCTCTGGGCCTTGACTCGCAGACAGAGCTTTGCCACAGCGCTCCCTCCTGCCTCAGTTCTCTCGGAAGGGCATGCCGAGCAGCCGGAGCAGCTCGCGTGCCTCTTCGTCGGTTTTGGCCGTCGTGACGGCCGTGATGTCCATTCCCCGGGCGTTCTGGACCCTGTTGTAGTCCAGCTCGAGGAAGATCAGGTGCTCGCGGAGGCCCATCGAGTGTGCCCCGCGCCCGTCGAACGACTTGGTGGGCAGCCCGCGGAAGTCGCGCACGCGGGGGATGGCCACGTTGATCAGCCGGTCGAGGAACTCGTACATCCGCTGGCGCCGCAGCGTCACCTTGAGCCCGACGGGCATGTTCTCGCGGATGCGGAAGGCGGCGATCGCCTTTTTGGCGCGGGTGATGACCGGGTGTTGGCCGGCGATCAGGGCGAGCTCGCCCTGGGCGGCCTCGATGAGCTTGAAGTCGCGCGCGCCGTCGCCGACGCCCATGTTGATCACGACCTTCTCCAGGCGCGGGACCTCCATGGGGTTCCTGTACCCGAACCGCTCGCGCAGGGCGGGCACGACCTCCTCTTGATATCTCTTCTGCAGTCTGTCCATGGTCTCTCTCTCGACCTCAGAGTTTCCACTTGCTCGGGATCACGACCGTCTCGCCCAGCTCGCGCTCGGCGCGGACGCTGATCCTCTCTTTGACGACCTTCCTCTTGCCGCCGGCGGCCTGGACCTCGGTCAGGCGCATGCGGATGCGCGTCGGCCTGTCGGTCTTCGGGCAGAGCAGCGCGAGGTTGGAGAGGTGGATCGGCACCTCTTTCTCCACGCGCCCCCCCTGGCCCGTCTGGGGGTTGACGCGCTCGTGGTGGATGCGGCGGTTGATGCCCTCGACGACGGCCCGCTCGCGCTTGGGGTCGACGTGGAGCACGCGGCCCCTCGCGCCCTTGAACTTGCCGCGGATGACCACGACGGTGTCGTTTTTGATGATTCCCAGGCCCATGGTCAGACCACCTCCGGGGCGAGCGAGCAGATCTTGATGAAGTTCTTGCGCCGCAGCTCGCGCCCAACGGGGCCGAAGATGCGGCCGCCGACCGGCTCGTTCTGGGCGTTGATCAGCACGGCGGCGTTGTCGTCGAATCGGACGTAGGTGCCGTCGGAGCGCCCCACCTCCTTGACGGTGCGGACGACGACGGCCCGCACGACATCGCCCTTCTTGACGGCGCTGTCGGGGGCGGCCTCCTGGACGGAGGCGCGGATGATGTCGCCGATGTGGGCGTAGCGCCGGCGGGTTCCGCCGAGCACCTTGAAGCACCGGATCTTCTTGGCGCCCGAGTTGTCGGCCACGTTGAGGACGGTGTATTCCTGAATCATCTCTCAGCTCCTCGCGCTCGCGCGCAGTCTCACTTGGCCCTCTCGAGCACCGCCTGCAGGCGCCAGCGCTTGGTCTTCGACAGCGGCCGGCACTCGATCACGCGCACCGTGTCGCCGACGCCGCAGGTGTTGTCCTGGTCGTGTGCGTGGATCTTGGTCGTCTTGCGCACATACTTCTTGTAGAGCGGGTGCTTGAAGCGGCGCTCGATGGCGACGATGATGGTCCGGTCCATCTTCGCGCTGACCACCCGGCCGGTGCGCACCTTGCGCTGACCGCGCCGGGGGGCGGATGTCTCAGTCTGCGGGGCCATGGTCGGTCGCTCCTCTCGCCTCACTTGTCGGCCTGGGCCGTCTCCTGGCGCTTCTCACCGAGGACGGTGAGCACGCGGGCCAGGTCTCGGCGCTCATGGTGGATCTTGGCGGTGTTCTCGATCTCCTTGGTGGTCATGCGCACGCGCAGGTTGAAGATCGACCGCCGCAGCTCCTGGGCGCGGCGCTCGAGCTCCTCGACGGGGAGCTCTCGCAGGTCTTTTCCCTTGAAGGCCATGGCGTCACACCTCCTCGCGCCGGATGAAGCGCGTCTTGACGGCCAGCTTGTGGGCGGCCAGGCGCATGGCCTCGCGGGCATCGCCCTCGGAGACGCCCTCGAGCTCGAACATGACGCGGCCGGGTCTGACCACGGCCACCCAGATCTCGGGGTTGCCCTTGCCCTTGCCCATGCGGACCTCGATGGGCTTCTTGGTCAGCGGCTTGTCGGGGAAGATCCGGATCCAGACCTTGCCGCCGCGCTTGATGTGGCGGGTGATCGCCACACGGGCGGCCTCGATCTGGCGGTTGGACACCCAGCCGCAGCAGGTCGCGGCGAGGCCGTACTCGCCGAAGGAGACGCGGTTGCCGCGCAGCGATTTGCCGCGCATGCGCCCCTTCTGGACCTTGCGGTGCTTGACTCTTTTCGGCAGCAGCATCGCCGGTGCGCTCCTCTCTCACCTGATCATGGCGGACGTGCCGTGCGCCATGTCCTCGTCGAAGATCTCCCCGTTGAAGATCCAGACCTTGACGCCGATCTGGCCGTACTTGGTCCGGGCCTCGGTGAAGCCGTAGTCGATGTCGGCCCGCAGCGTGTGGAGCGGGACGCGCCCCTCGCGGTACCACTCGCGGCGGCTCATCTCCGCGCCCCCCAGGCGGCCGGCGCACATCACCTTGACGCCCTGGGCGCCCGCCTTCATCGTCTGGAGGACGGTGCGCTTCATGGCGCGGCGGAAGCCGATGCGGCGCAGGAGCTGGTTGGCGACGTTCTCGGCGACCAGCTGGGCGACGGTGTCGGCCTTCTTGATCTCCTCGATGTTGATCGCCACCTGCTTGCCGGTGCGCTGCTGGAAGAAGCGCCGGAGCTTCTCGATCGACTCTCCCTTGCGGCCGATGATGATGCCGGGGCGGGCGGCGTGGATCGTGACCTTGACGCGGTTGGAGGCGCGCTCGATCTCGATCTTCGCGACGCCGGCGCTCTCGCACTGCTCATGGATGACGCGGCGGATCATCACGTCCTCGTGGAGGAACTTGACGTAGCTGCGGGGGTTGTACCACCGCGACTCCCAGGTGCGTGTCACCCCCAGGCGGAAACCGATTGGACTGACTTTCTGGCCCACGGATCGCTCCTTCTCAGCTGAGGCTCAGCTCGACAGTGATGTGGCACGAGCGCTTGCGGATGCGCGAGGCCCGGCCGTAGGCGCGGGGGCGCCAGCGCCAGAGGATCTTGCCCTCGTCGACGGTGAGGTGGCTGATCGCCAGCGCGTCGACGTCGAGCCCGAGCTCGGCGTTGTGCGGGTTGACCTCCGCGTTGTCGCGGGCCGACTTGATCAGCTTGGCCAGCGGCTCCGAGCCCGCCCGCGGCGTGTTCGCCAGCAGGGCCAGGGCGTCGCCGACGGTCAGGCCGCGCACCAGGTCGGCCACGGCGCGCAGCTTGCGGGGGGCCATCGGCAGGTGGCGCAGGTGCGCCCGCGCGACGGCGGGGGGACGCGCCGGTGTCTGGGGTCTGTGTGTGGTCGCCATCTGTGCGCTCCTCGATCCGCTCACCGGGCCCCGGCGGTCTTGGCCGACTTGCCCGCGTGGGAGCGGAACGTGCGGGTCGGGGCAAACTCACCGAGCTTGTGCCCGACCATGTTCTCGTTGACGAACACAGCGACGAAGCCCTTGCCGTTGTGCACCTGGAAGGTGTGTCCCACCATCTCCGGGGAGATCATGGAGCGGCGGCTCCAGGTCTTGATCACCGTCCGCTTGCCCGAGACCTCGACGGCCTGGACCTTCTTGAGAAGGTGCTTGTCGATGAACGGGCCTTTTTTCAGCGATCTGGGCATGGGCTGTTCTCCGTGTGCTCTGTCAGTCGTTTGCCTGTGCCATCGCTCAGCGCGCCTTGCGCCGCTTGAGGATGTGCTTGCTCGAGGCCTTGCTGGCCTTGCGGGTCTTGTGGCCCTTCGTCGGCTTGCCCCACGGGGTGCAGGGGTGGCGGCCACCGGAGCTGCGCCCCTCGCCGCCGCCCATGGGGTGGTCGACGGGGTTCATGGCCACGCCGCGGACGTGGGGGCGGCGCCCCAGCCAGCGGGCGCGGCCGGCCTTGCCGATCTTGACGGACTCGTGCTCGACGTTTCCGACCTGACCGATGGTGGCCCGGCACTGGCGCGTCACCTGACGCACCTCGCCCGAGGGCAGGCGCAGGGCCACGAGCTTGCCCTCCTTGGCGATGATCTGGACCGCGGTGCCCGCGCTCTTGGCCATCTTGGCGCCCCCGCCGGGCCGCATCTCGATCGCGTGGACCGTCGTGCCCGTCGGGATGTTCGCCAGCGGCAGGCAGTTGCCGACGCGCACCTCGGCGTCGGGGCCGCTCATCACCGCATCGCCGACGCGGAGGCCGAGGGGGGCGATGATGTAGCGCTTCTCCCCGTCGCGGTAGGCGACCAGGGCGATGCGCGCGGAGCGGTTGGGATCGTACTCGATCGTCTTGACCGTTCCCGGCACGCCGTCCTTGTCGCGCTTGAAGTCGATGCGGCGATAGCGCCGCTTGTGCCCCCCGCCGCGCTGGAAGGCGGTGATGCGGCCGTGGTTGTTGCGACCGCCCGTCCTGGTGAGCGGCTCGAGCAGCGTCTTCTCCGGCCGGGTCGCGGTGACATCGGCGAAGTCCGATGACGTCATGAAGCGCCGCGGCGGGCTGGTGGGCTTGTAGCTCTTGACGGGCATGGGTGGTGTCCTCGTGCTCTCGTGTGCCTGTGCTCTCAGGTCAGCTCGATCGTCTGGCCCTTGGCCACGGTGACGATCGCGCGCTTGGTCTCTTTCGTTCGCCCCATCGCCATGCGGACGCGGCGCATCTTGCCCCGGCGGCGCATGGTGTTGATCCGCAGGACCTTGACGCGGGGAAACATCTGCGCCAGGGCCTGCCGGATCTCGATCTTGTTGGCGTCGGCGGGGACCTCGAAGCTGTACTGGTCCGCCGACTCCTGGAGCCAGAGCGACTTCTCCGTCAGGATGGGCCGCAGGATGATCGCGTGGGGGTCTCTCATGACACCTTCACCTCCGCATCGGCGGTGCCGCGAATGGGCCCGCTCAGCTTCGCCTCGATGGCGCGGACCGCCGCCTCGGTGGCGAGCACCTGGTCGTGGGTGACCAGGTCGACGACGTTGAGCTCGTCGGTCGAGGCCACCTTCGCCCAGGGCAGGTTGCGGGCCGAGAGCGCCACGGAGCGATCGGCCTCGGCGAGGAGGATCAGAACGCGCTCGGTGTCGGCGCCGATGCGCCCGAGCAGCGCGGCCATCTCTCGCGTCTTGGGCTCGGTGATGCCGAAGTCCTCGACGACGCGGATCGCGCCCTCGCCCGCGAGTGACGACAGGGCCCCGACCAGCGCCTGGCGCCGGACCTTGCGGTTGAGCCGCTGCCGCCAGGAGCGGGGCTGCGGCCCGAAGGCGACGGCTCCACCGCGCATGTGGGGGGCACGCGTGGTGCCCTGGCGGGCGCGGCCGGTGCCCTTCTGACGGAACGGCTTTCGGCCCCCGCCCCGGACGGCGGTGCGGTTCTTGGAGGAGGAGTTGCCCTGGCGGCGGTTGGCCAGCTGGGCGTTGACCGCGAGGCGGATCACATGGGCCTTGACGGGCGCCGCGAAGATCTCGTCGGAGACCTCGAGCGGCTTCCGCTCCTTGCCCTGGCTGTTGATGACGGGCAGCTGAGCCATGGGTCTCAAGCCTTCCTGCTCTTGCCGTTGGGCGCCTTGCTCACCATCACGAGGCTCCCGTTGTGGCCCGGGACGGCTCCGCGCAGCACCAGAAGGTTGTTCTCAGGGTCGCACTGGACAACCTGAAGATTCTTGACCGTGGTCCGGGCGGTGCCCATCCGGCCCGCGCCGGGCTTGCCCTTGCGGACGCGGCTGGGGTCGGCCGAGGCGCCCATCGAGCCCGGGCGGCGGTGGTAGCGTGAGCCATGGGTCTCGGGGCCGCGGCTGGTGTGGTGGCGCTTGATGGTTCCGGCGAAACCGCGGCCCTTGGAGGTCCCGGTCACGTGGACGCGCTCTCCGACTTCGAAGAGGTCCACGCGCAGCTCCTGCCCGACCTCGTAGCCGCTGGCGTCGTCCACGCGGACCTCGCGCAGGACGCGCGGGGGCATGAGACCGGCTCGCTTGGCGTGGCCGAGGGCGGCCTGGGTGACCAGCACCTGCTTGGGGGCCCGGATGCGGGGGCGGCGTCCCTCCTCGCGGGCGCGGGCGCGCTCCTCTCGGGCCTGCTCCGCGCGCCTGAGGGCGGTCTCGCGCCGGGCGCCGTAGCCGATCTGAATGGCCGTGTACCGGTCGGACTCGGGCGATTTGATCTGGACGATGGGGCAGGGCCCGACCTCGAGCACCGTGACGGGGACCAGGGTCCCGTCTTCGATGAAGACGCGGGTCATCCCGAGCTTTCTGCCGAGCAGCGCGATGGTCATCTCTGGGCTCCTCCTCGACGGGGATGGCGTGGGTCGGCACTCACAGCTTGATCTCCACGTGGACGCCGGCGGGCAGATCGAGCTCGGTCAGGGCATCCAGGGTCTTCTGGGTCGGCTCGACGATGTCGAGCAGCCGCTTGTGGTTTCGCTCCTCGAACTGCTCTCGGCTCTTCTTGTTGACGTGGGGCGAGCGCAGCACGGTGGTGCGTCGGATCCGCGTCGGCAGCGGGATCGGGCCGATCACCTGTGCGCCGGTGCGGCGGGCCGTCTCCACGATCTCCTGGACCGACTGATCCAGGAGGCGGTGGTCGAACGCCCGCAGGCTGATCCGGATTTTCTGTCCCTCTGTCGCCATCGTCTTCCGCTCCTCAGGCCACCGCCGGGTGGCCCGTGATCTTCTCGCTCACCTCGGCCGGCACGGGCCGATAGTGGCTGAACTCCATGCTGTAGGTCGCGCGGCCCTGGCTGAGGCTGCGCAGGCCCGTGGCATAGCCGAACATCTCGGCCAGCGGGGCGGCGCCGCGGATGACCTTGATGTCGGTGCCGGCGCGGACCGAGATGTCCTCGATCTTCGCGCGCCGCTGATTGAGGTTGCCCAGGACGTCTCCCAGGTACTCGTCGGGGGTGATGACCTCGAGCTGCATCAGGGGCTCGAGCAGCTGGGGGGCGCAGCGGCGCGCGCCCTCCTTGAAGGCCTTGGACCCGGCGATGCGGAACGCCATCTCGCTGGAGTCGACCTCGTGGCTCTGGCCGTCGAAGAGAGTCACGCGGACATCGACCACCGGGTAACCCGCCAGCGGGCCGGAGGTCATCGCATCGATGACACCCTGCTCGACGGCGGGTATGTACTCGCGGGGGATGGCGCCCCCGACGATCCTGTTCTCGAAGGAGAATCCCTGGCCGGGCTCGCGCGGCTCGATGCGGAGTTTGACGACGGCGAACTGCCCCTTGCCGCCGGTCTGCTTGACGTGGCGCTCCTCGACCTCGGTCTCGCGCGTCAGGGTCTCGCGGTAGGCCACCTGGGGCCTGCCGACATTGGCGTTGACGTCGAACTCGCGTCGGAGGCGGTCGACCAGGATCTCGAGGTGGAGCTCGCCCATGCCCGAGATGATCGTCTGGTTCGTCTCGGGATCGAGGCGGACGCGGAAGGTCGGGTCCTCCTCGGCGAGCTTGGTCAGCGACTTCGAGAGGCTCTCCTCGTCGGTCTTCGTCTTCGGCTCGATGGCGATCGAGATCACCGGCTCGGGGAAGGACATGGCCTCGAGCACGATCGGGTGGTCGACATCGCACAGCGTGTGGCCGGTGAAGGTGTGCTTGAGGCCGACCAGCGCCACGATGTCTCCGGCGAGGGCCTCGTCGATCTGCTCGCGCTCGTTGGCGTGCATCTGGACGATGCGGCCGACGCGCTCGTTGCGCTCGTTGGCGGCGTTGTGGACGTAGCTGCCCGCGCGCAGCGTGCCCGAGTAGATGCGGACGTAGGTGAGGCGGCCGATGTACTTGTCGGAGACGACCTTGAAGGCGAGCGCGCTGAACTTCTCGTCGTCGCGCGCCTTTCGGATCTTGGAGACCTTTTTGACGGGGTCCTCCCCGCGGATGGGGGGGACGTCGAGGGGGGAGGGGAGGTAATCGATGATCGCGTCGAGGAGGAGGCGGACGCCCTTGTTCTTGAAGGCGCTGGCGCACATCACGGGGCAGATGTTGGCGGCGAGGGTGGATTGGCGGATGCCCGCGTGGAGCCGCTCGGCGGTGATCTCGCTGCCGTCGAGGAAGGACTCGGCGAAGGCGTCGTCGTAGTCGGCGATCGCCTCGAGCATCTTCTCGCGCCAGATCTCGGCCGTCTCGCGCAGGTCCTCGGGGATCTCGATGTCCTGGAAGCTCAGGCCCTTGTCATCCGCCGTCTCCTCGGGCCAGACCCGCGCTCTCATGTCGACGAGGTCGACGACGCCGCGGAAGGTCTCCTCTTTGCCGATCGGGATCTGGATCGGCACGGCGTGCGCCCCGAGGCGCTCGCGCATCATCTCGACGGCCCCGAAGAAATCGGCGCCGATGCGGTCCATCTTGTTGACGCAGGCGATGCGGGGCACGCCGTAGCGGTCGGCCTGCCGCCAGACGGTCTCGCTCTGGGGCTCGACGCCTCCGACGGCGCAGAACAGGGCGACGGCTCCGTCGAGGACGCGGATCGAGCGCTCGACCTCGGCGGTGAAGTCGACGTGGCCGGGGGTGTCGATGATGTTGATGGCGTGTCCTCGCCACTGGACCTGGGTCGCCGCCGACGTGATGGTGATCCCCCGCTCCTTCTCCTGCTCCATCCAGTCCATCTCGGCCGCCCCGTCGTGCACCTCGCCGATCTTGTAGGTCCGGCCGGTGTAGTAGAGGATGCGCTCGGTCGTGGTCGTCTTGCCGGCATCGATGTGGGCCATGATGCCGATGTTGCGAACGCGCTCGATGGGGGTGCGGCGTGGCATGGTTCGGTGTCCGGTGTGCCCTGGGGGGGCGCCGTGCGCTCCCTGGGCTCCCGCGCCTGGGGCGCGGGGGTTCCTGTGCTCGGTCTTCTCTCTCTTCGTTCCCGTGTCGTTCGGGCCTTCCGGATCCGCCCCGCGTGGGCGGGGAGTCCCGGCGGTTCCCGGGGTGCAGGTCAGGCCATGGGCCTCACCAGCGGTAGTGGGCAAAGGCCTTGTTGGCCTCGGCCATGCGGTGGGTGTCCTCGCGCTTCTTGAACGCGGCACCCTGTTTGCCATGGGCGTCCATCAGCTCATTGCTGAGCCTCTCGACCATCGTCCGCTCGCCGCGGCTGCGGGCCGCGTCGATGATCCACCGAAGCGCCAGGGCCTGCCGGCGCTCGGGCCGCACCTCGATGGGCACCTGGTAGTTGGCGCCCCCGACGCGGCGGCTCTTGACCTCGAGGATCGGTTTCACCGTCTCGATGGCCGAGTGGAAGATCTCCAGCGGCTCCTGCCCCATCTTGTCGCGGATGCGGTCGAGAGCGCGGTAGAAGATGTGCTGGGCCAGCGACTTCTTGCCGTCCCACATCATGCAGTTGATGAACTTGGCAGCCAGCGCGTCCCCGTGCACGGGGTCGGGCAGGATCTGTCTCTGAATGGCATGGCGGCGGCGGCTCACGGATCACATCCTCACTTCGGGCGCTTGGCTCCGTACTTGGACCGTCTCTGACGGCGGCTGGTGACGCCCGCGGTGTCCAGGACGCCGCGCAGGATGTGGTAGCGCACACCCGGGAGGTCCTTCACACGGCCCCCGCGGATCATCACAATCGAGTGCTCCTGTATGTTGTGCCCCTCACCCGGGATGTAGGCCGTGACCTCGGTCCCGTTGGTCAACCGCACGCGGGCCACCTTGCGAAGCGCGGAGTTCGGCTTCTTCGGGCTGGCGGTGTAGACGCGCGTGCAGACCCCACGCTTCTGGGGACAGGCCCCCAGAGCCGGTGTGGCCCTCTTCTTGCCGATTTTTGTCCGCCCGTTGCGGACCAGCTGGTTGACCGTGGGCATAAAAAAGCACCCCTATCACTTGGAAGGACATGGGGTTTCTCTCAACCGACCATAGGAAGACGCGCTGGTTTGTGAGGACTTGCGAGACCTCAGGTCACGCGCCTTCATAGTCCTTCGTGTCGCAAAGCCCGCGAGCAATACAGCTCGCCTTTTCGCGCTGTCAAGGGGTTTCGTCGCAGTTCTTCGCGTGGCCTCGCGCGCTCCAGCAGGACCCCGAAGAAGGGCCGCTTTTGTCAGCTTTCCCCTGAAGGGCTCGCCCTGCGCGGCGAGACGGGAGGACCTTTGAGGAATCCTCGCGCCCTTGTATGGTGCACTTCCCCCCCTTTATCGTGCCGGAACCTGTGCGCCAAAGCCTCACGGGCGGCGGCGCATTCCCATTCCGGCGCCTCCTCCCTTGATGGAGCGCCGGCGCCCTCGCCGCAATCGAAACATGTGGAGTCCATGGGCTTGCCCATGAATCCAGGAACTGCGGC
>JAFGKF010000109.1 GCA_016928695.1 Candidatus Sumerlaeota bacterium | reverse complement strand
TCCCCCCAGGAATCGGAGCACGCGGCGCCGCGCGAAGAGCGCGATCGATGCGAGCAGCGCAAGGGGAACCACGAGGATATCGCCCTCCGTCGTGGCGTCTCGCATGCGGCGCTTCCAGAGCAGCCATCGATCCCATGAGAGACGGGGAGCACGGGAGATGCGATACAGCCCCTGATAGGCGTCCATCCTCTGACGCCCCTCGTCGTAGTCGGGATCAATGCGGAGGTGATCGCTCAGGAGCGGGTAGACGGGATCCCCTGTGACAAGCCACTCGCGGAGCATCCAGGGTGAGAAGGCGATCAGCGATCCGAGGATCATGAGGCCCAGAGCCCTGAACCTGAGGGACAGTGCTCCCCCATGCGCCGGCGCGGCAATGATCAGCCCCGCGGTGAGGGGAACCAGGAGAAAGGGAATGGCGGTGTACTTGGTCGAGAGGGCCAACCCCACGGTCAGTCCCATGATCGCAGGCCAACGTGACGCCCCATCTCTGATCCAGCGCACGGCGCACCAGAGGGCTCCGGTGGCGAAGAGGAGTGTGAGCAGATCGGAGCGGACGAAGACGGGGCAGCGGTACCAGGCGGCGCAGATGCTCATCACCGCGAGGCAGGGTGCGAGGGCTCCCGCCCTCTTTCCCGCCACGCGCCGCGCCATCGATGCGATCAGGATCGCGGAGGCGATGAGCTGTGTCGTCTGCATCAGCTTGCAGAGCACATCGCCCCCCAGCAGCAGGAGGAATGTGTTGATCATCAGGTGGTGACTGGGGATCGCCGACTGAAATCGCAGGGGCGAATCCGCGATTCGACCCTCGCGGATCCAGTCGAGAGGGGCGGCGATGTGATAGTTGAGAGCATCTCCTCCGAACTCGGGCGTGAGGCATCCCCAGATCTGCCAGAGCAGCGCCAGAGCCGTCAGGGTGTGGAGAACGGCGACGCCTCGCTCAGCGGTGCGCAGGGATCTCGGCACACCGACGAATCGCAGCTCGGCCCCGCCGATCACGGCCCCGATCAGAGCCACGGCCCATCCCAGGGTGGGGTGGAGAAGGCCGGTGTACCCCGCCAGAAGGAAGAGATAGCCCGTCAGGGCCATGCCCAGGAGGAGATCCCAGGCGAGTGTCTCGGCGCGCGTCAGACGGAGCGATCTCATGAGGGCCAAGCGCATCGGGGCCCCGAGACCAAGGGCGATGAGCACCGTGAGTGGCCAGAGCGGGAAGACGTCGAACCACATCATCGCACTTCCCACTGGCAGAGCGGAGCGGGTCTGTCCATCCTGGTCTCATGGCCGTTGAGATCACCCTTCGTCCCGGTTTCACCCGTGCTCTGACACGGGGGCTCCGGCCCCTCGTGAGGTCGGTGGCTCAGAGGGCACTGCGGCACCTCAGGGTGCGAGGGCGGACGCTGTCTGTCCTGATCACCGGTGATGCGGAGATGCGCACCCTGAATCTCCGATGGCGGAACCTTGACCGCACCACGGATGTGCTGAGCTTCGAGGGTGACGGCGAAGTGCTCGGCGACGTCGTCATCTCACTCGAGCAGGCCGTGCGTCAGTCCGAGCGCTTCGATGTGCCTCTGCCCGAGGAGATCGCGCGCCTTCTTGTCCACGGCATCCTCCATCTGCTCGGGCATGAGCATGGCACCCCAGCACAGCGGCGCGCGATGGGTGCACTGACGGAAGAGATCCTGGAGAGGATTCTGTGAGCCATCCCCAGGTTCCTCCGCATCTCGGTGATTCCCCGCATCGGAGCGGCTTCGCCGCGATTCTGGGGCGGCCCAACGCGGGCAAATCGACCCTGCTCAACGCGCTGATCGGCGAGAAGATCGCCATTGTCAGCCGACGCCCCCAGACCACGCGCGATGGCATTCGGGGGATCCTCAGCCGCGACGACTTTCAGATCGTGTTCGTCGACACCCCCGGCATCATCGATCCGCACGACCGCCTCAACGAGGCGCTGATGGCCAATGTCGAGGAGGCTCTCGAGGGCATCGACGTTGCACTCCACCTCTTCGATGCGACCGAGGCGCCGCTCCTCACCGGGGCGGAGAGAGCCATCGTCGGGCGGATCCCCTGCCCGCGCATCGTGCTGGCCACCAAGTGCGATCTCCTCGATGGCCCCATTGACCTCCCCCGGTGGTTGGCAGTGGGCGATGTGGGTTATTGCGAGCGGGCTCTGGCGATCTCCGCCGTCACAGGGGAGGGACTCGAGGAGCTCATCGAGGCGGTGCGTCGCCACCTGCCCGAGGGTGAGCCTCTCTACGACGAGGACCAGCTCACTGATCGCGACCTGCGTTTTCTCGCGGGGGAGGCCGTGCGCGAGAAGGTCTTCGAGCTCACAGGCCAGGAGCTCCCCTACGCCACGGCAGTCCAGGTCCAGGAGTTCCGCGAGGGTGGGGGAGAGGAGAAGACATTCATCTCGGCGATCATCTACGTCGAGCGCGACAGCCAGAGGGGGATGATCGTCGGCAAGGGCGGGCAGATGATCCGCCAGATCGGGCAGGAGGCGCGGCGCGACATCGAGGCGCTGTTGGAGGAGAGCATTTTCCTCGATCTCCGCGTCAAGGTGCGGAAAAACTGGCGCAGGAGCGATCCCGATCTCAGGATGTTCGGGTATCGGCCGCCACGGCAGACCAGACGGCGAGGTCAGTGAAGATGAGAGTCGTCACCGAGGAGCAGATGCGTGAGATCGACCGTGTGGCGATCCATGAGCGTGGGATCCCGAGTCTCGACCTGATGGAGCGTGCGGGCACGGCCTGCGCGGACGTGATCACCGAGTTGCACGCCCCGAAGACCGCCGCCGTGTGCGCCGGCAAGGGCAACAATGCGGGTGACGGCTTCGTGGTCGCGCGGCTGCTCTCGGAGAGGGGTGTGAAAGTCGAGCTGTTTCTCTCCATTCCGCCGGAGGAGCTCCGGGGCGATGCCCTCGCCAATTTCGGTCGGCTCCCCGCGGGAGTCAAACAGACTCTCGACCCCGAGGCGGAGGCTTTTCGCCTGATCGGCAGCGAGGCCGACGTCATTGTCGACGCCCTTCTCGGAACGGGTGTCAAAGGGCTGGTGCGCGGCCCGATGGCCGAGATGATCAGGCGCATCAACGAGGTGGAGTCGAGCCCTGTGGTCGCGGTCGACATCCCCTCGGGACTGAGCGATGAGAATCTCGCGGCGGGAGGGGAGTGCGTCCACGCGGGTGTGACGGTGACATTCGGGCTTCCGAAGCGTCCCATGGTGATTCATCCGGGCGCCGAGTTCGTCGGTCAGCTGGTGGTCGATGACATCGGATTCCCCGAGGACCTCCTGTGCGACGAAGCCCTGGACCTGAACCTCACCGTCCAGGGCGAAGTGCTCGACATGCTGCCCGAGCGGCCGGAGGACTCCCACAAGGGGACCTTTGGGCATCTTCTCATCATCGCCGGCTCGGCGGGGATGGGGGGGGCCGCCGCCATGACCGCGCAGGCGGCGGTGCGCAGCGGTGTGGGACTCGTGACAGTCGCCGTGCCGCGGGCCTGTCTCTCCTGCATCGAAACGCATGTGCTGTCAGCGGTGAAGCGGCCACTCGGCTCGAAGAGCTCCGATCATCTCGACGAGAGTGCGCTGGATCAGCTCGGAGACCTCCTCGACTCCGTCAATGCCGTCGTGCTGGGGCCGGGGATCGGACTGGCGCCGAAGACGAAGAGGCTTGTCCATGCGCTTCTGGAGCGGGTCTCGGTGCCGCTGATCATCGACGCCGATGGTCTCAACGCCCTCGAGGGGGAGACCGATCGCCTGCGGAGGCGCCACGCGCCGACCATCCTCACCCCCCACCCCAAGGAGATGTCGCGCCTCTCCGGCTCCGAGGTTCAGGTCATTCAGAGTGATCGGATCGCCGCGGCCCGGGGCTTCGCCTCCGAGATCGGAGTGACCCTGGTGCTCAAGGGGGCTCGGTCGGTCATCGCCGATCCCGGGGGTGATGTGTGGATCAATCCGACGGGGAACACGGGTCTCGCCAAGGGGGGCAGCGGCGATGTGCTGACGGGCCTGATCGGCGGCCTGGCGGCTCAGGGATTGCCCGCGACACAGGCGGCCATCGCAGGCGTTTTCTGGCATGGGCTGGCAGCTGATGTCGCCCTCGAGCAGCTGCCGCCTCAGGTGATGGTCCCGGACGATGTCATCGGGGCGCTCGGCGAGGCCCTAAGGCAGCTCGCCGAGTGAACCGCTGACCGCCTCCGCCGCGGCCAGGGCCTCGTGGACCATTTCGTATTGAAACTCCGCCCCTGTGAGATCCCCCGGGGGGGCCTCCGGGAGTCCCCCGAGTCCATTCTCCGCCGCGAGGCGATCGATGATCTCCGGCATGTGCGATGGGCCCCGCCCCACGGTGGGGGGATGCAGCCAGATCAGCTCAGGCAGCCCGGATGTCAGATCGGTCACGACAATCACAGTCATCAGATGACCTGGAACTCCGGGATCAGCCGACACTTGGAAGGCTCGGTGGGTCGTCACTCCCTCGCTGTTCAGGTCATACGAGACCAGGACATCATTGACGGCATGTGGTGGGAGATTGCCGAGATGGGCTGCTGGGCGCTGGAGCTCCGTGTAGGAGTCGAACGGGACTCTCTGCCGCACCGAGGTCTCGAGGAGAGAGCTGCGGATGGGTTCGCCCACCGTGAGCGTCGCACATGCGGGCTGAGTCTGAATGGGCAAGGCGTCGGGGGAGAAGAGTGTCACAACCCGTGATGTCGCCACAGGGGCGCCGCTCGAGACCGCCGAGAGATGGAACAGAGCGGCCTGATGACCCGCGAGTGGGGGGATCTCCAGATCGGCACTCACATTCGGGGAGTGTGAGATCGTCAACATGGGCAGCCGCTCTGCCTCGCCCTGAGCCCGGGCTCGGATCTCAGTGCTGACGGCCACCTGGCGACTGAGACTGAGGGAGAGATCGAGCGCCGCGGGATCGGTGATCGAGAGGAGTGTGAGCATGGGATCATCCGCGCTCGGCAGAGGAGCCCAGCGTGAGAGATAGGCGGTCTCTGTCTCGGGCGGTTCGATCATCTGAAGGTCCGAGGACAGAACGGGGCACTCGATGTCCCTCGCCATCGCGAGCAGATGATGGGAGCCCTGGAGAATGTCACTGGGGGAGGGGAGCACCAGATCGGGCTCGACAGCCTCGAGATAGGCCATGGAGTCGCTTTGCAGACCTGTGTCAGTCCAGGAGCTCAGAGGGTGTGTGAAGCCCGAGGCGATCACAGCGGCGGGGGGATAGGCCTCTCGCATCGCATTTGCCCCGGCGGCGCAGACATTCACCAAAGCTTCGACGTCGGCCTCTGTGGCATCGGCGGAGCGGGGGGAGAGCCATTCGCCGACGGGACCCATGACGATCAGCGTCATCTCGGTCTCAGGTGGAGCGGCTGGCAGATCCTCCGGCGCCATGAGCGACAGCAATCCCTCCCGTGAAGGCTCCTCGGGGGGTGGGGGAGCCGGTGAGGGGACTGCCTGGGAGGAGCCAGGTTCCGATGGGGGAGCGGTGGGCGTCTGATCACAGCCGAACAGCAGAGTGAGCAGACCGAGTGCCATGGCGGCGAGACAAAGTGTTGAGAGGGTCCCTGTTTTCATCATGATCCTTTGCATTCGCAGATGGCTCTGGACTGTCAAGACCCCTGATCCACCGTCGGGAGTTTGTCCACGGCCACGCGGAGACGGCCCGCGTTCGTGTGGGTGTAGATCTGGGTGCTCGAGATGTTGGCGTGCCCCAGCAGGGCCTGGATCTCGATGATGTCCACATCGCTCATGTGGAGAAGCGTGGCGAAGGTGTGGCGGAGCTTGTGGGGGGTGATCTTCCTCTGGGGGATGCCCGCGCTGATGACCGCCTTCTTCACGATTCGCTCAATCGATCTGCCATGTAGCCTCTTGCTATACCGATTGAGGAAGAGAGCTTTATCATCGACATTTGGTTTAGCTCCCAGATAGTTTTGAATGCTTGCCACAACCGCATCTCCAAGTGGAACAAGCCGTTCCTTGCGACCCTTTCCAAACACTTTTAGTGTCCTTTCTGCGAAGCTGATGTCATCAAGGTCGATACCCACCAGCTCTTGCAGGCGAAGCCCAGTGAAGATCAAAGTCACAATTATCGCGAAGTCTCGCTTTTCCAGCCACGTCTCCTTGGGGAGTGATGCCAACAGATTCATGACCTCATCACGGACGAGATAGATTGGGAGACGCTTCTGATGTTTAGGGGAACGGATCAGTGCTGAGGGGTCATCTTCTAAGAATCCCTGTTCGAAACAGAACCGGAAGAAGCCTTTGAGCGATGATATTGCCCTGGCAACAGTTGCGCTCGAAAGAGTCGTGTCGCTTTGTAGGTTGAATAAATGTGATCTGAGGCAATCAGTTGTGATGGATGCGAGGTCAACATTCTGGCGCTCTGTGAGAGTCTTTGATACGAGGTGCAGAGAGAGCCGTTGCAGTTCATAGACGTATGCCTTGATTGTTCTTGGAGAGAGATTCCTCTCCACGGAAAGGAATCTCTCATATCTTTCGATTGCGTCAGAAAGTGTCATTTTTTTCTCTTCGGTCTGCAAATCTCATCCACCTTCAAGGTGCAAACGTCATCTCCGGTTGTCACTAACTCAAAGCAGGT
>JAFGKF010000108.1 GCA_016928695.1 Candidatus Sumerlaeota bacterium | reverse complement strand
CTCGACAAGAGCCTGCATGTGCCTCTCATTCGCGGAGAGGTAGACATCGGCCGAGGGTCCCGCCTCGATTTGGCGGCGCAGTATTCCGCTCGAGGCCGTGTTGAGAAGGATCGCACATCCCCCCCGGGCCTCAAAGGCATCCACCAGCTCCTCCATCACACCGCGCAGACTCGCGGCGGCGGAGACCCGGAGAGCATCCTCTCTTTCGTCCCCTCCACATCCGGTCAGCAGAGCGACCAGGGTGAGGAGAAGAGTTGAAAAACGCATCGTCGCTGTCCCTTCGAGCACAGAGGAGCGGAGAACTCTACTCCGGCTCGGGGAGGGCTGTCGAGATCTGCGTGGCCACCGTGGCAGCGGACCAAAATGCACTGGAGGTTTCCGGTTATCTGGGGATGATCTCACCATGCGGCCTGGCACCCCTGCCCTGATTCTCACTCTCGTGTGTCCGCTGGGCACTGCGGCGCAGACGGCCTCGCTCACCCTGAGTGCTCCCCCGATCTCACCCCCCGGGCAACCGATCACCGTGACGGTCGATTACGCAGCGGATATCCACGAGACACAGCGCCGCGGCGTGATGGTCCTGGAGGTTCTCGACGCCTCAGATCAGAGCACTCTCATCACTCTCAGCGATGACAACGGCCTTCAGGGATTCGAGGGACCCTCGGGCTCGGTGGAATTCGAGGTCTCCGTGCCGCAGCCCGAGCCCGATGCGGTCTGCTTCCGCGCGTATCTGACACCCTATGGCCTCAACGAGGAGGTCCAGGCTCATCTGGAGACCTACCCCACCGATGGCACATACCCCTACGAGTGGACGGGCACGGGCATCACCCAGGACCTGTATTATCTCGGCGTCAAGATCCTGTCGAACACTTCGGGGAACAGCACCCACTGCTCGGGGATCACCTTCGAGACCTTTCTGTTGACCTATGAGAACCACCTCGCCACGCAGGGGCTCGATCCCACCATCGACGGATTGACCGTGAGCAGCATCGAGACCTTCCGGAAGGTCTGGTACGGTGTGACAGACTATGAGCACCAGAGCACGCTCGCGATCGAGACGTGGGATCTGGGTTTCCGGCTGGATGACCTGGAGGACGCCCGGCCCGGTGACTTCATCCAGCTCTGGCGCCACAGCGGCTCGGGTCACAGCTGTATTTTCCAGGGCTGGGGGCGAGATGATCAGGATCAGATCAATCGCCTCTATCACTGGTCCTCGCAGGGCTCCACTGACGGGATTGGCTTCAACGATGAGAAGGTCGGCGCCACCAGCGGGGTCGATCCCGACCGAATTCACCTCGCGCGCGTCATGCGTCCCCGGGGCCCCGACGACTGGGGCCTGCGATTCGGCGACACCGACACCCTCGACTCCCCCACCCTGATCGGTGAGCCGGGAGTCGCCCATGGATTGGCTCTGAGATGAGTGGAATTCTCCCTCCCACCCCCGCCGAGAACCGGTTCGAGGAGTACACCGCCAAACCTCTCCAGTGCGTTCGGATCAGCCGGGCGGGCTCTGGATATGTGCTGGGCACTCTCCTCATGCTGCTGGGTGCGGGTCTGGCTCTCGCGCCGATTTTCCTCCCTGTGGACATGATCAAAAGCGGTGACCTGGATCTGATCCTCGAGCACCACCTCTGGGCGGGGCCTCTGCTGATCGCCCTGGGGCTCTGGGTTTTTCTGCGCCGCTCGGCTCTCGTCCTTGGGAGCGACGGGAGCTTCACCATCGAGAGGTGGCTTCTCTGGTTCCCCCGCCACCGCCACTTCCCCCGCGATCAGGTCTTCGGTCTCATGCCGCGTCTCCCCACCGCCGCTCAGCGCCGCTCGGATGAGACGAGGATCCACAGGCTCGAGATGGTTTTGATGAGCGGCAAGCGCATCACTCTGTTCAGCGCCGGCACAGCCGATCGGTTCTGGGATGAGGTGCGAAAGATCGAGCAGGTGCTGGGGGTCAAGGTTCCCCGGATGCCCAAGAGTCTCTGAGGGCGCTCAGACCAGGAAAACCGCTCCGTCTCGCACCTCGACACTGTACCGCGTGATCTCCTCCCCCGTGTTGAGGCACTTGCCCTCACCCACGTCGAACTCCCAGGCGTGCCACGGGCAGATGACAACACTCCCCTCGATCGGGCCATTCTCGAGCGGCCCCCCCGCGTGGGGGCAGACGGGATCGATGGCGTAGACATGACCGCCGACCCGGAAAAGGGCGATCTCCTTGCCCTCGGCCTGGACACGCAGTCCGGTCCCCTCGGGGATGTCGGTCAGCTTCGCGATCTCCTTCATCTCAGAGATTCCTCTCCCTTGGATTGTCGAATGGTTGTTGGTTGACGGGAGTGCCACGTCAAGCGCATCTGTCATCCGGTTTGCCACGCTGCGCCCCCGGCGCCCATGGGAGATGGAAACAGCACGATGGCCGAGAAGGAGATTCAGCCCTGTGACATCATGGCGGTCGGGGCGCACCCTGACGATGTGGAGCACTGCATCGGGGGCTCCCTGATCAAATGGGCACGCGCTGGAAAGCGGATCCTGATCCTCCACATGACCGGCGGTGAGAAGGGGACCCACGGCTCCCAGAGCCTACGCCGCGAGGAGGCCGAGGCGGCCGCCGAGGCACTGGGCTGCGACGTGGCGTTTCTCGACTTCCCCGACACGGAGATCCGGTTCACGACGGAGTCACGCAACCGCTTCATCCGCGAGGTGAGAAAATATCGGCCGCGCGTCATCCTCTCCCAGTACCATGACTTCCCGCGGATGCACCCCGACCACGAGCAGACGGGTCTCATCGTCAAGAACGCCTTCCGCCCTGCGAGATTCAAGGCCATCGAGACACCGCCGTATCCCCCCCACTGGGTCGAGAGCATCTTCTGGTACCTCATTCCCCTCACGATGAAGCCCTCTTTCGTCGTGGACGTCTCCGACGTCATGGATGAGTGGCACCGCGCGGCGGAGTGCTATGCGAGCCAGCTGGGCAACATCCCGAACTACTACCAGCGTCTGATCCGCCTCAAGCAGCACGCGGGGTGGCTGATCGGCGTGGAGCACGGCGAGGCATTTCTCAGTGACGCCCCGATCAACGCCACGGATTCAGACATTCTCTCCTTCTCCCCCCGGCCCGAGTTCGAGGGCTTCACGCCGGGATTGCCCAGGTCTTGAAAGCCACAGAGGGCACAGAGTTCACAGAGAGAGTCTCTTGATCCCGTCCACGAGTCGCATCTGGCCGAAATTGATGAGAAGCGCTCGTCTCAGGCCAGTCGCCCGGAGATATGAGAGAACCTGAGCGGTGGCCACCTCGGGCAATCTCGAGACAGATTTCAACTCCGCAACAACCTCATTCCCCACCAGAAGATCAATCTTCTGCCCAGTGATCGCTTTTCCCCTGTATATGACCGAGACCTCCACCTGTCTCTCAAAGGGGATCTCTCTGAGAGTGAGCTCGTGTCAGAGGGCCTCCTCGCAGATCGATTCCAACAGACCTGGGCCCAGGTGCCTGTGAACCTCGATGGCTGCCCCTATGATGCGCTCCGTCAGTTCATCGGCCATATCTCTGTGACCTCTGTGTTCTCTGTGGCTATTTCGCCAGATTCTTGAACGGCAGGTAGGCCATGAAGTCGGCGTGGTGGACGATCAGGGCCTCGGTCGTCCGCTTGACCAGATTGCCCTCATCCGCGTGCGCGGCGATGATGTGGCACACGGCGTCGGGCACGCCGCACTCCATCGCCAGCGCGACGCCTGTGAAGGGGTGGCGCAGCGCCTTGCCGCGGTCGCTCTGAACCGCCTTGCCGTCGCGCAGCTCGTACTCCAGGAGCTTGCCCACGTCGGCGAGGATCGCCCCGGCGATGACAGTGTCCATGTCGATGGGCAGATTGTCCCTGAAGAACTCTCTCATCGCCTCCGCCGACTTCCTCGCGATGTGGACCACGCAGCGCTTGTGCTCCATGAAGGTCGCCTTGCAGCCCGGCACGAGGAGGGTGAACGGGATCTCCTCGAGGTCCTCGGGCGTCAGAGGGCTGCGCTCGAAGGCCAGCAGCCACGTCGCGAGCACCTGCTCGCGCAGATCGATGTCCTTGACCCAGCCGATCTCCGGCCAGTGTCGCATCACCTTGTCTCTCATTTCGCTCATCGCATTCACCCCTCAGTCCTCTTGGGGCCGATGTACTCGGCCTCCTTGGGATCCACTTGGCGCATCGGGCGCTCGCGCCGCATCTCCTCGACGGCGTGAGCCACAAGGCCAGGCACGCGTGAGATGATGAAAAAGGCATTGCCCATCTCGGGCGGGAAACCGAGATCGGCGAGGCATGCGCCGATCGCCCCGTCCACGTTGATCGGCAGCGGCTTCGAGCCCTGCTCGGCGAAGGCGGCGACGAAGGCATCGGCCATCTCGATGTGTGGTCCCGCCAGGCCGAGCTCGCGCGCCAGAGCGAAGAGACGGACAGCGCGCGGGTCCTCGGTGTGCAGACGGTGGCCGAAGCCCTGGAGCCGTCGGCCCTGCTCCTTGGCCTGTCTCACGGCCCCGGCCGCGACCTCACCGGCCGCGCGCCCCGAGGCCCTGGCCTCCTCGACCGCCGCCATCAGCGTGCGCATGCACTTCTCGATCGCCCCCCCGTGGACGTCGCCGATCGTCAGCACCCCCGCGGCCACACAGGCTGAGAGGGGCGACCGGCACGCCGCGACGGTCCGCGTGGCGTTCGTCGAGGGCGGACTGACGCCGTGGTCGATCGACGACGTGAGGATCGCGTCGACGAATCTCGACTCGGACTCACTCGGCTCGCGCCCGGTGAAGAGGAGAAAGATCACATCGGAGAAACGCGCGTTGCCCATCAGGTCCTCGATGGGACGGCCGCGCGGGGCGATTCGATTGGGTCCGATGTCGGTCAGCTCGGTCTGCCATGCCATGGGAGGGCACCCTCTCTCAGAATTTGATCCGCCGCATCACGAAGCGCGGCAGGCAGCGGATGATCATCATGACGAAGCGCCAGGGCGGGGGGACATAGATCAGCGGCTTACCCCTGTCGATGGCGCGCACGACGCGGCGCGCGACATCCTCGGGCTCGCCCGCGAAGGGGGGCGGTTTGAGGCCCGCCGTCATCCCCGTCTTCACGAATCCCGGCTTCACGCAGATGGTGACGAGCCCCTGCGAGCGGAACCGGTGATCGAGCCCCTCGAGGTACTTCGAGAGGCCGCCCTTCGTCGCGCCGTAGAGCACCACCGGCTTGCGCCCGCGGTCACCCGCCACGGAGCTGAAGACGCACAGTGTGCCCCCGCCCCTCGCGAGCAGGCGCCTCCGCACCTCTTCACAGAGCAGGACGGTGTTGGTGAAGTTGGCGAGGAGCATGTTCCGCAGGAGCTCGGTGTCCTCCTCGAGTCGCTCCTGCGACGCGAAGATCGCGGCTGTGATCACCACCGTGTCCAGACCGCCGAGGGCCTCCTCCGCCCTGTCGAGCGCGGGTCCGAAGGTCTCGGGTCTCAGCAGATCGCACTCCACCCAGCCGACGGGCTGCCCACTGATCACCTCGAGATCCTTGGCGCTCTTCTCCAGCTGCTCGGGCTCGATGCCGAGAACGAAGACCTGGTCTCCCCGCTGGGCGAGCCGGCGCGCGACGGCGCGGCCCATCCCCTGTGAGGCTCCGAGCACGGCTGCTCTCATGGCGTGTCTCCCAGAAGTCGAACTGAGAGGGCGCTTCGGATGCGACCCTCGGGGTCCCAGCGGCGACGGAGCTCATTGAAGCCGTCGAGCCGGGGATCCATCGCACGGAGATGCTCCGCGCGGGTGTGACCATCTTTGGTCAGGTAGATGCGCCCCCCGTTCTCGATGACGAACTCATTGAGGCGGTCGACCGCGCGCTGCGTCGCATCGGGCCGGAAGGGGAGGTCGAGCGCGAAGGTGTATCCCTGCAGGGGGAAGGAGATGGTGCCGCGCCCCTCGTGCGCGCAGTCCTTGAGGACGCAGAGGTAGACGGGCACCTCGAGCGTTCGGATCAGATCGAAGTATTGCAGTGCGGGCTCGATGGAGTCATCGCAGGGGATCACGGCCTGATGCTGGATGAATCCCCATTTCCCGTACATGCGGTTCCAGTCGAGCAGCTTGTCCAGGGGGTAGAAAAATGTCTCCGGGTGCTCGAGGCCCTCGCTGTCGCGCTGCGACCACTTGAACTGCACGGCGTTGAACAGCCTCATCGCCCGGCGGTTCAGGACAATCCCCGGCACGTCGACCGGCACCGCTCGCCTCTTGACCTGAAGCGAGAGCGGCTTCGTCGCCTCCGCACGCGTGGCCCATCGTCCGCACATCAGCGCCCCGCGCCCGAAGTCGCGCCCATCGGCGAGAAGGTCGAGCCAAGCGACCGTGAAGGGCCACTGCTCGCCCGCCTCCCGGAGGCGTCGGAGGGTGATTGCGACATCGTGGATGCGCTCGCGCCGCTGCCAGATCCACGGCGACTCCACGCGCTGCATCTGGATCTCGACCTCGAGGATGTGGCCGGTCAGCCCCATTCCCCCAATGGTGGCGAAAAAGAGCTCGGGCTCCACGGTCTCGGAGCACTCCACAATCTCGCCGCTGCCGAGCCGCAGGCGAATCCACCGGACGTGATGGCCGAAGTCCCCCTCGACATGCTGATTCTTCCCGTGGACATCGGAGGCGACCATCCCCCCCAGCGTGACGAACTGCGTTCCGGGCGTGACGGGGGTGAACCACCCGCGGGGAAGGAAAATCTCCTTGAGTGACTGGAGCGAGAGACCGGCCTCGGCCCGCAGGGCGCCCGTCTCGAGATTGAAGGAGATCAGGCGGTTGGCCAGCACGGAGTTCGCGATGCGGGCTCCGCTGGCATGGGGCAGCGAGGCGTCGCCGTAGGATCGCCCCAGTCCACGCGTCAGGGTGGCTTCGCGTGTGATGCGCTCGAGGTTCTCCGAGAGGCGCTCATCGGCCATCACGGTGGATGTCCGGCCCCAGCCGCAGATCGGTGACAGCGCGCTCACCTCGGTCTCTCTTCCACGTCCTCAGCCGCTCGGCGTCTCCCCGCTGACAAGAGATCGGACCCCTCCGCGGGGCAGAGGGGTCCGAAGTGCACTCCGGGCGTGGGGTGCGTCAGCGGTCGCCCGCAAGCCCGGGAACGGTGGCGCCCCACAGCTCCGGCAGCACATACTCCGGCTCCATGAGGGGCTCATAATTGGCCGGCACCGGGATGGGGAACGTGACCACATCATAGAGCCCCGTCGCGGTGCGCGCGACGGCCCAGCCGGCGCCCTCGATCGTGCCGACGACCGCGCCGGTGACCGGATCGGTGTCGCGCCAGACCTGTGCGATGCGCTTGGGAATCTCGAGCACTCCCGTCAGTGTGTTGAGGAGTCCCCGCCCGAGCTTGTGCAGCTGGCGTCCGAAGGTCGTGCTGCTGCGGCCGATCTCCTCGGAATCCTGGAAGGTGTAGGGGTTGATCACGGGCGCCTGGGAACCACGGTAGGTCGGCGCGCGATCGGGGGTGTAAACCGTCTGGGCCCCTGCGGGTCCCATGGCCAGGGTGGCCAGGGCCACCAGGCAGAGTGCGAGTGTGAGCGTGCGAGACATTGGTTCCTCCCGGTCAGTCTAGGTCGCTCTCGAAGACAAACTCTGTCTCCTGAAGGTCCGCGTAATCCTTCGGGATTTCCACGGGGAACGTGAACACGTCGAACAGGCCCAGTGCCAGACGGCGTCCACCGGCCACGATGCCCTTGCCGGTGCCCGTGATGACCCCGGTGAAGAAGTCCACGTTGCGTGCCTCCTGGTTGATGTGATGCGGGATCTCGCACCAGAAGAACGCGACATTGAGCAGTCCGCGACCCAGCTTGCGGGTCATGCGTGCGGCACGCGACTGCTCGTAGAGTGGCCCGGTGGCCTGGACCTGAGGCGCGGCGAGCGAGAAGGCAAAGCCCACCATCGCCAGCGTCAACAGGCGACGACACTTCATTGAGGAGAACCTCCCGAAGCGAGCGGTTGGAGCGGCTCCCCAAACCGGAAGAGCCTTCGTGGGCGTCATTGTGCCTCCGGCGTGGTGAGTTGCAAGCGGAAAATCGGCGAAGTTCACCCCTCTCAGAGATGCACGCCGCACCCGGGGGTGATTTTTGGTTGTCATGCGAGCCGGGAGCATCAAGATCGCCCCTCACCATGTGGCCCTGGGGATATATCGTGATCGGCTGGGTGGGGCTGATTCTCTTCGGGGGATCACGCCTGTTCGGCCGCAGCAGCACGCAGCGGATGATCGACCGCTGGCGAAATTCACCCCAGATCTACGCCTTTCTCAACCGGCATCACGGGGCCATCCGTGCTTCTTTCCACTACCTTGAGTTCGGCACTCTGAGCCTGTTCCTTTACATGCTTCTGAGGATCCACTGGAGCGAGGGGCTCTGGTCCTGGCAGGCCACGGTGGTGACCCTGATCGTCTCTGCCCTTCTCGCCTATCTCGATGAGAAGCGCCAAGAGCTGACCCCGGGGCGCCAGTTCCGAACCGTCGACTTCGTCCACAGCCTGATCGG
>JAFGKF010000107.1 GCA_016928695.1 Candidatus Sumerlaeota bacterium | reverse complement strand
TCGACTGGCTGCGAAGCCTGAGCCCCGCGCTGCTCCGCCGTGTGCTGAGGCGCTGGATCATGGCCCACCTGCAGAGCCCGATGCCGCCCACGAGCCGCCACATCGAGGAGATCATCACCAAGATCCACACTCTGGAGACTCCCCCACGCTGGACCACCCAGGGTGGGATCAATCTGCACTTCAAGCACGGTGTGCTCCACATGGCGCTGCCTCCCCGCCTCGAGGTGCACCACTGGCCCCGGTGGGAGGGCGAGGAGCGGACCGTGAGCCCGGGAGACGAGATCGACCTGATCGGCGGGTGGCGTTTGATCCTCTCCCCTATCTCGGGAGAGGACGCCCGTGCACGGTTCAAGGACCCCGACATCTGGCACTCATTCATCGATGCCGATTCCATCGTGGGAGAGCTGACGCTCCGCACGCGGCAGAAAGGCGACACGTTCATCGCCTTCGGTCACACGCACCCGAGACCGCTTCGCCTCCACATGAGCGATCTCCGCATCCCCCGCTGCGTCCGAGGTCAGCTGCCGCTCCTCTGCGACGACGAGAAGATCCTCTGGGGCGCGGGCTGCCGCATCGCCGACACAGCGAAGATCACGCGGAAAACCAAGAGCGCCCTCGAGATCCGGGTGATCCCCCCAGCGACATGATCACCATTCCTCTCCCCCAGATTCTCCCCTATCGGGATCCCGAGGATGCCGCGATCCGCGGGAAATCGGTCGCGGGCTACGGCCACATCGCGCTGAGCCGCCTCCCCTGGCATCTCCACGAGGAGATGACCGAGGGCGACTGCATGGGCGTCAAGGCATCGAGCACACGCCGCGTGCTGACCTTCGAGGAGGAGGTCGGCGCCGAGCGGCCGATGCGCCTCTACGCCAAGCGCAACATCGCGCGCACCTGGGGCAAGGCGCTCACCCATCGCCTCCAGGGCTCGAAGTCGCGCCGCGAGTGGGGATGTGGCTGGACCCTGATCCAGAGAGGCATCCTGACGGGCCGCCCTGTTCTCTTCGCCGAGCGCCGCCGCGGCGGGCTCATCTGGGAGAACTACCTGATCACCGAAGCGATCCGCGCCGACCGCTCGCTGTGGGATCATCTCAGGCTCACGGTCGAGGAGCGGGGCGAGGACCCCACGCCCGTGCTCGGTCCCCTCGCCCGCTTCGTTCAGGAGATCCACGGCGTCGGATTCTACCACGACGACCTCAGCGCCGAGCACATCTGGATCGCGAACGACACCGAGGGGATGCGATTCGGTCTCATCGACCTCGACGCCTGCCGCTTCTCGCACGCGCTGTCGCCGCGCCAGCGGCTCATGAACCTCTTTCAGATCCTGCGCTCCGTTCCCCGCCGCTTTCTCTCGGCTGATCAGCGTGAGGTCTTCCTCGCCGCCTTCCACGGCGAGCGGTGGAGCGCCGTGCGCGACCGCGTCTTCGCCGACCTCTCGGCGATGGAGGCGAAAAAGGGCGCGAGGAGTGTGCTGGGGTGAGGATCTCAAGTCCTCCGCATCTCTTGTAGGGGCACGGCAGCCTCCTTCGCCATAGCAGCCTTGGCTGCGGCGCCTGAATGCCGTGCCCAAATGAGCCGTGGGATCAGGCACAGGGCACGGCATGCGGCATCGTTCAATGGTTTTCATCCTCCAGACACCCTGGCAGGGCGTGCGAGAGTCGCCAGCCTCCTGCGCGCCTCAGCGCTTCGGCGACGGCGCGGGGTGGCTTGCGCGCCGAAGCGAATGCGGAGGCGTGAGCCAAGCGGAACCCCCGGGTGACGCGGGAAAAGCGACTCCGCCCCGGAGGGGTGGGAGAATTGTCGCGCCCCTCCAGGGCGCTGACAATTGGGCGGACAGATCCGGGGGTTCCGCCCTTGTCCGCCTCGGCGAACTGCGGGCTGCACCCCCGGCCACTCCCTCTGGCCCCTGCGGGGCCAAGAACTGCGAGCAATCGCTCAGATCTGACACTCAGATCCTCTGATCTGACTCTCGAAAACCATTGAACGGTGATGGCACGGCATGCCGTGCCCCTACACAGAGGGGAAACAGCAATAGCCTCTCACAGCCCATGTCGGCAGGCGCTGCGCAGGCCGCAGCCCTCGCACACGACGGGGTCGACGCGCGTGGGGCAGACTTGGTGAATGCCCAGACGTGAGAGGGCGAAGTCACAGCCGACGGGGTCGTCCGGGCGCCAGCCGCGCAGTGCCTCGGTGACCTCCAGCGCGGTGCGGAGCGAGGCGTCGCGCCGCCGCGTGAGGCGCAGGTTGAGCGCGATGCGGTGGATGTGCGTGTCGAGGGGGATGACGAGGCGCGAGGGCGAGATGCCCTCCCAGAGGCCGAGATCGACACCGTCGTCCGGGCGCACCACCCAGCGCAGAAACAGCATCCACCTCTTGCAGGCGCTGCCGAGCGAGGGCTGGGGGAAGAGATGCTTGAAGCCCCGCGTGGCATTGGCACCGTCATCGCGCAGCCGCTCGGAGAGGGCCGTGAGCGCCGTCATCACGGTCGGATCGTCGCCGCGATCCCCCTGGCGGAACAGAGCGCCGAGTGAGCCGTGATCCCGCAGCACTCCTCCGATGCGATCCAGTGCCCGGGCGAGATCGGCGCTCGTCGCCACGCGGTGAATGATCCCCTGCGTGATCCTTTTCAGATCCTCTTCATCCGCGCTCCGCATCCGCTCCGCGGGGTGATCGCCCAGCCGCTCCAGCAGGCGCTCCATCACCTGCGCGATCTGCTGAACGCGTCCCCACGCGAGGCAGGCGGCGAGAAGCGCGACGACCTCGCGGTCACCTGGCTCCGGGAAACGACGGGGAAATCCGAGCGGATCGAGCCCGATCCGATCGGGGCGGTGATACTCCGCCACGACCCGATCGATCAGGCTCACCGTCTCGGCTGAGAGCCTCTTGCCCATCCCCCACTCCGCCTCTCAGCGAATCAGCGCCCCGACGATCTCCACACTGCGCTCTGCACTGCCGCGAGACTCCTCCACAGCGCGGATGCCACACTCGCCCATCCGCCGCCGCCGATCGGGGTCCGCGAGGAGATCCATCAGAGTCCGGGCGAGCATCTCACCATCGCACTCTGAGATCTGAATGCCCGCATCCGCCCGGAGAATCACGCGTCGCATCCCCCTCTGCGCGTGCATGTGAGGGCCGAAGAGCACCGGCACCCCGAACTGCGCCGGCTCGAGAATGTTGTGGCCCCCGACGGGGACAAAGCTCCCCGCCACCACCGCCACCGTGGCGAGAGAGTAGAGACCCTGGAGAAGCCCCATCTCATCGACGACCGTGATGTCCGCCCCCTCTCCCCGCGCCTGCGACCAGCGCTGCCCCGAAAAGGGCGAGTGCTCCACCAGGCCCGCCACCTCATCGAAGCGCTCGGGGTGACGAGGCACCAGGATCAGATGCGCATCGGGATGCCTCGCACGCACACGGGCAAAGGCATCCAGGGCGAGCGCCTCCTCGCTCCGGTGGGTGCTGCCCACCACGATCACGGGCTGACCATCGCGCAGACCCATGCGATCGCGCCAACCCCGACGATCCGCATCGGAGATCTCGGGGGTGGCGAAATCGAATTTCACGTTGCCCGTCACGTGCACGATCGCGGGATCGGCGGCCAGCGGCAGGAATCGGTCACGGTCCAGGTCCGTCTGGACACAGAGCGCGGACACCCGCTGCCACATCCGATGCACCAACGTCTTCATCCCCAGGCGCATGAGCCGCCCATAGCGGCGGTGGGTCTTGTCCGACAGCTTGCCGTTGACCACCGCCACGGGCACCCCGCGTCGCGCGGCGATTCGGACGAAGTTCGGCCAGAGATCGACCTCCATGATGATCACCAGCCTCGGTCGGAGAGCGCGGAACCACCGCGCGATGATGAACGAGAAATCCCACGGATACCACCAGACGAGATCGTCACCGAAGATCTCACGCGCCGTGCTCTGCCCCGTCTCGGTCGTCGTGGTGATGACGATCCGGTCGTCGGGGAAGCGCTCCCTCAGGCGTCGGACGACGGGCACCGCGGCGCGCACCTCCCCGACACTGACGGCGTGCACCCAGATCGAGGGACCCTGGAATCCCCGTGTCGCCCGCGCGAGCCCGATTCCCCACTGCCCCCACAGGCTGTGGCGATGCTTGCCCTTCACCGCCATGCACCAGAGCAGGTAGGGCATCACAAAGGGGAAAGCGAGCGCGTATCCCAGATCGACGAGAGCCAGCCCCAGCAGACTCGGCTGACCGGGGAGGTGCACCGCCGACGGCGGCTTGGGCGAGGTCTGGGTGGCTGTGGGCATCCGGCGAAAAAAGCAAAACCCGCGCAGCCGATTCCGTCAACATCTCAGACAGGGCCGCCACTCTCTGGCACCCGATGGCATCTCCCCAATGGGACCTGGTGGGGCTGTGCTCAATCAGCTCTTCATGAGCGGAGCGCGATGTCGATATCCTTCCCCCTCACCCCCCAGCCCCCTCTCCCGCGAGTGGAGAGGGGGTGAGCTCGGATTGGTGATCTGAGCTGTGCGCTCAGTGCTCGGGCAGGCGCTTGCGCGTGGAGATGTGCTCCCGGTCCTGTGCGGCCTTGTCGATCACCCCGTTGACAAAGCCTGCGGAGTCCGGCCCTCCGTATTTCTTCGCGATCTCGATGTACTCGTTGATCGTCACCTTCGTCGGCACATCATCGCAGCACATGATCTCGGCGATGCCGAGGCGGAGAATGTTGCGGTCGATCACACTCAGGCGATCGACGTGCCAGTGGGTCATGTACTCCTCGAGGATCTGGTCGATCTCATCGCGCTGGCGGACCGTCTCGTAGACAAGGTACTCAGTGAAGGCGTCGACGGGCTCACCGCGTGCCTCCCCATAGTCCTCGACCGCGCGGTGCACCACCGTCCCCGAGATGTCGATGGAGTAGAGGATCTGAAGGGCCTCCTCGCGGGATTTGCGTCGACGTCCCATGGCACGCAGCTCCTCCCGGTCAGCCCCCCGACCGCTCTCGCGTGTGGTAGTAGACGATCAGGCCATCGACAATGTTCTGGGCCACGGTCGCCTGAAACTCCGGGTTGATCAGGTGGCGACACTCCTCGGGGTTCGTGATGAAGCCGGTCTCCACAAGCACGCACGGCATGTCGAAGTTGCGGAGCACCGCGAAGTTGCCGCGGAAGATGCCCCGGTACCACCCATCGCCGCCCTCGCGCTGCGCCTTCCAGTACCGGTGGATCCGGAAGGCCATGCTGATGGCCGCGCAGAGATTGTAGCTCGACTGAAGCTGCTCCGACGCGCGGCCGATGACGAGGTCTCCCAGCTGATCACGGCTCTCCCGGTGCCCGTTGCTCATCTCGCTGAGCATCTGGCCCGCGTGGCGGCGCGCCCCCGCGGTGTCGAGGAAGTAGAGCTCGAGACCCCGCGCCTCACGGTACCGGTCCGGATTGCCCGCATCGTTGGCGTGGATGGAGATGAAGACCTCGGCGTTCATCCGCTGCGCGAACTCCACACGGTCGTCGAGACTCATGAAGCGATCGTCGCTCCGCGTCAGGCGGGCGTCGAAGAACCCCGTGGCGTTGAGCCGCTGGCGTACCACGCGGGCGATGGCGAGATTGACGTCCTTCTCCTGGATCGTCCGCCCCCCCACGCGGAAGGGGCTGACGGCTCCCGGGTCACTCCCGCCGTGACCGGGATCGATCACCACGATGCGGCGCTGACCCATCAGCGGCTGGTCGATGAACTCCCCCGCATCGAACTGCTGGGCCCCGTGGCGAAGCAGGTCGATGACGAGGCTCTGCCCGTCGGGCCGAATGTCGAACCGATCGAAGATCGACGCGTCCTGGATGACGAAGATCAGACGAATGGCGTTCCGATCGGGAAAGTTGTCGATCTCCACCTGCTGCAGCAGACCGTCGCCCACCGGCAGAGGCTGGTCAGCGAAGTAGGGCCTCAGGTCATAGAAGTCGATGTAGAAGACGCGCGGATTCTCTGGGTACGGATGCACCTCGTAGAGAACCTCCCCCGCGTTCCGCACCGCCTCGTTGAATTGGAGAACGATCCGGGTCTTTTCCGGATCGGTGAAGCAGAGCAGATCGTCCATGCGGGGCCGCACACGGGAGGACCGCTGGGCGGCCACATGCCCGACCACTGTCAGGGAGAGCAGCCCAAGGATCAGGAGACCAGGCGCACAGCGGAGGTTTGAGCGGCGCATCTTCAAAGAGCCGGATGTTGTGTGTTGCAGGGGTGGCGCCGGAGCTCTGTGATCCCCAGCGACTCACCCAAGTTCTCATCGGCAGGGAGTGTCCAGCAGTCAATCCCCGCCCGCCATGGGGCTCCGGACGACCCCTCAGCCGAGGGCGGCGATGTGAGCCTCGATCTCCCGGCGCTCGGCCTCATCCGAGGTCAGATCGAGGGCGCGCCCCCACTGCTTTTTCGCCTCCGGCGTGCGCCCCGCCCGCTCCAGCGACAGAGCCAGATTGAAGACCGCCTCGAGGAGATCAGGCTGGTCGGCCACAGCCCTCTCAAAATGCCCGATGGCGGACTCGAAATTCCCTTGCAGGGCATCCACACAGCCGAGATTGTAGTGGTCGATGCCATCGCGTGGCTCAAAGCCCAGTGCCTCGAGGTGTCTGACCTTCTCCTGGGGTGTGAGCGAGTGAAACAGCGTGAAGCCGAATCTCTGCTGGGCCTCATCCATGTCTTTTGACAGATTCAGCCGGAACTGCTCCATCGCCGTGTCCAGAAGCGCCAGACCGGTCGCATGGCTCTCAGGGGCCCTCTCAGAGGGGGTCTCGGGGGTCTTCGGCTTGTCAGCCATGAGGCATCTCCTCATCAGTCGGTGGTCTCGCAGAGCGCAAGACCCTGCCCCGAGCCCCTCCCTGATGGCAAGTTCATTCTGCCCCTCTCCCCGCGGGTTCCCGGCGCCATGAGCGGCAATCCCCACCCCCCTGATCCCACCCTCCCCCCTCCCCCGGGCGAGGCCTACCTCCGGCTGATCAACCGGATCAGCGCCACCATCCTCGCCGGAGGGGACCTCGACGCCATCCTGGACCGCGTGGTCGACGTCGTCCGAGAGGTGCTGGAGGTCGAGCGCGTCTCCATCATGCTCGTCAACAGCCTCACGGGAAACCTGACGATCCGGGCGGCCCGGGGCATCCCGCGCGAGCTGTGGTCGAGCATCTCCATCGCCCCGGGCGAGGGCATTGCGGGGCGCGTGGCCCAGGATGGGATGCCGCTGCTCTCGAGCGACATCGCGAAGACCAACCTGCCCGCCCAGGGGGGCGACCGCTACCGCGACAACTCCTTCGCCAGCGTCCCGCTGATGATCCAGGATCGGATCCTGGGTGTTCTCAACATCAACAACCGGACTGAGGGGGGGCCTCTCGGCGAGGCTGACCTCCAGCTCATCCTGGCCCTGGCGGCACTCGTCTCACTCGCCGTGGAGAACGCCGACCTTATGTCGAGCGCCGTGACCCTCCGCGAGCACTTCCGCGACGTCCTGCGCGAGCTCCAGCACGGGGTGGTCTGCACGGATCGCCAGGCCAGTGTGACTCTCTGCAACCCGGTGGCCTCACGGGTCCTCGGCATCGCCCCCGACCAGGCGATCGGGCGCGCACTTCAGACGGTCCTCCCCCCCGCACTGAGGGCTCTGGTCCACACAATGATCCAGGAGTGCCGCGAGCGAAAAGCCCACGCGTTGCGCGAGCTGGATCTCCCCATCCCTGACCGCCCGGGCGAGAGCCTCCCTGTGCGGGTGACCCTCGGAACCCTGCGCGATGCCGCGGGCGAGGTCGACGCGGTGGTCCTGGTTCTGGAGGACCTGACGCTCAGCCGCGAGGTGGCCGAGCTGCGCCGCCTCGACGAGCTCAAATCCAACTTCCTGGCCATGGTCAGCCATGAGCTGCGGACCCCCCTGACCTCGATCAAGGGGGCGGTCCACCTGCTCACCTCAGGAGCCTTCGAGAACGCCCCCGCCCAGCGCCGCGACATGTACGACCTTCTCCAGAAGAACACCGAGCGGCTGATCAGCGAGATCAACAACATCCTCGACGTCAACCAGCTCGAGCACCGCACACTGACCATCTTCCCGCGCCCGCTGGACCTGAGCGCGCTCCTCCGACGGATGGGGGAGGCACTCGCCCCCTCCTTCCAGGAGAAGGAGATCACCATCGACTTCGACCTGCCCGATGAGACACCGCTGACAGGGGATCAGGAGAGACTGAGCCAGGTTTTCCGCCATCTGCTGGACAACGCCCTGAAGTTCACGCCCCGCAGCGGCAATGTCCGCGTCTGGATCGAGTCGGACGGGGAGGGCGAGGCCACAGTCCACATCCGCGACTCGGGAGTGGGAATCGACGAGGCGAACCGAGACAAAGTCTTTGCAAAGTTCTTCCAACTCGAGCACACTCTGACCCGCCAGGCCGGGGGCAACGGGCTGGGCCTCTACATCGCCAAGGGTCTGGTGGAGCTCCACAGCGGAACCATCGGATTCCTCCCTGTGGTGGGACAGGGGGCGGAGGTGGCTGTCAGGCTGCCACTGACCCCTCCCGACGCCCAACCTCCGGCGGCCGAGCCGAATGAGGAGACCAAGTGAATGGCTGACAAAAAAAAGATTCTGCTCGCGGATGATGAAGAGGACATCAAAGCCGTCATCACTCTGTTCCTCGAGAGCAAGGGCTATCAGATCATCACCGCATTCGATGGTCTGGCCGCACTCGACCTGGCGAGGTCCGAGCACCCTGACCTGATCCTCCTGGATGTGATGATGCCCGTCGTCAACGGATTCGAGGTCTGCACCCGGCTCAAGGCCGACGAGGAGACCCGCGACATCCCTGTCGTGATGCTCTCGGCCATGGCGCAGAGTGAATCTGTCGACAAGGGACTCGCCGCAGGGGCCGTCGACTACATCGTCAAGCCCTTCGACCCCTCCCGCCTGGAGGAGGTCATCTCCCGCATTCTGAAGAGCTGAGCCCCCTCACCGGCGGGGACATCTCACACTCCCGATCCACCCCGAGATGAGGGCTTGCCTCCACTGACCTGGGACGCTGCCCTGTCGTAAAGAGCCCGGAGCTCCTCTTGGCTGATGCGCTCCGCGGGCGCGGGGTGCTCCTCCCGCTTTTCAGGCGCCTCACTCCCCTCCGCGGATTCCCCATCCCCTCCGCCGCTCGACTCCTCCAAGGCCGCATCCCAGAGAGAGGAGAGCTGTTCATCATCGAGGTCCTCCGCCGCTCCCTCCTTCTGGGTGCTGGGGGTCGCATCGGCCTCAGCTTTCGCTGCTGATTTGGATTTCGACTTCTCCAGCATGGCCACGAGTGTGTCCCCGTAGCCCGACTCCTCCATGGCCGACTTCCAGAGATCCGCGAGCTCCTCACCAGCCAGGAGACCCCCTTCCCTCTGATCCTCGGACTCCTGGGAGGATTCACCCTCACCCTGAGAGGCAGCCCTCTGCTTCGCGAGGATCGACTTGATCCTGTCACTATACCCTGACTCCTCCAGCGCCAGCTTCCAGAGAGCGGCGAGCTGCTCACCCGAGAGGAACTTCATCAGGTCCTCCTCGCCCTCCTCGGCATCAGTGACGGCAGCGGGTTCACCCTCACCCCTGGAGGCGGCCGCGGATCTTGACTTCGCCAGGAGGGCCTTGAGCCTGTCTCCGTACCCTGACTCCTCCATGGCAAACTTCCAGAGGGCGGCGAGCTGCTCCTCAGTGAGGAGCCCCATCAGCTCCTCGATCTCCTCCAGGGAGGTCAGATCGGTGTCGGCTGTCTCATCAGGCATGTCCTCAGCCGCATCAGACACCTCGGCATCTGAGGGCGTCTCCTCTTCCTCTCCCTTTTCCTCTCCCTGCTCCTCACAGGGCTCCGGGTCGAGGGAGGGGATGCTGTCTTCCTCCAGCATGTCGGGCGCCGCGATCGGCAAAGCCTCGGCAGCGCTCTCTGCGGCCGCCGGGCTGGGATTGGCTTCGGATGCGACCGAGACAGCCTCTCTCTTCCGGCCGCGTCGGATGACAGCCGCCCCCCCAAGCAGAAGAAGCAGCGCCGCGCCCCCCAGAGCATAGGGAGCCCAGGGCGGATAGCTCAGGGTCCGCCACCCATCCGCAGTCACCCCCTCAGACACCGCTGTCTCCCGAGCACTCGCGGGCGGCGAGTCGATGCCGGAAGCCTCAGCGAGTGAGAGATTCTCCTCCGGAGGCAGCTGGGGGATCAGGGGAGCATCCTCGTCCACTTCAAAGACGATCGCCTGCGGATTGATCTCCACCCGTGAGCCGTCGGCCAGACTGCCGACGGCGATCACCTGGACCCGGTGCTCTCCCACCTGATCCGTGCTCCGAATGGCCGCGGCGAAGTGATCCACATCGGTGGGGGGGAGCTCGATCACGTGTTCGATCCCCTTCGGATCGATGATGATGGCGCGAACGGTCAAATCATCGAGCGTGGGGGCATCGCCCCGAAGCATGGCCTCGACCACTGCGATCTCGCCCGGAGGGATGAGGGCGGGATCGATCCGTGTGCCGATCCAGGGGGTGACATCGCTGACAGCGGCCCACGTCACCGCCTGGCCGACGCCGAGAGCCAGCAGGACAGAGAGCGGACGGATGAGAGAGGACAGGCCCATGCGGAGCTCTCCGAGACCGAGAGATCTCGGAGCTCTCATCGGCCCTGATCGCGCGGAGAATGAGGCCGTTTATCCCAGGAACAGGGGGGTGATCGTCACCCGTCTCCTCTCTCATCCCAGGGCCGAGGGGGCATCGAATCCCCCTCCTCAGTCGTAGAGAAACTCATTGAAATGACCGTTGCCGTCAGTGTCGATCCAGATGGGATTCGTGAATGCCATGTGGGTCAGCTGACGCGCCCCCTCGGCGAAGGGATTCATCGGCTGAATGGGCGAGGCGCCACCGACCTCGACGGACAGCACCTCGTCGGATCGGATCATCAGCCGATTGCGTCCCTCGGGGGGGCGATAGTCGTAGATCATCCCCGACGGCGGCTCGAGGAAGGCATGCCGCTGGGCGAACAGACCCTGCTTGCAGAGATCGACATAGGCCAGACGGATGTTGACGGGGCAGGTGACCCGGAGATCGACCTCGACCGGCTCACCCATCTCCCACAGAAACATCGATCCCATGGGATGCCCCTCGACGGTGAACTCAATGAAGGGCCCCGTGGTCACAAAGAGATTGCCCGCGCGGAGTGAGTCGAACACCTCCTGGGGATCAATGGACGAGGGATCGGAGTCGTCGGCCGCCACATAGGTGCGGGGGTATCCGATCTCCTCGAGCCCCGCAAAGTGGCTGTTGGCACTCCCCGTGGATTGGATCCGATACCCCTCATGCAGAAGTGAGTGATAGAGCTCGAGGCTCAGATTCAGCCGATCCATGTCGCGGTCACCGAAGACCTCCATCAGATCGAAATCCATGTCCTCGGCCGAAACAGGGGTCAGCGATGTGTAGCGATGCGAGCCCTCATCGCGGGTGTAGCCACGGGCCATGAAGGGGCTGTCAGGCGACAGCGGATCGAGACATGTGATGAGGGCATCGGGAAAGCGGGAGCGAAGGGAGCGCAGGAGATCGCGGGAGCTGGCGAAATCGCCGTCCCCGAACACCGACTGCCCCGCGAGATCGGAGGGCAGAGGAAAGATGCTCCAGTGGCCCAGGCCACTGCCCTCGGGCGCGTTGAACCGCTCACCCATCTGAACCGTGACAGGGAAATCGACGCCCTCCCCCTCGAGGGTCGCAGACAGATCCGTGACCACCTGCGAATCGGTCGCGACCAGGAACTCGAGCCCCTCGCAGACAGCGGTCCGGAGTCGGTCGATCGGAGAGACCATGGTGCTGTGCGAGTTGCTCGTGAGCACACCGAGATCCGCGGCCACATAGCCCGAGGAGTCGATGAGGCGCTCCAGCGTCAGGTGGAAGCGCCGCTCCCTGCCCGAGATGAAAATCACATCCCGCTGATAGCTCTCGTACTCAGGGCCGTGCGAGATGGTCATGCGATACTGACCGGTCGGCACCTCAAAGACACCTCGCCCCTCCGGCACAAAGAGATACGGCCCCCCGGCCACCCCCGACTCGATGGGGCCGAGCTCGGAGGGGCGACCATCGTGGGTGTAGAGCGCGACGCGCACCGGGAGCAGTTCCCCGGTCGCCTCGTCGCGGATCTCGAGATCCATGCGGGCGGGTGGACTCAGAACACACTGCTGGAACGCCTCACCCCCCGCCTCGATCAGGGTCCGCGGCACAGTGGTGGTGGGCCGTGTCCGGGAGTAGTAGCGGGGGATGCAGATCACCTCGCGCCCGGCCGGCATCGAGACCTCAAAGTGGCCCTCCGCATCGGAGAGAACGCGGAGCATCGGGAGCATGGGAGTGCCGCGCTCATTGACCAGGAGCTCGGCCCCCGCGATCCCCTCGCCCGTGACCTGGTCGCGGACATCTCCACGCAGGGTGCCCGTCTCCAGCCCCTGGGCAGCCCAGATCGCATCAGCGATGGTGTCCATGCTCTCGAGACCCACGAAGAGGTGGCGTGTGCATGTCAGGGTCTCACCGGGGGGGATGTCACCCCCCGTGTGGATGAGGCGTGTGTGCTCACTGTGGTGAACGACCTCCGTCCGAGTGCCCTCCGGCGGAACGATGGCCAGACTGAAATCCTGTCCATAGGCCACCGTGCAGGGGGTCCGGACGACCACACCGGAGGCGTAGACGACCCCCGCGTTCATGAGGAACAGGGTGGTCGGCCCCCAGTGGGCGAAATCCCCAATGTCCCAGGCCTCCAGGGAGGCCGCCGTGCCATTGGTCACCTCCGTGGTGACGATGAGTCCGGGCCAGTCCGGATCGAGACGATACTCGGTGCGAACCGCGATGTCCTCCTCCTCGCTGTCGACCCCCTCGACGATGACCGCCTGCCCATCCTCACTGGGGTGGACGTCCGTGGTGCGCACGGAGCGAGAGAGTCGCGGCCCATGCGCTGTGCGCAGCTCTCCCAGGAGATCGAACGAGGTCTCCGCGCGAGAGACATCGATCAGCGCCCCGCCCGTCTGACTCCGATACAGCGGATGGTCGACCGCGCTGAAAATGTAGACACACTCCCCGTCACTGAGCCTCAGATCCCCGGGCTGCCCCGCGGCCTGCACTCCCCGGAGAAGCTGGGAGCTCGATGTGATCACCTCCGCGGAGGCGGCCTCCTGAGCCGCGACCCCCGATGCCCAGGCCATCAGAGTCAGGGTGAAGAGTGTGATCGCAGATCGTGTCATATCAGTCCTCAACTGGCACCGTGTGATTAAGTGAGAGCCCCAGAGGGGCGAAAAAGTTTGTCGACTCAGTCATCGGGCGCGTCGGATTCCAGCTCCTCCGCCAGGGCCTCGGCCTGCGCCGCCAACTCGCTCAGCGTGCGAGCCGCCTCGATCCCCGCCTCGAGAGAGATCGCCAGCGCCGTCGTCTCGTCAGCGAGCTGACGCCAGCGCTCACCGGCGGGACCCTCGAGCCGATTCGCCTGATGACGAATCCCCCGGAGTGCATCGGACAGATGATCCCGGGCCTCACTCTCCTCCCCCAGCTGGGCGGAGAGCCCGGCACTCCGGAGATCCTCCACCGCGGCCGTGGCCCGCTCCACCTCACGCCGCGCGCCGCGCTCGGCGAGCTGCTCCTGAAGGCGGCCCCAGTTCTCAGTCATGGACTGCAGCTGATCCTGAACCCAGGTCTTCTCCGAGAGAGCCACCGCAAGGGCCAACAGGGCAATCACAAGCGCGAGCCACGCCACCCAGTTCCCCGATCGAGGGGGGGGAGATTCACCGCGCCTGTTGTGTCGGCGTGCCACCGGTTCCTCTGCAACACCTCTGATCTCAGCGACCGATGCTTTTTGACGCCGGGCCGCCCGAGTGTCAAGGCCGTGAGAATGCCGCCAGTGCCCCCCCGATGTCATCTTTATTCTTGCAGAGCTTCCCCCATCTTCCTACAGTGCCTCTCTGTGGGCGCTTAGCTCAGCTTGGTTAGAGTGCCTGCTTGACATGCAGGAGGTCGGCAGTTCGAGTCTGCCAGCGCCCACCACGGTTCTCGAGGGGCTCCGCCAAGGGGAGCCCCTCTCCAGTCTGATGACCCTGTGATGCCCACTCTCCCCATGGCTCCCTCTGATGAGGCTCTCGCCTTGACGTCCCCGGGGGCCGGGGGTAGCTGGTGATCGCAGGGCAACCGACCGGCCGGGAGGGCCCGCGCTCTTTTGTGTCCCAGCGTCGAACAGCGTTTCACTCTCGATCCCGACGAGATCCTGGACCTCTGTGGTGCCAATGACGCCCAGCTGCGCCGCCTGGAGGGAGAATTCAACGCCCGGATCATCGCCCGGGGCAATGAGCTGCGCGTCTCCGGCGAGGAGGTCGCGGTGGCCAAGGTCGCCCAGGTCATCCAAAACCTGCGTGAGCTGAGGGGGAAAACAGGGCAACGGGTCACCGGCCAGGAGTTCCGTCAGACCGTCCGGACAGTCCAGGCCCACACCCCCGAGGAGGCGAATCACCGGCTCCGCTCGATGCGGCTCGAGAGCATCGACGTCCCCCTCAGGCGCCGCCATGTCGCCCCCCTCACCGACGGCCAGAGGCAGTACGTCGAGGCGATCCGGACGCACGACATCGTCTTTGGCATTGGACCCGCCGGCACAGGGAAAACCTATCTCGCCATGGCGATGGCCGTCAGCGCCCTGACCGCCGGCGAGGTCAGCCGCATCATCCTGGTCCGACCGGCGGTCGAGGCGGGAGAGCGCCTCGGCTTCCTCCCCGGGGACCTCGCGGAGAAGATCGATCCCTACCTCCGCCCCCTGTACGACGCCCTCTACGAGATGCTGGAGACGGACCAGATCCGGTCCCACCTGGAGACAGGGGTCATCGAGGTGGCTCCCCTGGCCTTCATGCGGGGCAGGACCCTCAACTCGTCCTTTGTGATCCTCGACGAGGGTCAGAACACAACGCATGAGCAGATGAAGATGTTCCTGACACGGCTGGGTTTCGACTCCAAGGCGGTGATCACCGGCGACGTGACCCAGATCGACCTCCCCTCCCCGCGCGACAGCGGGCTGGTCAAGGTGCAGACGATCCTTGCCGATGTGACAGGCATCTCCTTCATCCACCTCACCGAGAGCGACGTGGTGCGCCACGACCTGGTGCAGAGGATCATTCGGGCCTATGAGCAGAGTGAGGCCGAATCCTCGCAGGCCGGGGCGTGAGAGAGCGCTGGATCATGGCCCAGACCAACGACAAGCTCGCCAGGAGAAACCGCGGCCCACGGGAGGGACGCACCCGCCCGATCGTGCAGCCCGTGGCGGCATCGCTCTCGCTCATCATCATCACCGCCCTGATCGTCGTCACGATCTCTCCCACCATCTACCTCGAGCGCCACAACCTCGCCCTCGGCAGCGAGGCACCCCGCGACATCACCGCCCCCTTTGACATCAGCGTCCCCGACGAGGAGGCCCGTGAGGAGCTGCTCGACAGGGCGCTCGCCTCTGTGCCGCGCATCTATGAGATGGACGTCGAGGCCTCGGACCGCGCGATGGAGAAGGTCGACCGGATCTTCGCGCTGGTCGACGCCGCCGTGACATCCACACCTGAGTCCACCAGCCCCGAGGAGGCCGCATCGGACCGCGAGGCCCGGATCGCCGCGCTCAGCGAGGCGATCCAGAGTGAGATCGGCGTGGATCTGACACGCGCGACACTCCTGACGCTCGAGCGCAACCGCCGAGACGAGCAGCTCCGAAGAGAGCTCAGACGGGTCTTTCATCATCTCCTCAACGAGAGAGGCATCGAGATCAACGACCGCGCCGAGCGCCTGATGACTCTGAACGCCAATGGTCGAGTGCGGATCGAGCCGCGCGGTGGCCCCATGCCCTTGGACTTCGATGCCTCGAATGTCCTCAACCGCGATGCCGCGACCACGGTGGGGCTCGACCAGTACCTGGCTCGCCACAGCCTTCTCCGACCCGGCGACGACGGCGAGCCCACCCCCGAGATCCTCTGCCTCCGAGAGATCGTGGAGAAGCTGATCGTGGGCAACATCTGGGCAAACGAGGAGGAGACGCGCGCCCTCGAGCAGGCTGAGGCCGAGAAGGTCACACCCGAGCAGTACACCCGGTTCTATCCCCGCGACGCGCTGATCATCACGCGCGGAGCGCCCCTCCTCCATGGGCAGTACCTGGCGCTGCGCGCCATCGACGAGCAGAAGCCCTACTACCTGCTGCTCAACTTTGTGGGCAACACAGCCCTTGTCATCTGCCTCCTGGTGTTCCTCACGATCTACCTCAACCGCTTCCAGGGGGACTGGTCCTACACCACGGCCAATGTCAATGTGATCGGACTTCCCCTGATCCTCGTGCTGCTCCTGGGGAGAATCATCATCACTGTCCTCAGCCCGCCGGTCTCCGGATACTTCTTCCCCGCCGGGGCCCTGGGGATGCTCGGGGTGATCCTGATCGGTCCCCGTGTCGGGCTTCTCCTGCTGACCATCGGGTGCCTGCTGTTCGGCGTGATGACCCAGATGCACTTCCAGTTCACGGCCATCGGCCTCGTCGGAGGCTCCGCCGCGGTGCTCACGCTCCTGACGATCCGCCGCCGCCGCGACATCCTCCGCGCCGGCGTGATCGCGGGCATCGCCACCGCGCTCGCGATCCTGGTGATCCGGTTCATCGACAATCCCGCGCTGATGTTCTTCAGCAATTGGAGCATCGCACGCCACATGGCCTGGGGAGTCGGCAACGGCCTGTTCTGCTCGATGATCACATTCATGAGCCTGGTCGTCTTCGAGTTCCTCTTCCGAGTGACCACCGACCTGAACCTGATCGAGCTGACAAGCATCAAGACACCGCTGCTGCGCGAGCTGGAGGAGCGGACACCCGGGACCTACCAGCACACGCTCAACGTCTCGAAGCTCGCCGAGGCGGCGGCCGAGGCGATCGGGGCCAACTACCTCCTCGTCCGGGCCGGGGCGCACTACCACGACATCGGGAAGATGGAGAAGCCCAACTACTTCACGGAGAATCAGGTGACGGCGAACGACCGCCGCAGCCACTCGAAGCTGGCCCCCTCCCTCAGCGCCCTGATCATCAAGGAGCATGTCAAGAGGGGCATCGAGCTCGCACGGCTCCACAGGCTCCCCGACAAGGTGATCGACTTCATCCCCCAGCACCACGGGACGAGCCAGATCAAGTACTTCCTGACCGAGGCGCAGCGGCGCTTCGCCATGGGGGAGACAGCCGACCCGGTCAACGAGGAGGACTTCCGCTACCCCGGCCCGAAGCCGCAGTCGGCGGAGACGGCCATCGTGATGCTCGCCGACTCGGTCGAGGCCACGGCGACGGCGAAGCTGACCTCGCCCACCGTCAAGAGCGGCGACGTCAAGCGCCTCGTCCACGCCACCGTCCGCGAGAAGTTCAACGATGGTCAGCTCGACGAGTGCAACCTGACCCTGGCCGACCTGACGCGCATCCGGGAATCATTTGTCAACTCCCTCATGGCCCGCTACCATCAGCGCATCGACTACCCCGCGGCCAATGCCGCCTCGAGGGGCGCTTGACAGCAGCACCCACAATGCGCGCGCTTTCTCTCTGGATCCTCATACTCCTCGCCGTGCCTGCCCCCTGGGCCGCCACCGTCCTTGTCCAGGTCGAGGGCCAGCCCCCGCTCGCCCTCGAGGCGATCGCCATCGACGGAATGCAACACATCGCGCTGGAGGACTTCATCGACGCCGTTCGCCTCGCCGACCCCGAGGCATCCGTCCGATGGGACAGTGCGCGCAGCCTCCGCCTCGAGATGCGCGGGGTGCGCATCTCGCTGTTCACCGACCGCGCGCTCGTGATCGTCGAATCCCGAATGCACGCCACCGACGGCCCTCTGCTCTCGCAGGGGGGACGAATCCTGGTGCCCGCGTCGGTGCTGCGCGACCTCTTTGCGCTGACACCGAGAGGCCCCGAGGCGACGGTCCACCTGCCTGAGCCCCCCGCCCCCGAACCCGCGCCGGCGGTGATCGAGCCGATCCTTCCCTCGCTGCCGCCTGAGCCACCACCCCTTCCCCCGGCGGTGCAGACTGCGGTCCCGCAGGCCCTGCCACCCGTTGTCCCACCCCCGCAGTGGACCGCCACACCGCGGATCGCACTGGTGGTCATCGAGACCTCCGCCGACAGAGCACTGGTGGAGGGCACAGCGGACCTGATCGCCCAGCACGCCGAGAGGGGCACAGGGCTCGAGGTCGTCCGACTGACCACAGATGGTCGGAGCTGGGACGATGTCATCGCATCGGTCGACGAGATCCATCCCCTGGTGGTCCTGGGTCTGCAGGTGGGTGAGTCCCCCTGCCCCGATCTCGAGGGGGTGGGCGTCTTTTTCATGTCACCGGCTGTCGACATGATCGGCACACGGCGAGACGCCACCAGCCGCGCGATGAGATACCGCGCGAGCTCGCAGGCGAGCGATCTCCTCGCCCAGCTGATCGAGAGAGAGGCGGTGCGAACCGGTCTCCCCTGGATCGGGCGCCTGCCCACACCACACCGCCTGCTCCGCGCCTGCCCCGCACCCACCGTGCTCATCGAGCTCGGTCAGGCCTCCCATGCCGGCGACCGCGAGCGACTCAGCGGCGAGGCGGGCCAGGCGCAGATGGCCGCCGCCATCGCCCAGGCGATCATCGATTTCTGCCAGATCACCTCTGGCCCGGCAGGGCGAACCCTGTGATGGCGACACCGCCCCCTCAGGAGTCCTGGCAGAGGCTGTTCGTCCGAACGCTGATGATCTGCCTGGCGATCATCGTCGTCGGAGGCATGGCCCTGTCCCTGTTCTTCCAGCGGCTGGGCCAGGTCACCGCGGAGGAGAGAAGCCGCCAGGCCCTCAGTGCCCTTCCGCGGGCCATTCGCCCCCCCCAGAGAGGACAGCTGCTCGTTCACATCTTCTCCGACGGACGGACACTGCACCCCCGGCTGGAGTCGCTGGGGACATCGGCCACACCGCACTCGCAGCAGAGAGCCCTGGTGATCGACCGGGTCCTCGAGCTCGCCGCCGAGGAGGCCGGCGTCGAGGTGCCATTCACCACCCGGGGCGTCTATGTGGTCGACGGCGTGGCGACGGTGGATCTCGCGACCGAGCCGGCGGTGCCTCCCCTTCCGTTCCGCACCGAGTGCCTTCTCGCCTATGCGATCGTCAACAGCCTGACCGACAACTTCGACGACATCCACGCCGTGCAGTTTCTGATCAACGGGGAGGAAGCCCCCGTGCTCTCGACGGCCCTCGACATCTCCGTTCCCCTGGTGCCCAACGCGGCTCTGCGCGGGGGTGGCACATGAGATTCTTCAAGCTCAGCGGCGCGGGGAACGACTTCGTGGCATTCGACAACCGCGAGGGACGCCTCCCCACGGGCGACAGACGCTCCGAGTGGATCGCTCGCCTCTGCGCGCGGGGGGAGGGCGTCGGAGCCGACGGGGCACTGATCCTCGAGCCGAGCGCTGTCGCCGACATCCGGATGCGCTATCACAACGCCGACGGCGGTGAAACCGATATGTGCGGCAACGGGATCCGCTGCGTCGCCCGCTTGACTCATCATCTGGGCGTGGCCGGCCCCACCATTCGCATCGAGAGCGCCATCGGAACGCACACGGCGGAGGTGCTCGGGGGGGACCGGATCCGGGTGACCCACACGCCCCCCGAGGTGCAGGAGCGCGAGTGTGCGATGGAGCTCAACGGGATCTCCCATCGGGCGGACCGGGTCCTCGCCGGGGTGCCACATGTCGTGATCGAGGTGGAGTCCGACGATCCCTCAGCCCTGGGGGAGATCGACGTCGGATCCCTCGGACCTCCGCTGCGCCGACACGCCGCGGTCATGCCGAAGGGGGCGAACATCAACTGGCTCTGGCGGGACACGGACGGCACACTCCACATGCGCACCTATGAGCGCGGCGTCGAGGCCGAGACGCTGGCCTGCGGAACCGGCGCGCTGTCATGCGCCGTCAGCGCCGCCCTGCGCCATGGGCAGACCTCGCCGGTCACCGTGATCACCCGCAGCGGTCACCGGCTCAGCATCCACTTCGCCCGCGACGGCGAGACATTCCACGATGTCCTCCTCGAGGGCCCCGCCACCATCACCTTCACCGGGGAGCTGGGGGAGTCCCTCCTGCCCTGAGACCACCCGAGAGAGAGTCCGATGAGAGTCGTCCAGTGCCAGCACCGAGAGCCGAATGCGATGCCGTTTTACGCCGCGATCGAGGGGGACGAGCTGACGGCGCTGGCCTCCTCACCCTTCAGCGAGCCGATCCGGCTCCGCCACAGTGAGAAGCACTCGCTCGGGGATGTCCGTCTGCTGCCCCCGGTCATCCCGAGCAAGGTGGTCGCCATCGGAAAGAACTATCGGGATCACATCGAGGAGATGGGGGGCATGGCACCCGCTGAGCCCCTGGTCTTCCTCAAGCCGTCGAGCTCCGTGATCGGACCCGGCGCCCCGATTCTCCTCCCGGCGCTCAGCGAGCGCGTTGAGCACGAGGCGGAGCTGGCCATCGTGATCCGGAGCCGCTGTCGCCGCGTCGCCGAGAGCGAGGCGAGTGCCGTCATCCTGGGCGTCACCGCGCTCAACGACGTCACCGCGCGCGATCTTCAGAAGCTTGACGGGCAGTGGAGCCGCGCGAAGGGATTCGACACCTTCTGCCCCATCGGACCGGCGATCGCCTTCGGACTCGATCCGGGGCACCTCCGCGTCACCTCGCGGATCAACGGAGAGACGCGCCAGGACTCGAGCACGGACCAGCTCGTCTTCGGTGTGGGGAGGCTGATCGCACACATCACCGCCTTCATGACGCTCTACCCCGGCGACGTCATCGCCACCGGCACCCCCGGAGGAGTGGGGCCGCTGCTCGACGGCGACACCATCGAGGTCGAGGTCGAGGGCGTGGGGACACTGACCAACCCCGTGATGGCTGACCCCGATGCCTGAGCGCGCCCACATCGCCCTCGGCTCGAACATGGGCCACCGCGAGGCCATGATCGCGGAGGCGACCATGCGCATCGACAACCTCCCTGAGACCGATGTGACCAAGATCTCCTCGCTCTACGAGACCAGGCCCGTCGGCAAGGTCGATCAGCCGCTGTTTCTCAACGCCGTCGCGGAGGCGTGGACCGACCTGTCGCCCGAGAGACTTCTCGGAGAGCTTCTGGCCATCGAGACAGTGATGGGGCGTGCCCGCACCGAGCCCAACGGCCCACGACTGATCGATCTGGACCTCCTGCTGGTCGGTGACCAGACGTGCCAGACCGAGGCACTGATCCTCCCCCACCCCCGCATGGCCGAGCGCCACTTCGTCCTCGTCCCCCTCACCGAGATCTCGCCTGACCTCCAGCACCCCCAGACGGGCCAACCCTGGACCGAGATTCTCGAGGCCCTGCCCGCCACAGACTGGGGGCAGGTGGTGGACCCCGATGAGTGATGCGGTGAGCATTCAGGTCCCACTGCTCCCACTCGACGGCCTGGTCATGTTCCCAGGCACAGTCCACCGCTTTCACATCTTCGAGCAGCGCCACCGCCTGCTCGTCGGCAACGCACTGCAGGGCGAGCGCCTGATCACCGTTGCGCTTCTCCGCCCCGGCTGGGAGGAGCAGCACTTCGGCTCACCCCCTGTCCACCGCATCGCGGGGCTCGGTGAGATCACGGAGGTCGAGCCCCTGTCTGATGGCCGGAGCAACATCGTGGTGGAGGGGCGCCACCGGGTCCGCCTGCTCCGCGAGCTGAGCGGATCCCCACACCGGGTCGTGGATGTGGAGATCGTCGAGGAGACTCTCCGGATCGAGGATCGCATGACGCTTCAGAGCGAGATGCGCAAGATGCAGCGCCTCGGCGCGCGCCTGATCACACTCTTCCCCCAGTTCACCCCTGACCTGACCGAGCTCTCCTTCGACGCATCCGACGCCTCCCGCACCGTCGACCTCATCGCCCACCGCTGCGTCCGCGATGTGTACGATCGGCAGTCGATCCTCGATGAGTCTGACATCTGCCGCCGGGCGCAGCTGGCCCGCGTTCAGCTGATGCTGCTCCTCCAGCGCTTTCTCAGCGAGGCCGACTACGGCGCCCTCATGGACTCGGTGGAGAGAGCCTGATCCGATCAGTCCCCGTGGGTGATGCGCTCGCGCCACTGCGTCGGAGAGATCCCGTGGCGCTCCTGGAAATGCTGGTTGAGCAGCTGGTGGGAGGAGAAGCCCACCGCATGGGCCACCTCCTTGACGAGCATGTCGGTGGTGGACAGCAGCTGCTCGGCGCGGTCGAGACGGGCGGACGTGACAAAGGCCTTGTACCCGGTGGCGACACCGCGGCGGTTGGCCTCGGCGTTGAACCACTGGCTGAAGCTCGAGGGCTGCATCTGGAAGCGTGTCGCCACCGTCACCAGGCGGAGATCCTCACCCAGGTGGCAGCGGATGAACCCGCAGACCTCGTCGAAGCGCGAGGTTGGCCGCGGCTGCTCGATCAGGCGCTCGACCGCCTGGCGCAGCTGAGCGGGAGTGAAGGGCTTTTCGAGATAGTCGTCGGCCTTGCCCTGGATCACACTGCGCGTGACCGCCTCGCTGGGCTTGCCGGTGAAGATGAGGATCTTGGTGCCGGGGTGGTGACGCCGGATCTCGGAGAGCAGGGCGATCCCGTCATCGCCCGGCAGAAACACATCCACCAGCGCGAGCTGGTAGCTGTTGGATCGCAGAAGATCACGGGCCTCCTCGGCACTCTCCGCGGCGTCGAGAGAGACGCTCCCCCGGAGCAGGCGGGCAACAAAGTCCCGGACAATGGCATCGTCATCGACAAGCAAAACACTGGAAGTGTCGGTCATGGTCCGCCCCCTTGCCGCATGTCAAAGATGAGCACCGACTGATGCTCAGCCACGCCGCCACCCATTGGTATAGCGGCGGGGATGAAACGTCAAGAGAGGGATGGACAAGGTGAGAGCAACATGTCACGTCAGGGGGTCTGGAGGGACCATCCATGCAGGGACTCCACGTCGCGCACCTCCTCAGCTCCGATCGGTGGACCGGAGCCGCCGAGCCGGTGTGCAACCTGATCACCGGTCTCTCCGCACGCGGCCACCGGGTCCGGCTGGGCCTCATTCGCGGGAAATCGCTGGAGGAGCACGTCCGTGGGCTGGCCATCGAGACCATCCCCCAGCTGCATCTCAACCGGGGATTCACACCGATCCGCGACCTGGCCGACATCCGCACACTCCGCCGCCTCGTCCGGGAGGAGGGAGTGCAGATCGTCCACTGTCACCTCTCCCACGATCACTGGATCGCGGGGCTCGCGCGCCTCGCGGGGCGATGGCCGGCCGCCATTGTCCGCACACAGCACCGCGTCCACGAGGTGTGCCGCGGCCCTCTCTGGTCCTGGCTGACCGACGCAGTTGTCTTCCTGAGTCAATCTCAGAGAGACCGATGCCGCCTGCCGAGCAGCCGGACGCACCTGATCCGCGGCGCCGTGGACACCGAGCGCCATCACCCCGGGGTCTCGGGCGAGGCGGTGCGAACGGCACTCGCGATCCCCTCAGAGGCCCCCGTGATCGGAATGGTGGCCCATTTCAAGGCCGGGCGCGGCTGGCAAACCGCCATCCCCGCCCTGATCGATGTGCTCAGCGCACACCCCACCGCCCACATCATCCTCGCCGGCGGGCACTCGCGGCTCGTCAAGTGGATCCGCGCCGAGATGGGCGAGGCGGGACACATAGGGCGGACCCACATCATCTCCGACCAGAGATTCGCATGGCCTGAGGTTCTGGCCGCCCTCGATCTCAGCCTCTGGCTCGCCCCCGGCTCCGAGGGGTCCGGCCGTGCGCTGCTCGAGGTGATGGCGACGGGACGCCCCGTGATCGCCGGCGATGTCGGCATCGCCCCGGAGGTGGTGACCGACGGCGTCGATGGGAGAATCGTGCCACTGGGAGTGAGTCCTCATCATCTCGTCGAGGTCATCGCGCAGATGCTCGGTGACCGCGATGGACTCCGCGCCATGGGGGCGAGGACGCGTGAGACCGTGGAGAGTCAATTCAGTCTCTCGCGGCAGATCGATGAGGTCGAGCGGCTCTACCTCTCGTTGGTCGCCCAGCGGCAGGCCGGCTGACCTCAGCGATTCCTCCGCCACGAGGGGTGGCGGATCTCGAATTTCTTGACCCGGTGGTGCATCTGGTCGGGCGTGAGGTGCAGCAGCTTCGCCGCCTCCTTTTGATTCCAGTCGGCGCGCTCGAGAGCCTGGATCACGAGCGCCCGCTCGATCTCGTCGAGAGCCATGCCCTCGGGCGGGAGGCTCACTGGATCGGCGGAGGCCGCCACACCCGGGGCGAAGAGACCCGGCCGCTCCAGGTCGGCCACGTCGATCTCCGCCTGGGGACAGCGGATGACAAGCCGCTCGACCACGTTGCGCAGCTCCCGGATGTTGCCCGGCCACCGATGCGCCTCGAGACGCGCGATCGCCGCCGCGGTCAGCCGCTTGGCCGGGCGGCGGTACTTCTGGGTGTACTGGTCGAGAAAGAACGCGACCAGCGCGGCGATGTCCGACGCGTGCTCGCGCAGCGGGGGAACGTCGATGGGCACCACGTTGATCCGGTAATAGAGATCCTCGCGGAATCGCCCCGCGCGGACCTCCTCGCCCAGATCGCGGTTGGTCGCGAAGACCAGGCGGACATCGATCGGGATCGGGCGCTGTCCTCCCAGCCGGGTGATCGTCTCCGACTCGATCGTCCGCAGCAGGCGCCCCTGGGCCTCGGGCGTGAGCTCCCCCACCTCGTCCATGAAAACGGTTCCACCCTTCGCCATCTCGAAGAGGCCGCGCCGCAGCGACACGGCGCCCGTGAAAGCCCCCCGCTCATGGCCGAAGAGCTCGGAGAGGAGGAGGTTCTCGTCCGGCAGCGCGGCGCAGTTGACGTCGACGAAGGGCTCAGAGCCGCGTGGGCTGAGGCGATGGATGGCCCGCGCGACAAGCTCCTTGCCCGAGCCCGTCTCCCCCGAGATCAGCACTGTCGCGTCGCTGGGGGCGACCTCCCGGATCTCACGCTTGATCGCCTCCATCGCCCCCGAGTCACCCACGATCTCGCCGAACTCACTGGTCCGCTCCAGCTGGCGGCGAAGCAGCCGATTCTCGTTCGCCAGGTGCGACTGCCCCAG
>JAFGKF010000106.1 GCA_016928695.1 Candidatus Sumerlaeota bacterium | reverse complement strand
GCTGGGAGACCACCGCGTTGTCACGGTCGAGCAGGCGGACTGTCACCCCATTCTCGAAGGCCTCAGGGGATACCGCCGTGATCGTCAATGTGAGCGTCTCGTCGGGATAGACCAGCTGCGCCAGGTGCGAGGACTCGATCCGGATGCCCTGCGCGGCTCCACCCCCAGTCACGAGGGGAATCAGGATCATCAGCCCCATGACCACGGTGCCTCTCCAGTTCACGTTGGACATTTGACTCCTCCTCCGCTCACATGGCCCCCATCCTTGTCATGGGAGCCCCGGTGTCAATGCATCGCCTCTCTGCCGCCCTCTGGGCCTCATCCCTGATCCTCGTGGCCTGCGGCCCGCCGGTCGAGGATAACCCACCCCCTGCTCCCACCGGCGGGGAAACCGAGGAGCCCACCCCCTCCGAGGTGGTCATCCGCGTCAACAACGGCCCCCGCGAGGGCGAGACCCAGCGCCAGGAGGAGTGGGACCTCAAGATCGCGCTCTTCGAGGAGCGGCACCCGGGCATCCGCGTCGAGGTGACCGACTGGGAGTATGATCCGCAGGGCTTCGCCGCGCGCTCGCTCAGCGGCGACCTGGAGACGGTCATCAACACCTGGGCGACGGAGGGCTTCCGCACGATCGAGGAGGGGCTGGCACAGGATCTGACCGATCTGCTGGAGACCTGGGAGCACGGCGGGGAGCTCGATCCGCAGATTCTCGCGCCCTACACACGCGATGGCCGCGTCTACGCCATGCCGATCTACGCCTACTCCATGGCGCTGTTCTTTGATCGACGGATCTTCACCGAGCAGGGAATCGTCGACGAGAGCGGCGAGCCCCGCCCACCCGCAACATGGGAGGAGTTTCTCGAGACCGCGCAGCGTCTGACCGACTCCTCCACCGGGCGCTGCGGCTATCTCCTCGTCGGCGAAGTCCCGCTGGGGGGCTGGCACTCTCTCAACTGGGGCTGGCAAGCGGGGGGCGAGTACGAGCGCCTGGGCGACGACGGCCTCTGGCACGCCGCCTTCGCCTCGGAGGAGATCGCGACCGCCTTCCGCTTCCTCCAGTCGCTGCGCTGGGAGCACGGCGTGATGCCGCCGAGCATCTCCATCCGCCAGCGCGAGGCGTGGCAGATGTTCGCCGCCGGGCAGGTCGGGATGATGCTCGACGCGGCCAGCGAGCACATCTTCAACACCCTGCGCGACGAGTATGACTACGACGTGACCAACCTCTTCGTTGCGCCCCTCCCCGCGGGCCCCGGCGGCCGCGCCCACCAGGTGGGGGCGGATTACCTGATCGTCACCCCCGGCGCCACCGAGCAGCAGCGCCAGGCGGCCTTCCAGTGGATGATCTGGCACCACGACCCCGAGTGGCTCGAGGCGAAGTGGTCGCTCTGGCGGGCACAGGGCCGTGCGGTCGGATACCCGGCCGTCCCTGTGCTCCATGGCCCTCTGGGCGACCTCCAGGCCGAGCTGGTCGAGCGCAATCGCACCTACCCCCGCTTCCCCGCCTACGAGGAGGGGATCGTCGGCACGCTCCACACCGAGCCCCCGGTGGCCTGCCAGGCGCTCTACCGCGAGGTTCTGAGCCCGACACTCCAGACCGTCCTGGGAAGTCCCGATGAGGATCCCCTGCCACTCCTCGAGCGGCTGGCCGAGTCGTTCGAGCGCGATCACATCGCCCCTTTCAACGCTCAGCTGACGGCGAGCACGGAGTGAGAGTGAAAGTCATGGGCCACCGAGCGAAGAAATCGACACCCCCGCGTCAGCGGCTGCCCATGCCGCTGCAGCGACCCTGGGTGAAGAAGAGCCGCAGGGCTGAGGAGGAGCGCACCCTCGCCCGACGCAAGATCAAACCCTGGCAGCGGCAGGAGGACACCGAATGACACCGATCATCCGCGCAGCCACCGAGTCGGATCTCTCCGCCATCGCGCGCATCGGGGCGCAGTCGTTCCCCGGCGTCAACGCGAAGACCCGCGAGAAACAGATCCGTGAGAGCAGTCAGATCGGCGTCGAGGACATCCTCGTCGCCGAGGAGAGCGGACGCCTTCTCGGAAGCGCCACTGTGATCCCGATGGAGATGTGGTGGGCGGGCAACCGATGGCCGACAGGCGGCCTGGCCAGTGTGGCTGTCGCCCCCGAGGCGCGGCGTCAGGGGGTGGCCACGCGTCTGTGTGGCGCCGCGGTGGATCGCCTCCGCGAGCGTGACGTGCCCCTGTGTCTGCTCTACCCCTTCGAGACCGAATTCTACACCGCCCTCGGCTGGAGCCTGGTCGGTCTCCGACGCGAGGTCACTCTGCGTCCCTCTGCTCTGCCCACCGGTGAGCGGGGCGAGGTGGTCTGGCTCGATCCCAGGCAGGACGCCAATGCCCTGATGCGCTGCCACGGCGAGTGGCTCGAGCAGCGCGGCGTCGGACTCGTGCGACACCCCGCGATCTGGTCACGGATCTTCGATCAGCCGTGGCAGTGGTTCGGGATCCGAGATGGCGACAGGCTCGATGGCTATGTGGCGATGTACGATGACCGCGATCCCGTGACCATCTGTCACACCCTGCGCGTCGGTGAGATCATCGCCCTCTCCAGCAAGAGCCAGCGGGCGCTGACGGCCTTCCTCCACGATCAGCAGGCCCAGGTCGACTGGGTGGAGCTCTCGCTCCCCGCCGAGACACCGGTCGAGGCGATGGTGAGCAGCCCCCGCACACCGGGGCAGACCGATCTGGGATGCGGCAACTTCCTCTGCTCACAGATCTGCACAGGGGCGATGGTCCGCGTTCTGGACTGGAACCGCCTGATGGCCGACATGGCCTCGATCGGCACGTGGCTGCGGGGGAGCCTCGAGATCGGGCTGCGGCGCGGCCCCCACTGGCGTCTCAACATGGACGGCCGATGGATCGAGGTCGACCAGGGCGATGCGGACAACACCCTCACCGCCGACGAGGCCACGCTGACCAAGATCCTCTGGGGCGTGCTCTCTCTGAGCGACGCCGTGGCCTGGGGACTCGCCGACCTCAGGGGCAAGGCGGACCTCCGAGCCCTGGGCGCGCTGCTGGCTCAGCCTCCTCTCTTCATCCCGCGCTGGGACAACTTCTGATGGCGACAGGGACCCGCCTCGATCTCGCCGAGGCTCGCATGCTGATCGAGCAGGGGCAGAGCGACGAGGCGCTCGAGAGGCTCCGCAGCCTCGATTTCCCCCCGCGGCTGGAGCCGGTGCGCGAGATCTTTCAGGGCGTGGGGGCCTTCCGCCAGGCAGAGCTCCAGCGGGCCGAGAGCCACATCGCACAGGCCCTCGAGCGCCAGCCCGACAATCGCCTCGCAGCCAATTGGCGCGCGGTGGTGCGAGCCCGCCGCGGTGAGCTGGAGCAGGCTGTGCGCGATCTGCTCGCGGCTGGACTGGTGCCCTACAACGAGATTCTCCTCGAGCTCGCGCTGATCTATGAGAATCACCTTCTCTGTCACCCACGGCGCCGGCCGCCGACGGGGCTCGATGACTCCCTTCTCCGGGCCATCGCCGAGGGGGACCTGTCGAGCGCTCCCCCACCCCGGCGCCTGGGCCGTGCGGGCTTCGAGCGGGCCTACACACGCTGCCGGTTCGACGCCCTGCTCCGCCACGCCATCCACTGCCTGGGCATCCCACGCCTCGCCATCGAGGGCCGCATGGTCCTGATCCACTGCCTGAGCGAGAGCAACCTCACCGAGGAGGCACTGACTCTCTCACGCCGTCTCACCGAGGAGAATTCCAGCCACCCGATGATTCAGAGTCAGCTCGGGCTGTGCGCCGTCCGCGCGGGGCTGGTGGGGGAGGCCCTGCTCGCGCTGAGCCGGGTCGGGATCGAGGGGCCCGAGGACTTCAACTGTCACTGGCACCTCGGCCTCGCCTCGCTGCGGGCGGGCGACGAGGGCGAGGCCCGCTGGTTTTTCCAGAAGGCGCTCCGGGACCACTTCATCGGATCGTTCGAGGACTCGTGGTCACGGCTCTGGTGGACCATCACCTCCGAGCACTTCCTCGCCCACCGAGACTGATTCCGCCGATCAGTGATTCACCTCATCCGACGACGCGATCGCCAGCGTCAGGCTGAGCTCGCGGCCGGTCTGCTGCATCGCCAGACCGATCGCGGGGTACTCAGCGAAGAGATGGTTCGCCATGCGGATGCGATTGAGATTGCGCTGCCCCGACTCGCCCCAGGCATCACCGCTGAGCAGGAGCATGGGTGTCAGCTGAGTCAGCGGAAGCGCATGGAGATAGATCTCTCCGACACGTGGGGCCTCGCCCCAGAGCGAGACAAGCGCCCGATGCGCCCCATGCTCATCGAGTCGACTCGGCCAGCCCGCGAGGAGCTGACGCGTGAGGGGATCACCGAAGTCATCGAGTGTGACCAGCAGACCATCGTCCGTCACCGCCCAGCCGAGCTGTCCCAGCGCAGTCTGCCACGTGTGCAGTGTCACACCGCCGACCTCGCGCGGAGTCCAGCGCCGGGTGAGCCAGTCGGGGATGAACTCCCGATCGATGCCCAGGAGAAGGGTGGTCTCGAGACTCATCAGCGGGAGAAGCGCCTCCCGGAGCGCGTCGGGGTCCGAGCACTCCCAGATCAGCGCCCCCTGCACACCCGGCAGCCCCAGGCGGGGCACGATGCGGTCCACCGTGAGCGTCGCGGGGCCATCGAGCACCGGCAGCACCTCATCGCGCAGCCAGTGCCCCAGACGCACCCGCCACTCGCGCTTGGCGAGATGGCGAATGCGGCGCTCCTCGCTCCAGTCCTCGTCCACATCGGGTGAGAGATCGAACAGGAGATGTCCCAGATCGTCCCACCACCGGACCGGCTCCTCGAAGTGGATGGCGGCGAGCGTCTCGCGGCGCGTCAGAGCGTGCCAGTCCGTGACCTCAGGTGAGGCTGGCAGCTCCCCCTCACGCGCAGACAGCCTGAGTCTCATCACGCGGGGATCATCGAGCGCATAGGTGAGGCGGCCCTCCTCGAAGATCGCGAGCCGTGCCATCGACTCCTGCCCCTCGGGGGACGCCAACCAGGCTGTCACCATGTCGCTCCCCAGCCCACGCAGGAAGGCGGGGAACCTCTCGCCGCTCACCCATGCGTGCAGGCCCGGCACGGTGGGCGGCGGAAAGACGGGCTGCTCGGGCGGTGTCTCCGCCCGGACGGCATCGATGATGGCCCGGAGATAGGCTGTTGAATCCGTGCGCAGCGAGAGCGCGACCGTCTCGCCGAACCGGCAGAAGGAGAGCGAATCGCGGGGCGCACCGCTGATATAGGTTGTGATCGACGTGCCGCGGTGATCCGTGGTCTGAAGGCGTGCGCCTGGATAGAGCTGAGCGACCAGCTCGGCGAGGCGCTCCTTGAATCCCAGATCCGCCTGGGTGATCACGACGAGCCCCAATCGCTCCTCACCCGCCGCGGGGATGAAGGCGAGTGTCACCTCACGACCCATCCAGTCGATGAGGAAATCGCGTCCGAGGTCGAGGTGCGTCTCCAGCTCCGCCTCGGCACGGGCATCCCGCCACTCGCGAAACTCGTCCTGGCTCAGGAGCAGTGCCCCGATCTCAATGTCATTGGCGATCAGCGCCGCCAGGGGCGAGGCATCATAGGCCTCCAGGAGATCCGAGAGACGATGGATCTGAACCGCCAGCGGCGTGTCCGCCGGGAGAAGCGCCACGAGGGGCTGATCGACCGTTCGGCCTCCGCGCAGCTGGATCCAGGCCACGAACAGAAGCGCCGCGATCCCCAGCACTGTGGCCACGCGCCTCAGCCATCGGCGACGGCGAGGAGGGGGCACAGCAGGGGTCTGCGGAGCGGACTCAGTCATCGCACACACAGCCCCAGCGTGGAGGTTCCCGGATCAATCGGCAAGGGCTCTGTGCGATGAGATGATCGGGGGGGCGAGATGCGACCGACTCGTGTTGCCCATTTTCCCGAACCCTGGCACAATGTCCTGAAGTTCATCGGAGGTGTTCGCCATGCAAGAGGACCCCCAGCAGGAATCCCCCATCCGCACGTCACTGCCCATTCTCGGCATCGTGGTCATCGTCCTGGGACTCTATCTCACTGTGATGATCTTTTTCAGCATCGTGGGCGCGCTCCAGGACCCCAGCGGTGTCAGCGTGATGCTCGACGGCTGGGAACAGGCGATGAGGGGCGACCGCGCCATGGTCCAGTTCCCCGCCACCTTCCAGCTCGACTCGACTGTCCCCCTCACGGTCTCAGGGGAGACCACCGTGAAGACCACAACACAGGTCCTCAGAGCCGAGGGGCCCATTGAGATCGACCTCTCACGCCTCATCGCCATCCCCGTCGTTCTCATCCTGCTCCTTGTCCTCGTCTCCATCGCCGGGGGACTGGTCAAGGGGGGCATCCAGATGGTCATCGCCACACCGCACCGCAAGCTCCTGGAGAAGCTCATCAAGGGGCTCAGGACATCCTCAACGATCAAGGTGGGTGAGGAGGACTGAGCCGGATCACCGGCTCAGCGAGCTGAACCACCCCGTCCACGGCCGCGGGGCTTCGCCCCAGGTGTTGCGGTTGAACCGATAGAGGCGCGTCTCGTTGGGGGGCACATCGATCTCGGAGACCAGTCCCCGGCCGTTCAGCGACCTCAGCACCATTCGCGCGTGGGTCGCGAGATGCCCAAGACCCGGCACGGCCGCACAGGCGTCGGCGAAGTCGGCCTCGGTGAAGGGCACAGGGAGCGCATTGAACACAAGGCCGGTCGTCAGCGCATCCTTCTCGACCTGGAGCCTGATGGCCGCGAGAACATCGCCGTGGTCAAAGGCCATGGGCGGCGGAGAGCCGATCGGGAACCACTCGACAGCGGCCGCATCATCCCCCGCGCGGGTTTCAGGCCGCTCCCAGGTGAGGTGGTAGAAGACCGCCGAGATGGTGCGTCCCCGCGGATCGCGCCCCGGATCGCCCGCGAAGCAGGCAGGCGCGAGCCACTTCGCCCGGATGCCCGTCTCCTCTTCCAGCTCGCGCTTGGCGCTGTCCACGAGCCGCTCGTCCATCTCAATGAAGCCCCCGGGCAACGCCCATGCCCCCTCGAAGGGATCGTGCCCACGTCGGATCAGGGCGACCTCGAGCGAACGCCCAGAACGCACGAGCACCGCCACGTCGACGGTGACCATCGGGCGAGGATAATCGTAGGTGAAGGGCATGGCGCCTCAGGCGCCGGCGGAGGCGCCGATCTTGTCCGCGAGGATGTCGGGGATGTCCATGAACGTGTCGATGCGGATCGCCCCGCCCTCGGTCAGCGCCTTCAGCTTGGAGTCGGCCGTCCCCATCGCGCCCTCGACGATCGCCCCCGCGTGGCCCATCCGCTTGCCCGCCGGGGCATATCGCCCACCGATGAAAGCGAGGACCGGCTTCTTCATCTTGGCGATCGTCGCCGCGCACTCCTCCTCGTAGACGCCCCCGATCTCCCCGCAGAGGATCACGGCCTCGGTCTGCGGGTCCGCCTCGAAGAGCGGGAGGATCTCGCTGAAGGTGGAGCCGAGAATCGGATCACCACCCAGCCCAACGCAGGTCGACTCGCCGAAGCCCGAGCGCGTCAGCGTGTCGGCCATGTAGTACGTGGTCGAACCCGACCGCGAGACCGTGCCGACCCGCCCCTCATTGAAGGCGATGGGGGGGATGATCCCCACGTTGCACTTGCCTGGGCTGATGATGCCCGCGGTGTTGCCGCCGAGCACCATGGCACCGTGCGCCTGGGCGACTTTCCGAATGCGGAGCATGTCGTGGACGGGGATGTGCTCGGGGACCACAACGACGGTCCGAATGCCCGCCTCGATGGCCTCCACGGTCGAGTCGAGAACGAACCGCGCGGGGAGGAAGAGGACGCTGACGTTGGGCTCAACCGCCTCCATCGCCTCGGCCACGGTGTCGAAGACGGGCACGCCCTCGACCTCTTGGCCACCCTTGCCCGGGCTGGTGCCGCCGACGATCTTCGTCCCGAACTTGAGCATCTGCTTGGTGTGGAACGCGCCCGCACCGCCTGTGATGCCCTGGACGAGCACGCGGCTCGATTCATCGATGATGATGGCCATGGCCGTTCTGCGGCCTCCTCTGCAGTCGCTGGGTCCGGCCACCCTAGCCACACCGTGCGATGAGTCAAGAGTGTTCCACCGGGAACAGACATGGGCGAACCACGGCACGACCGGGGACATCACCCCCTGAGGCATCACCTCGCCATGGGAGTTCCAAGTGATTCAAATCCAGTTGTCTGCGATTGGGGGCAGCTCCTGCCCGAGGACCTCTGAGACTCGCCCCTTCAGGGGGCAACGACCTGCATGGCGCATCCGATGACGCGCACCACCGGGGGCTCGAGGGGCGCACCCAGCTGGGGGACAAGCGTGACATGGGCGGGATCGATCACCACCGCGATCAGATCGCCCGGCTGGGCCGAGGCGCTCACTGTGAAGGGGATGTTGGCGACATTGATGACGGACTCCGCCACGTCGGTGCGACTGGCGAGAAGCTCGTCGAGATCGACGTGGGTTCCATCGAACGAATAGCTGGGGGCGCTCGAAAAATCTCCATTGTCCGAGGCGCCCGAGACCGTCCCGAGCGCAGTCAGGCTCCCGTCCCACGTGACACGCGCCGTGTAGCCGAACGTGTGGCCCGTGCCCACGGCGCTGTCGATCTGAAGCGCGATGGACACCGTGTCCCCCGGTTGCACCTCGAGGTGATCGGGCGTGAGGCTCATCACATTGTCGACGATCGCAACATCGAAGAAATCCGCGAACGCCTCATCGTGCTCGACCAGCTTGGGCCCCAGGGCGCCGACAACCGAATCCTCATCCAGGGCCCCTGCGCCATCGGGCCGCACCACCATGAGCGCCTGCGGATCCCCCCCCACGAAGAGCTGGTTGCCCGGATAGAAGAGGAGCTCGACGAGATCGGCCACGTCGACCTCGCCGTCGAAGTTGATGTCTGCCGCCTCGAGCTCGGAGGCACTGTACTCACTCTGCCCGATCAAGTGCTCGACGAGATTCAGCTCTGTCACGGTGAAGTCGGGTGCTCCGCCGATGGTGATCCCCAGGCGGAGATCGTCGTCCATGTTGCTGATCTCGAGAGGGCGGTCGCCGTCCACCACGGTCAACCTGGCACACGCCCCGAGGGGCAGCACGCTCCCTGTGAGAACTGTTGTTGGGTCCATCGACGGGGTGGGGGCGGCGGGTCCCACGACGACCGAGACCGTCCCTGCAGAGACAACACAGGGCACTGTGATCAGCGCGGCGATCCAGCGGAGCATGACATCCCCATTGACGCATCGCGGTGCGGAAAGTCAACGCCCGCGCGGAGTGTTCTTGACAGTGGGGCACGGCTCGACTCTGACTCCGCGGATGCACTCCGTGCACCAGGCCGTTCTGAGCGGCGTCGGCCAGACCTTCCTCGTCGCCGCGGTGGGGCTGATCGGCCGTCTGCTCGGCATCATCAACGAGCAGACCCTTCGCCATCTCACGCGCATCACGGTCGCGCTGCTCCTCCCCTGCTTCCTCTTCGAAGCAGTGCAGCGCAGCTTCTCCTGGGGGGAGGTCTCCAGCTACGGCCTGATGATCCTCGCCGCGTTTGGCCTGCTGGCCGTGGGGCTCGCGCTCGCCTGGGTCGGCGCCCACGCACTCGGACTCGGCGCGCGCGACCGCCACACCACCATGGCGCTCTGCGGCTTCAACAACTCCGTCAACATCCCCGTCCCTCTGGCCATGGCGCTGCTCTCCACCGCCGATGCCGACCGCATGGTGGTCCTCTTCACCATCTACAACCTCGTCTGGGGTCCCCTGATGTGGAGCCTCGGCGTCTGGCTGATCGCGAAAAACGGCGACGGCGAGACCCGTCGATCCGTCTGGGGCATGCTGATCACACCCCCCGGTGTCGCGATCCTCATCGGTGTGCTCGCCCAGTGCCCCGGCGTGATCCGGGTGACGACCCATCCTGCGATGGGCACCCTGCACGGCGCCCTCACCTGGACGGGTGAGGCGGCGATTCCCATGTGTCTTCTCATCCTCGGCGGGATCATCGGCGGCCTCCTGCGCCGGATGAGCTTTCACTGGCGCGTCGTGGGGTTGACGGCGGTCGTCAAGCTCCTCGCGGTCCCCGCGATCGTCTGGCTCACGCTTCGCCTCGGTCCCTCACTCGAGCCGCTCGTCGCCCTCGCCCTGATGATGCAGGCCGCCTCGCCCCCCGCCACCAACCTCGCCATCATCGCCGAGCACTGGGGCGGCGACATCGACACCGTCGGTGCCACGATCCTCGTCACCTACCTCCTCTCGCTCGCGGGCTTCGCGCTGTGGCTGGGGGTGCTGCTCTGACCACGTGATGTGGAGTGCACAGGCTTGCCTGTGCTCCATGATGCGGCGGCGAGCCGCCGCACTCCATATCAATGTGGAGTGCATGAGCTTGCTCATGCTCCAGAAATCGCGGCGGCGAGCCGCCGCACTCCATATCGAAATCGGCGAAGCCTCAGCCCCCCACCGCCAGCCGACGCCACAGCTCCAGCGTTCTCTGCGCCGTGAGGCGGAGATCAAATGTCGCGAGGACATGCGCGTGGGCGGCCTCGGCTCTGCGGCGGGCCTCCTCGCGATCTCTCAGCGCCTCGACGATCGCGGCAGCCAGGGCTTTGGCATCGCGCACGGGCGCGAGCCAACCGGTCTCACCGTCGCGCACGATGTCGGGCACGCCGCCGGTCCGAAAGGCCACGAGTGGGACCCGCATCAGCGCGGCGTCGAGCAGAGAGGTGCAGAGCCCCTCCTTGTGCGAGGAGAGACAGAAGACGTCAAACTGGTCGAGACACTGACCGACGTCGCTGCGCCATCCGGCGAGAGACACATGACCTTCCAGCCCTCGCTTCCGGATCCGCTGCTCCAGGTGCGGGCGCAGCTCGCCCTCACCCACGATCACACAGTGGGCCTCGGGGATCTCGCGGAGCACGTGCTCCATCGCGTCGATGAGATACACATGCCCCTTGTGATCGACGAGCGCGGCCACGTTGCCAATGAGCGGCGCATTGGGGGGAACACCGAGATCCCCGCGGACAACGGCATCCGGCTCGAGCCCGTCGAACTTCGCGACATCGACACCGCTGGGGATGACGCTGATTCTCCCCCGCGAGATCCCGCAGCGCTCGAGGACATCCGCCACGCCCTCGCTGATCGCAATGACATGGTCGACACGCGGCCCCCACTTGCGGCGGCGAAACCACCCACGCCCGACGTCGAAGTCCACGCGGCGGTGGACAACGAGCCTCACCCCCGGAAATCGCCTCACGGCGCCGAGGGCATGGGCGTGCGCGTGGGCGTCATGGGTGTGAACGATGCCAACCGACTCCTCGCGGATGAAGCGTCGGATCGCGCGGGAGGAGACGAGATCCCACTCGCCGCGCAGCGAGAGCCGCAGAATCTCGACACCCCGCTCGGAGGCGCGCTGCGCAAGCGGCGAATCCGGCGGTGCGCAGAGCGTCTGCCGGAGATCGGGCTCGCCGGACAGAGCGGTCAGGAGCCCCAGGGCTTGGGCCTGACCCCCGCGCCACTCGCGGCCCGTGTCGACGTGCAGGACATGAAGCATGGGGGGCGACGCGGACCTCAGCCGGTCCAGAGGGGCTCCTCGCCTGAGCCATTGGGCTGGCCGCCTGCCTCGATGCGCTCGACCTCCTCCCAGGCCATGCGATTGACACGCTCCCTGGGGTGGGTGACCTGATCGATGTCGGAGAGGAGATCACCGAAGAGTGTGGGCTTGATCGGGCGGCGCAGCACCTCGAAGGCCCCGAGGCTCTGGATCATGCGTCTGTCTCCGCCACCCAGCCGTTTGTCGGTGACGACGATCATGGGCTTGGCGCGGCACGTGGGCGACTCGATGAAGAGCTGTGCGAGAGCGGGCGCGTGGCCACCCGTCAGCTGCCAGTGGAGAACCAGGGCATCGGGATCGTAGAGCGAGGTCTTGTCCATCGCCGACGCAGAGTTCGCAGCGCCGACGACCTCACATCGCCCGGCGGGTGCGGCCTCCTGCAGCTCCGCGATCAGTCGGCGATCCCCTGTGGCCACAACGAGCCGGGGTGGAGGGAGCCTCTCATGCTTCGGCTTGGGGGTGGGCCGACGGGGAGGCGCGGCGGGTTCCACCGCGGTGCGAGGCGCGGGGGGAGGAGGGGGCTTGGGGGCAACCCTTGGCGGAGGGGTCTTCGCCGCGGGTGTCGGCTGAAAAGGATCGTCCTCCTCCGCCAGGGGCTGAGCCGGGACGCGGGGGGCGATCCTCGGCGCCGCGGCCTGACTCCGATCCACCGCCTCGATCTCCTCGAGCGAGAGACGCTTGGGACGCGGCACGAGCTTGAACTGGTGGATGAAGACCTCGAGGTTCTTCTTGAGGCGCGCCGGGTCGTAGGGCTTGGTCAGGTAGACGTCCGCCCCTGTCTCATAGCCCTTCTTCATGTCATCGCGCGAGGTGAGCGCCGTGAGATAGACAACGGGTGTCTGCTCATAGCCCGCCCGCTGCCGGACGCGCTTGACGAACTCCCACCCGTCCATCTCGGGCATCATCACGTCGCTGATGATGAAATCGGGCTCGATGCGCTCGAGCTTCATCAGCGCGTCGAGGCCGTTGACGGCCGTCACGACCTCCATGGGCTTGAGGCTGTGCCTGATGATGGTGCGCAGATCAGCCTCGTCCTCGACGACGAGGAGGCGATACTGCAGCTTGGCGCTCTCGGGGCTCAGGGGGTCATCTCCACCGGCGACGTTCTGGGACCGATGTTCGCCCAGGTGCGATCCGGATGCAATCCCGAATCAGTGCCCCGGAGAATCTCCCGGACCCCCTCAGTACTCGTAGGATGATCCCCCGATGTACTCCCGCATCAGGGAGTCGCGGGGAATGCACGATTCGTCCAGGAGGGGCTTGACCGAGGCGAGCAGATCGCGGACGCGCTGCGCCCGGACATAGGCATCGTAGCGCCTGGGCTGGCCGCGGTACTCCTCGACGATCCCGTCCATCAGCGGCCCCATCCGTGCGGCGTGCACGGCGAGCTCGTACGCCAGCGAGCCGTTGATGACGTGGTCGACCCTGCCGATGAACGGCACGATGTGGCGCATCTCACTGCGTCGGACGTAGTGCCAGTGGCCGACGGTCCGCGCGGGCGAGTAGGAGCGGTGCCAGGAGTCGCGGACCATGCGGCGGAGCATGCGGAGATCCGTCCAGCGGACGAACTCGCCCTGGGTGTCGCGGATCTGGCAGAGCGCCTCGATGTAGAACTTGAACTTCATGTCGTGCGGCACGCTCTCCGTCATGGGCCCATAGAGCCCGTGGAGACTGTCGATCAGCAGCACCTGGTCGTCCTCGAGGTGGAACTCCTCGGTCGTCCCCTCGCGGCGGCCTGTCTTGAAATTGTAGATCGGCATCTGGACCGACTCGCCCCTCATCAGGGCGAGCAGGTGCTCACTGATGAGGTCAAGGTCGAGCGCCTGAGGATTCTCGAAGTCGTAGTCCCCGAACTCATCCTTCGGGTGCGACTCGAGGTCCTTGAAGTAGTTGTCGAGCCCACGTGAGACCAGCCGCACACCCTCGCTCTCCAGCGCCTCGGCCAGCTTGTAGGTGGTCGTCGTCTTGCCCGAGCTCGACGGCCCCGCGATGATGACCAGGCGCACGGTGTCGAGGCGCCTGACGATCCGCTGAGCGAGCACCCCGATGTCGGCGTGGTAGAGCTCCTCGGTGTCCTCCACCAGCTGGGGGAACGTCCCCTTCTCCATGTGCGTGTTGAGCGCATCGACGGTGTGGCAGCCGTGCTCGACGTTCCAGGTGAAGAGGTGCCAGAGGATCTTGTAGGGGATCGTGTCCTCGACGACGATCGCCGACTCCTTCTCCTCCCGCATCCGCGCGTGCTCCTCGCGATAGCGCGAGTAGGCCTCCGCGGTGCTGCCGTGGCCCATCTCCCGGAGCGTCTCGATCACCAGGTCCTGGATGTCCTCGACCGTGGGGGGATCGTCGTCGTCATAGAAGCGGTCGATCTTGGCGACGACCTCGTCTGAGACACGCTGCGCGCGCTCCATGTCCTCCCCCTCGAGGTTGAGCGCCGCCTTGAAGATGGCGGTGGTGATGCGGCGCTGGTCGAACTCCACAAGGCGGCCACTGCGCTTGACGATCTGCTTGGGGGGCATGGGCACACTCCCTTCCCAGGGGGGAACGGACTCTTTTGCCACAGCGCGGCGCGATGTCAACCCCGAGACGGAGCGGGGTGGGTTGACACACCCCCCTCCCACCCCATACGCTCGCGCCGCCATGAGACTCTCGGCCCGGCTGCTCCTCGCCTCCAATCGCGTGCTCCGCCCCCGGCGGCGTGCCCACGCGACCGATCAGGCCTACTTCGATCACACCTTCACCGTCGCGAGGGGGCGGGCGCCGGTCTTCGCACGCCACGTCGACCTCGGAGGCAAGAGGCTCCTCGACATCGGATGCGGTCTCGGTGCGAAGGCGATCTTCTACGCGAAAGAGACCCCCGTCGCGGAGGTCGTCGGCGTCGACCTCAGCGAGCGCCGCATCGGGCAGGCGAGAGCCTTCGCTGAGTGCGCCGGGGTCGGCGAGCCCCGGCTGCGATTCGAGGTCGGAGACGCCTCGGGGATGCCCTTCGAAAACGAGTCGTTCGACCTGCTCCTCAGCGAGGACATGATCGAGCACGTCGCCGACGTGCCGGGTTTCCTCGCCGAGTGCCGCCGGGTGCTCAGGCCGGGGGGATCGATTCTGATGCGCGGCGGGCCGCTCTATTTCAGCCCCTGGGGAGCGCACCTCTACTATCAGTTCGGGATGCCGTGGGTGACGCTTCTCCTCAGCCGCTCTGCGATCCGCGAGGCCTCGGCCTCGCTGCCCGAACCCCAGGGAGTCTTCCTCTCGATGTCCCTCGCCGAGGAGATCGAGCAGCTCGAGGGGCTCAACCGCCTCACCCCCCGCCGCCTCACCCGCCTGGTCGACGAGGCGGGCTTCGAGCGCCGGCTCTGGCAGTGGGGCCCCCGCAAGATGCGGTTCCTCGGCTGCCTCCCCCTGATCGGGCCGCTGTTCACCGCGTCGATCACGGCGGTGCTGGTGAAGTCCTGAAAACACAGGGCATCCGCCACTCACTTCATCTTCGGGAATCACAGCAGCACGACTTTCCCCTTGCCACAGAGATGCAAGACGCTGAACCCTCACCTGACGCCCACTGAATCCAGGCAGTGACGCGAAGGAGAAAAAGATGCACAACGAATTCACAGCGGTGATTGAAGCCGCGGAGGAAGGGGGATTCGTGGCCTTCTGTCCGGAGGTGCCGGGGGCGAACGGTCAGGGGGAGACCGCCGAAGAGGCCAAGGAGAACCTCGCCCAGGCCATCGCGCTCATCTTGGCCGATCGGCGAGAGGACGGATTGCGCGGAGTTCCACCTGAGGCGCGTCGGGAGATCGTGAAGCTGCAATGAAGCGGAGCACTCTCCTGAAACACCTCAGAAAGCATGGGTGTTTCCTGAAGCGGGAGGGAGCAAGCCATTCACTCTGGATGAATCCTGTGACCGGGGTCATTGAAGCGATCCCCCGCCACAGTGAGATCAAGAACGTTCTCGCCCGTAAGATCTGCAGAGAACTCTCTGTTCCTGAGCTCAGATGAGCCCAACCCACTGACCGCTGGAGACCTTCCCCTGATCGGGCCACTGTTCACCGCGTCGATCACGACGGCCCCTGTGAAGTCTGTCACACCTCCGAATTGCGATTGACACACCAGCCGACACTGGCGATGGATCGCACCTCACTCTGAGGGGGGTGAAGTGAAATGCCTGCGACTGGGAACAGTCATTGGGTGGCGGCGTTGGCGATTGGCCTCGCCGCCGCGATTCCGGGGCAGGGCCTGCCGACCTTCTCCGGCGATCTGGATCGCGACGAGATGTTCACCGCGCCCGATGTGGTCCTGACGGTGAACACGGCCGTCAGCGCCGAGGCGACCTCGGGCGAGAATCTGGTCGTCGCCGACGCGGATCAGGATGGCTCCCTCACTTCAGGGGATGCGAACTACGTGGCCCAGATCATCGTCGGTCTTGTCCCTCCGCTTCCTCTGGGGGGGCAACCCATCGGCAGTGGAGCGAGCCTCTGGTTTCAGCCCCCCGATCCCGAGAGCACCGGTGTCGATGCTCGGCTGCTCGGCGCCACATCACTCTGGTTCCAGACCGCGGTGCCCGCCGCCATGGAGATCGACACAGTGGTGCTGGGCAGCCCGAGCTTCGATCGACAGTGAACAAGGTCAGGAGAGACCATGCGGAAAAACACGGTTCAGAGGTTCCTCTCACTCATCACCCTGGGCGCCGCCCTGGCGATGCCCTCGGCCGCGCAGTTCGACAGCGGCAGCACAGGCGTAGATGGACCTCTCGACATCCAGACAAACACAGTGCTGCCGGTGCAGGAGGACGGTGTTCACCATTACACCACCATCAATGTGGCCAATGGCGCGACGCTCTCCTTCAGCCCGAATTCACTCAACACCCCTGTCATTTTCCTGGCCTCGGGCGACGTGACCATCGATGGCACAGTCAACCTCAACGGCCAGACCGGACGACTCTGGAACGATCCCCAGGGGGCGCTGCCGGGCAGCGAGGCCCAGCCGGGTCCCGGAGGATACCCCGGCGGCATCGGAGCTGGGGAGGTGATCGGTGTTCACTCCTTCGGCACGTCGGGTGGCGGACCCGGCGGAGGGGCCGCGGCTAACGAGCTGAGCCTGCCCCCGAGCGGTCGCGGCACCTCCGGCAACGGGGGGAGCCACTTCACGGCGGGAGATCAGGCCAGTGGCAACCCCAACGGCCCCGCTCCGACCTATGGGGACTCACGGCTGCTCACACTCAGTGGGGGCTCCGGGGGAGGAGGCGGCAACTTCTATGTGACCTCCGACAGCAATGGCCATGGCTACGGCGGGGGCGCGGGAGGGGGAGCGATCCTGATCGCCAGCTCCGGAACCATCACCGTCAACGGCACGATCACCGCCAAGGGTGGCGATGGACACTGGTACGTCTTGACCAACGGCGGTGGGACCGATGGATCGGGCGGTGGTGCCGGTGGCGCGATCCGTCTGATGGCGAACAGCATCACAGGGACGGGATCGCTGAGTGCGACGGGGGGAGCCAGTGTGGCTGCAAAAGGAGGAGACGGCCTCACGCGCCTCGAGGCCCTGAGCATCACCGGGACGATCGCTGCGAACTCCAATCCCACGCCGATGACAAGTTCACCCACCGTGGTGCAACTCGATCCCGCGGACGTGCCCACCGTGCGCATCACGACAATCAACGGCATCCCGGTGCCCGAGCCACCCAGCGGCAGCACGACCTCGCCCGACGTCGTCATCCCCGGAACGGCGACGAATCCGATCGCCATCGGGCTCGAGACTGCCAATGTGCCCGATGGCGCCGTGGTCAACCTGCGGCTGATCCTCGAGAACGGCGACACACTGGAGGTGGCCTCGAGTGCCGTCTCATCCGATGCCGCCACCGCCTCGGTCGATCTGCCGTCTGGGGTGGGCGTGATTTACGCCACGGTGGATTTTCCCTGATTCACCTCCAAACCCCCGCAATCCCCTCCCCACACTCCGAGCACTTGCCATCTCTGAGCCGATTGGACGTGACGTTGAAACCCCACCGCTCGATGAGAGTGGCGCCGCAGGAGGGGCAGCGCGTGTTCTCCAGCCCCTCGGTCTGACCCGGGCGGTTGCCGCAGTAGACGAATTTCAGCCCGGCGGCTCTGCCGATCTCCCAGGCCCGCTTCAGATCGCCCGCGGTGGTGTTGCGCCGATCGGCCATCTGGTAGTCGGAGTGGAAGGCGGTGACGTGCCAGGGGATATCGCGCGAGATGCCCGCGATGAACTCGGCGATCCGAGTCAGCTCGGTGTCGGAGTCGTTGAATTCGGGCACGACGAGCGTGACGATCTCGAGCCAGAAACCCCGCGCGGCGATCTGCCCGATGCTGTCGAGCACGGTGCTCAGCTTTCCTCCGAGCTGGGCGTAGGCCTTTTTGTCGAAGCTCTTCAGGTCGACCTTGTAGAGATCCATCACCGGCCGGAGGTAGTCGAGCACCTCGGGTGTGGCGTTGCCGTTCGAGACATAGCCGCACCGCAGCCCCGCCTCACGGGCCCGCTCGAAGACGGCGTGCGACCACTCAGCGGTGATCAGCGGCTCGTTGTAGGTCGAGACGACGATCGGCGCCCCGCGCGAGACGGCGAGGTCGACGATCCGCTCGGCAGTGACCGGGCGGGGATGAACGCCCGCGGTCTCGTCGCGCAGCGTCTGGCTCGTCAGCCAGTTCTGGCAGTAGGAGCAGTGATAGTCGCACCCGAGCATGCCGAAGCTGAGGGCGTCGCAGCCGGGGAAAACATGGAAAAAGGGCTTTTTCTCGATCGGGTCGACGGCGATCCCCGCCGTGTAGCCGAAGGGCACGTGGAGCGTGCCTCCCTCGACAAACCGGACCTTGCAGACGCCGCTGCGCCCCTCGCGGATCAGGCAGCAGTGACCGCAGGCCCAGCAGCGGATGGAGCCGTCGTCCTCCCGAGCGAAACACTCAGCGGGGGCGGTGAGTCCGCGCAGCTGCTGCTCGAGGGTGGGCATGGCTCCGGCTCCCAGACCCATTGGACCCCAGACGTGGGCGCGACGGCAAGGGCAACCGATAGCCCCCTCACCTGTTGACAGTTCCACCGTGTTCGTCTCAATCAATCCCCATGTGGCTGCCGCTCGCCAGCGACGACGAGAT
>JAFGKF010000105.1 GCA_016928695.1 Candidatus Sumerlaeota bacterium | reverse complement strand
GGGGCACTTCTCTCCCATTGCCGGCTTCAGCGAGACCGACGACATGGTCCTCGTCCTGGAGGTTCGGGGCGATCGGGAGCTTTTCTGGGTCAGCCCCCGCGAACTCTACAGTGCCATCGAGACAGTCGATCCCGTCTGCGGGCTGAATCGGGGTTGGATTGTTGTCAGTCGCTGATGAGAAGCCCCCCCGGAGGCAACCTGTGGGCTAGGCGCCCCTCTTCCCCATGGCCAGGTTGACCACGTAAATCAGCACGACAGCGCCGACCAGTGCGACGATCAGGTTGCCAATGAGGCCCGTGGACTCCAGCTGAAGCAGCGAGAAGAGCCAGCCACCGACAACACCCCCGATGATCCCGACAATGATGTTGCCGATGAGGCCGAAGCCTCGGCCTTTCAGGATCTGGCCTGCGAGGAATCCCGCCACGCCGCCGATGATCAGGTAGTAGATCAATTCCACTGTGCTTTTCCCCCATGCGTTGATCTTGAGCCAGCCCCGCTCACTCGGCGAGCCGTGGGCTGTGGAATGTCATGATCCTGGCAGACATCACGCCGTGAGACAATCCCAAAGCACCATCTGATCAGTGCGACTCACTCTGGACAGTCTCGCGGTGGTGGGTATGGTGTTTCCACATCCCACATCTGAGAGGTGGCCGCCCATGCCGCAGCACAGAGTGGATTTCTCGATCCCACGCCGCCCTGTGGGCAAGTCCGACATCGAGTTCCTGGTCTGGGGAGACGAGGAGCTGCTCGGGACACTGAAGATCAGCTATGGAGCCCTCGACTGGATCCCGGGCCGCTCGCCACGCAACCGCCCCTTCCGCATCTCCTGGGAGAAGTTCGATGAGTTCGCGCGGGAGAAGGGGAGCCGAATCCGCGTGGGGGAGGGAGAGTGAGCCGAGAGGCCTCGCGCCTCGGGGACTGACACCGCATCGATGAAGATCCATCTTCTGACGTCCGAGATCTGGTTGCCCTGCACACCGGAGGCGGCCTTTGCCTTCTGCAGCGATCTGGACTGCCTCGCGAAGACCATCCCACCGCGGCATCGCTTCCGTCTTCTCACGCCGGGGCCTCTGACGCTCGAGCTGGGGACGGTGATCGACTACAAGGTGCGTCTCCACGGCTTCCCCATCCGCTGGCGCGGAGAGATCACCGCATGGGAGCCACCGCACCGATTCGTCGACGAGCAGACCCGCGGACCCTATCGACTCTGGCACCACGAGCACATCTTCGAGGAGCGCGATGGTGGCACCGTCTGCCACGATCGCATCCACTACGCCCACGCGGGCGGCTGGCTGGTGCACCGGCTCCTCGTGAAACCCGATCTCGACCGGATCTGGGCGTATCGCCTCCGGGTCATCCGCGAGCACTTCGGCGTGGATCAGGTCTGAGCACGCGACCTGAGACGCACCACCTCGGCGTTGAGCTCGCGGATGCGGTTCGACATTTTTTCCAAAATGCGGAAGGCGAGGCTCGGATCCTCCTGGATCCGCCGGAGAAAGGTCCGCCGGTCGAGGGTCAGCACGCGCGCGGGCCCCAGCGCTCTGACCGTCGCCGATCGGACATCGCGCTCGAAGAGGGCCATCTCGCCGAAGAAGTCGCTCTTGTCCAGAACGGCCAGCCGCACTTCCTCCCCCTCCCGTTCCCCCAGCACCTCGACCTGCCCCTCCTGGATCACGAACATGCAGTCGCCCGCCTCGCGCTGGCGGACAATGGTCTCGCCGTCCTGATACTCTCTGCCCAGAGCGCCGTTTGCCATGGCTCTCTCCTCTCAGGATCTCGCGCGCCGCCGGGGCACGGCGCAGACGGCCATGTCCCACATCAGACGCAGGCCGAAGAGCGGATGCAGGGTGCGCAGCAGAACCTCGCGGTAGGGCGCGCTCCCCGTGAACATGTCCCAGAGCGCAAGGCTCATGCGGCGCCTGCTGCCCGCGCGGCGCTGCTCGCTCGCGGCCATGCGGACGATGGCCCGCCTCGTGAAGCCGAACCGCTGGAGGAGCCCTGTGAGGCGGAAGACCATGCGCCCGAGCCGGTTGTCGCCATTGATGGCACGGCAGACGGGCCACATGTGCCTGCGAAAATCCTCGGCCGAGATGCCATGGAGAACAGCAGTGGCCGCGGCGGCCTTCGCCGTCCGCTGGGCGGCGCCGATCCCGTCCTTGTAGAGCCGTGTCACGCCGCAGTCGCCGATCATCACCACGCGGTCGGCGAAGGGCATGAGGCCGGCGCGGATGTTCAGGCGCGGCGAGCAGTGACAGAGCCTCTTGAAGTCCCCCGTGCCATCGGGCAGACACCGCTGCACCTCGGGGCAGGCCAGGAATCTCTGGACCAGCGCATCGTCGATGTCGTCACCCAGCAGGCACAGCGTCACGTGCTCTCCCTTCGGGATCAGCGCTGCGAACTCGAGGCGTGGGATGTTGAGCAGGAAGACGTGCATGGAGGTGCCCAGATGTTCGTCGACGCTTTCCTGCTCCATGGGGATCTCACAGATGTGAGTCTTCGTCGTGCCGGGAAGGCGATACTCGATCCCCAGGTCGCCGAGGAGCTTGAGCGCTGTCCCATTGACCCCCACTGCCAGAACCGTGAGGTCAAAGGGCTCAGATTCCTCCTTGCCGAATCGAAACCGCGTGCGTCCGTCGTCGGCCCAATCCAGCCCCTCCACACGCTTGCGCACGAGGTGGGCGCCGCGCTCAGTGGCCAGGCCCAGCAGATGGTTGTCGAAGCTCTCCCACTTCGGCTCGCTCAGCCCGCGCGGTCCCGAGCCACGGAAGACCGCCGCGATCCGCTTCTCCTGAAGAGGTGTCTCGATGCGGACCCGGTCACGATCCGTGTGGAGCGTGTAGGAGTCGATTCCCCGCTGGACCACGGTCGGGGGGAGCAGAATCCCCTCGGCGGCGAGGCTCTGCACCAGGGTCTCGGAGATGATGCCGCCGCAGTGATTGCAGCCCGCCGGCCCCGGACGGGTGAAGTCACGGGCCTCGTGGATGGTCACGTCCAGTGAGAGTCCGACGCGCTCGGCCATCTCCAGAAGGAACACCGTGAAGAGCGAGCCCGCCGGACCACCCCCGATCACACCGACACGGGACCCGTCGACCAGCTGGAGATCCGACGGCGCAGCGGTCGATCCTGTCCCGAGCCAGGGATCGGCGACGTCCCCGTGATCGGCGGCAGACATGTGAACCCCCATCGGCGCTGTCCCCCGGCAGCGCACCCCGCTTCAACACCCCCCGCCTTGGACCCTCCCCCGAGGACCCACAGCGGCTCAGGGGGAATCTAATGACCAGCGATGGACCTATCAAGCTCCGCTTTTGGCGCTGTGATCCTTTATCATGCGCCGCGCGAGGTCGAGCGCCCGGTCCGATGCCCAGAGACGAACCGCGTCGCGCTCACGGCGGATGATCACGTGCCGCTCGGCCACGGTCTCGTGCTCGGTGGACGCGGCGATCCACACGAGCCCGACCGGTTTCTCGGGTGTCCCCCCTGTGGGCCCTGCGATGCCCGAGACAGCGAGTCCGATCTCTGCGCCGGCCCATCGGCGCACCCCCTCGGCCATCTCGATCACACACTCCTGGCTGACCGCGCCGTGGCGACGGAGTGTCGCGTCGCTCACCCCCAGCACACGGCGCTTCGCCTCGTCGGCATAGGTGACCACGCTGCGGCGGAGCATGCGCGAGGCGCCGGGCACCGCCGTCAGGCGCTGGGCGATCAGGCCTCCGGTGCACGACTCGGCCACGGCAATGGTCCACCCCGCTTTCACCAAGAGGCGATTGACGATCTCCTCGAGGGTCTCGTCATCGCGGCCCCAGACGAGCTCCCGGGGGAGCCGGCGCCGCACGACCCGTCGCCAGTGGGTCAGGGTGGAGCGAACGGCTTCTCTGTTCTCGGCGGTGGCGGTGAGGCGCACGTCGATCTTCCCCGAGCGTGCCAGGAGAGTCACCGAGAGCTGGGGATCGGCGTCGAAGAGGTCGGCCAGAGTCTCATTCACCCGCGCCTCGGGCCAGCCGATCGTGTGAATCACGGTGCGTCCCCGCACCACGCCGGGCCACAGGTGCCTGCGCAGCCAGGGCAGCGCTCTCCTCTCGAACATCGGCCGCATCTCGACAGGAGGCCCCGGCAGAGCGATGAGGGCAGGGAGCTTTCGCCTCCTGGGGATGGCGAATCCCGGGGCGGTGCCCCAGCGGTTGGGGAGAGGCTCGGCTCCGCGGGGGATGAGCGCCTGGCGCCGGTTGCTCGAGGGCATGGGTCGCTTTCGCCTGCGGAAGAGGGCGGCGATCTGCCGCTCCAGCTCTGCGCTGTGGACGAGGGGTCGGCGCCAATGGGCCGCGCAGGCCTCTCGCAGGCGATCGTCCTCTGTCGGGCCAAGCCCTCCGGTGGTCAGGATCAGATCCGCCTCGGCGCTCAGGGAGCCGAGAGCGGCGAGCGTGGGCTCGAGATCGTCGCTGGCCGAGCGGATGGCCACCACGTCGAATCCCAGGGCGTCGAGCCGCGCGGCGAGCCACTGGGCGTTGGTGTCCGGGTAGAGTCCCTGGAGGATCTCCGAGCCCGTCGACAGCAGAGCCACCCGCACAGAGAGAGGGGTCCGCCGCGTCCGGCGAACCCCTCGGGAGGATTCTCTGGGGGGGCGGTCAGAGCGACGCGCCAAGCCCCTCAGTCCCCATCGCTGGAGATGGTGACAACCGCCCCGGAGCTGGCGTCGACCTCGACGGAGAGACCCGCTGAGCGGAGGGCCTCGAGCACCGGGATGATCTGGTTGATCGACATGTCACCGGGGGCGACGACATGGGCCGTTCGGGCCAGGCCGTGCGACTCGACCGCCTCGGGCAGGGCGCGGACGGCGATCGTCTCACCCTCGAGGCGGACCTCTCCGCTCGAGAGGATCTCGATGTCGAGCTGGCTGAGCTGGTCGAGCAGCTCACCCGCCCTCTGGGCGACCTCGCTGCTGCCTCGGCTCAGGTTCTCGAGCTCGTCGAGTGACCCCGGCCCCATGGCCACAAAGACGCGCTCCAGGTTGAGACCTCTGATCTCACCGCGCAGACGCGTCTCGCTCGGCGACACACCCGCGGGGATGAACAGACCCACCGGCAGCGCGTCGGCCTCGGCGATCAGGTCGTCCACAATGGAGGGGCCCCTCGCGGCCAACGCCCTCTCGGCCTCGGCACGGCCCTCGAGCGCGCTGGGGGAGTTGATGGAGACGACCGCCACCCGGGCGGGAACGGCTCCGAGAAGACCTGCATTGGCAAGCATCTGGGCGGGTCGTCCAGAGACGGAGATTCCGATGGCGAGATCCACGGAGACTGGCTGAGCAGCCTCCTCGATCAGAGCGTCAACCGACTGCGCTCCGACCGACACGGCCAGGGCCAGTGTCAGGGCGATCAGGGGCAGAAGACGTGGCACAGTGCACCTCCAGCGGCATGGAGTGATCCCGCCTCAGGGCATCTCATCGGCAGAATCCGCCGCAGGGCTTGAGCTTCGGGTGTCGCCCACAGCCCTCCTGGCCCCCACGCCGGGGGGGCGACACGGGAATCATGCTGACCCGATTCCACAGCCGTGTCAATGCGCGGAGGCACCATAACCCCGGGGATGGCGCTGGTGCCAGGACCAGGCCGAGCGAATGATCTCGCGGATATCCCCCAGCTGCGGTCGCCAGCCCAGGTCGCGGATGATCCGCTCCGACGAGGCGATCAGCGTGGCCGGGTCCCCCGCCCGCCGGGGTCTGATCTCGGCGGGGATCGGGTGACCGGTCACGGCGCGGGCGATCTCCAGGATCTCTCTCACGGTGAATCCCTTGCCGTTGCCCAGATTGTAGATCCGCGAGTCGCCCCCTCCGCGCAGGTGGCGAATCGCCAGAATGTGGGCCTCGGCCAGATCGACCACGTGGATGTAGTCGCGCACGCAGGTGCCATCACGTGTCGGGTAGTCGTCTCCGAAGACGGCGAGCTTCTCGCGCTTGCCCGCCGCCACCTCCAAGACGAGTGGGATCAGGTGCGTCTCCGGGTCGTGGTCCTCTCCTGCGCGCTCGGTGGCCCCCGCTGCGTTGAAGTAGCGCAGGCAGACGCTGCGCAGACCGTTCGCGCGCTCGGCATCGCGCAGGATACGCTCGAAGGTCAGCTTCGTGAGGCCATAGGTGTTCGTCGGCGCCAGGGGCATGTCCTCGGTGATCGGGACCTGGGTGGGCTCGCCGTAGACCGCCGCCGTCGAGGAGAACACGAGCTTCCTCACCTGGGCCTCGAGCATGCAGCGGACCAGCGTGATCCCCGCCTGGACGTTGTTCTCCCAGTAGCGGAGCGGGTGAATCATCGACTCGGCCACGAGGCTGTGGGCGGCGAAGTGGACGACCGCCTCGATCGGGTGATCGTGGAAGATCCGCTTGAGCACCGCCGGGCTCGCCATGTCGCCCTCGATGAGCTTCACCCCCTCGGCCACCGCCTCGCGGTGCCCCCGCGAGAGATTGTCCAGGACGATGACGTCCTCGCCCGCGCCGAGCAGCTGCTCCACCGTCACGCTGCCGATGTACCCGGCGCCGCCGATCACCAGTGTGGCCATGAGTCGTCTCTGTCCTCTCAGGATGGGGCTGAGCCTCTGGATCTGGAGGGGAGGCGGAGGACAAGTCAAGCGCGAGATCCCCGGAGGTTTCTCCTTGACCGCGAAAGCGGGCCCTCCGGATCATCCCGCCTCCCGAGTGAACAGGGGGCCATCTTGCACGGACGTCAGCCGCTGAGAATCGGAACCCGCGCCACCGCGCTGGCGCTGGCGCAGACCCACGAGGTCATGCGCATTCTCGCCGAGGAGTTCCCCGACACGCCGATGGAGATCGTCGAGATCACCTCGGCAGGCGATCAGGTGCTCGACGTCCCCATCGCCGAGGTGGGGGGGTCGGGAGTCTTCACCTCCGCCGTCGAGAGGGCTCTGATCGCGGGCGAGATCGAGATCGCCGTCCACAGCGCGAAGGATCTCCCCTCCGCCCTCGCCGAGGGCTGCGCCATCGGTGCCGCGCTCCCCCGCGCCGACGCGCGCGACGTGCTGGTGACGCGCGACGGGATCAACTCGCTCGACGACCTGCCCCAGGGCGCGAGGGTCGGCACCTCGAGCCCGCGCCGCCAAGCGCTCCTGCGAGAGTGCCGCCCCGACCTGGAGCTCGTGACGCTGCGCGGCAACGTCCCCACCCGCCTCTCCAAGCTCGACGCGGGCGAGGTCGACGCCACCGTCCTCGCCGCCGCGGGACTCCTCCGGCTGGGTCTGGAGGGGCGGATCACCTGCCCGCTCGCCGACACCGACTTCATCCCCGCCCCGGGCCAGGGCATCATCGCCGTCGAGGTGCGAAAGGGCGAGATGCGCGACGTCTGCAAGGCGCTCAACAGCGAGAGCTCGATGAGCGAGCTCATGGCCGAGCGCGCCTTCCTCGCCGAGGTCAACGCAGGGTGCCACGCGCCCGTCGGTGCCCGTGCCTGGCGCTGCGAGCGCGAGGTTCTGATCAAGGCCGTCATCGCCGATCCCAGCGGCCACCCGGTGCACCGCAGCGGGCGGGTGGGTCCGGCCTCGGTCGTCGAGCTCAACGGCAAGATGCTGGCTCAGTCCATGCTCGCCGCCGGGGGCAAGGTGATCCTCGATGCGGTCAAGAAGGCGCTGGAGGAGAAGGGCGCCTCCTGACGCCTCCCCCCAATCACCTCTCGACAGACCGCCGCCTTCGCGGAAAACTCACAGCGAGATGTTCTCCCGAGAGCCATCGGAGAAGGGGTGCGTCATCCTCGTCGGTGCGGGTCCAGGGAACTCATCTTTTCTCAACTCTGTTGCACAGTTCTGGATGTTCAGGGCCGAAGTGCTCGTGGTTGACCGCCTGGCGGGGTCCGCTCTGGAGATGTTCCCCCGACAGCGGGAGGGGTTGGAGATCATTGATGTGGGCAAATGCCCGGGCAAGGAGGGGTGGGCTCAGGAGCAGATCAATGCCCTGCTGGTGGAGAAGGCCAACGAGGGGAAAACAGTCGTTCGCCTGAAGGGGGGGGATCCCCTGGTGTTCGGTCGCGCGGTCGAGGAGGTGCAGGCCTGCGAGCGTGCCGGGATCAAGTGCACCATCGTGCCGGGGCTCTCCTCGGCGCTCGCGGCACCCACACTCGCCGGAATTCCCCTGACGCTCCGGGGGGTCTCCTCGTCGTTTCATGTGATGACGGGCAAACTGGCGGAGGGGGAGGATGAGGAGCAGCACTGGCGAGAGATGGCCCGGCTTCCGGGGACCCTGGTGATCCTCATGGGAGTCAAAGCGCTTCCCAAAATCTGCGCGGGGCTTCTCGCCGGGGGGAAGGATCCCGAGACACCGGCCGCCATCATCGAGCGCGCGTCACTGCCCGACCAGCGGGTGACAATTGCTCCTCTGAGAGATCTGGCTGCGGAGGCACAGCGCGTGGGAGTGGAGGCCCCCGCGGTGACGGTGATCGGGGAGGTGGTCGCGCACCGAGTCCCGGTTTCGATCATCCACGAGCACAGGAGTCCCATCCTGGGCCGACGAATCGCCGTGACGACCTCACGTGATGTGAGTGAGTTCAGTGAACCCCACATGAGTTTGGAGACCGTGGGTGCGGAGATCTTCCCACTGCCCCTCTTTGAGTATTTGCCGATTCACCGTGATGAGAAAGAGATCAACGCGCTCCTGGACAGTGTCCGCTCCAGTGACTGTGTTCTCTTTTCCTCTGCACGCGCTGTCAGCACGTTCAGGGATCACCTGACCGCAGTGGAGTGCGATGTCCGCAAAATCGGCAGTGCGGAGATCCTCACCGTTGGAGAATCCACAGCCGACGCGGTCGTGGATCGGCTGATGCTCCGCTGCACCCACGTCCCCGAGCCGGGGGGGGTCGCGGGACTGAAAAAGCTTGATGTCGACTTCGAGGGCAAGCGTGTGCTCTGGCTGCGAGGCAGGGAGGCGCGGCCCGAGACGCGAACAGTGCTGGAGGAGCGCGGAGCGACAGTCGAGGAGGCGATTCTCTATGAGAGTCACCCCCTCAGAGAGAACCGCGATCGGCTCCTCGAGCTGCTCCGCCACCGCGCGCTGGACGCCGTGACCTTCGGATCCGCGCGGGGCGCCGAGGCCGCCTTCGCCGATCTGCCCGAGGAGGAGCGGCGCACACTGACCGAGGGCGTGTGCCTCGCGGTGATCGGCCCCGCCACGGCGAAGGCGCTCGAGGCGCTTGGTCTGAGGGCAGATGTTGTTCCGCTGATGCCCGACCAACTGTCGCTGGCTGCGGGGCTCATCTGCCACTTCCACGACAGATTCCGCACCAGTGAGAGTGCGCCGTGACCCCCGCCCCGATGATGCCCAGCGAGCGCGTGAACATCGAGTGGATCGAGCGCGCCGAGCGTCAGGCGATTCTCCCGCTGCGCGTGGCGATGCTGCTTCTCACGGCCCTGATCTGGCAGTGGGAGCACGACTGGGCGCTGCCGACGACGTCGGTCTTCATCCTCTTCTTCGGCTACAGCGCGACGCTGGTCCTCGCCGCCTACTGCCTGCTCTTCAGCCGGCTCGAGCGCAACCAGGTGGTTCCCTTCTCCCTCTCCTCGCTCATCATCGATGGTGTCTTTGTCGCGGGCATGTTCCACCTCGACCGCGCCCTCTCCGACCCCGGCGAGATCTCGTCGGAGTACTACATCTTCTTCTTCCTGCTCGTGCTGCGCGGATACGCCGTGCTCCAGCGCAGCCGCGACATCCTCATCATGAACGCGCTGGTGCTCGCCGTCTTCGTCTCGCTCTTCCTCGTCCACCAGCCGACCGAGAGCCTGAGCGACATCTCGCCCGTCGCCATGCGCGACCTCTCGGTCCAGACCTCGCTGATCATCCTCGTCATGGGGCTGTCGTGGTTTCTGCTCGGGACGCTCAACCGCCAGCGCTCGGAGCTGATCGCCGTCCAGGAGCGCCTGCTGCGCTCGGAGAACCTCGCGACGCTGGGCGAGATCGTCGCGGGCGTCGCGCACGAGATCAACAACCCGGTCGGCATCATCTCCGCCTACGCGGACTTCCTCCTCAAGAAGGCGGGCGACAGCGGAGAGCTCGCCGAGGACTTCCAGGCCATCCGCTCCGAGGCGCGGCGGTGCCAGCAGATCGTCGCGCAGCTGCTCAGCTTCGCCAGCCCCAGCGCGGCGGAGCCGCGACCCGTCGACCTCGCGGTGATCAACGAGGAGGTGCTGCGCTTTCTCTTCCTCGACAAGAAGAGCAGCCTGATCGACGTCCAGGCGCTGATCGAGCCGGACCTGCCCCTGATCGAGGGAGACGCCGTCCAGCTCAAGCAGGCGCTGCTCAACATCTACATGAACGCCCGCCACGCGATGGGCGACCAGGGCCGGATCCGGGTCGAGATGAGGCCCGACCCCTTTGACCGCCGGCGGCTGCGGCTCCAGATCCATGACTCGGGCCCCGGGATCCGCAGTGAGGCGCTCGAGCGCCTGTTCGAGCCCTTCTACACCTCGAAGGAGGGGGGCTCGGGGCTCGGCCTCGCCATCACACGCCGCATCGTGGAGTCGCACGGCGGTCTGATCGAGGCGTGCAACGCCCCCGAGGGCGGGGCGGTGTTCACCATCACGCTCCCGGTGGCGGGGAGGCGATGAGAGTCGCAGTGGTCGCCCGCGCACTGCAGTCGATCGCCATCGCGCTCTGCTTGGCACAGACACTCACACTCTCCGCGGGGGCCGATGAGGCCTCGCCCGAACCGGTCGCCCGCCACTTCCCCCGTGGCCTGGGGCCGGTGATCGCCCTCCCTCCCGGAGAGGCCTCGTGGGACGAGACGACGGGGTCACTGTGCGATGGAGAGGGCAGGCCGGTCTTTCTCGTGGCCGTCGCGAGTGGCGAGCGGGCTCTCGACGGCTCGATCTCTCTCTGGGATCTCGGGGCGCATGATCGCCGGCGCTGGATCGATCATCTCGCCTCGAACGGGATCAATGCCCTGGCTCTCACCGCCCCAACCGCGACCGATGAGGCGGGGACCGCCGGGCTTCTCCAACTGATGGCCGGGCGGGGTCTCTGGGCATTGTTCGATGCCACCGATCGCGAGCGTCTTGCGCCTCGCCTGGCCTCGCACCGCGCCGTGGTGTTTCACTCCGGCGAGCAGGCCCCCCTGATCCCCGTGGACTCACTGGCACCCGAGGGACTCGTGCGACATGTGATGGAGGGTGCGGCGGGCGTCGTGACCTCCCTGCCCCTGGCGTCGTCACCGGAGGAGCTCGCGAGGCAGGTCTCGTTCTCGATCTGGGTGGACCTGCTCCCATGGGAAACGATCCGCGCCCCCCTGCGGGAGATTGTGGGGCTTCCCCCCGGTGTCGAGGGGGTGATGAGAGGCGACGACGGGGAGGCGCATCGCCTGATCTGGATCCGGCCAGTGGCGGAGGCGAGAGAGACCGAGGTCGAGATCAGCGGACTGGCGGAGGAGGCGCTGCTCGTCGACATCCTCAGCCTCAGCACCCTGCGTCGTCGACGCATCCCCGCGCGCGGACCGGATCTCACAGTGACTTTGGTTGCCCGGGAGATCGAGCGCGGCTGCGTGCTTCTCATCACGCCACTGCCCGACGACTGGATCTCACCGCCGACCGACGAATAGCTCTTGTCGAACCGACGCCGGAGTGCTCCCCTTCAGGGGCCATGTTCCAGGGACTGACACGGCAGGAGCAGCGCACCCTTCTGGCGCTCCTCGGGATCATCGTGGTGGGCCTCGCGATTCATCAGTGGCGGGGCGGCGCCACCCCCAGTGCCCTGATCATCGACGCCGAGTCCGGACGGACACTCGTTCAACCTGTTGCCCTCGTCTCTCCGGTGGAGAGTGCCGCATCACCCACCTCCACCCTGATCGACATCAACACCGCCACCGTCACGGAGCTCACGGCGCTCCCCGGCATCGGAGAGGTGCGTGCCCGCTCGATCATCGCTCACCGCGAGGCGCATGGGCCCTTTGAACGGATCGAGGACATCACTCAGATCGGCGGCATCGGCGAAGCCATGCTGGCCCGGCTGCGGCCGCTGATCACGGTGTCGTCCGCGACGCCCCGTCCAGTCTCGCCCCCCGCGGTTGCGATCCCCACGGTGGTCCCGCGCGAGCCGAGCACTCCCCCTCCTCCATCTGCACACCTCCGCCTTGTCAACGTCAACACGGCCTCGCTCGAGGAGCTGATGACGCTGCCCGGCATCGGTGAGGTCATCGCGCAGAGGATCATCGAGCATCGGGAGGCCCACGGACCCTTCCACCGCCCCTCGGATCTCGAGGCGGTTCCCCGCATCGGTCCCCGCACCGTGGAGCGCCTGACGCCGCTGATCACCTTCTGATGCCCCCCCGCGCGACATCCCCGTGGCTGCCCTGGGCGCTGGCCGGGCTGGCGGTCGCCGTGTTCGCCATCACCTGGTGGGCCGACTTCGCCTACGACGATTACCCGATCGTTGTCCGCGACGAGCGCGTGCACAGCCCCGCGCGGTGGCATGAGCTGTGGACGCACAGCTACTGGAACAAGCCGCGCGGCGCCAATCTGAGCAACTGGCGACCTCTCACATCGACGACGTATGCCATCAACTGGGCGCTGGCTGGGCGGCGGCCATGGACCTTTCACCTGGTCAACACGCTGCTGCACGCCGGGGTGACACTGGCTGTCTTCGCCCTGGCGTGTGAGATCCTGGGGCGCGAGCGCCCCGCCGCCGTCGCGGCCGCCCTCTTCGCCGTCCACCCGCTTCACACTGAGGCGGTGGCCAACGTGGTGGGCCGCGCGGAGGTCATGGCCGCGCTCTTCGCCCTGCTCTCCTGGCTGGCGCACCGCCGCGGGCATCCCCTCTGGGCCGCGGTGTGGTTGGCGCTCGGTCTGCTCTCGAAGGAGTCGGCTCTCCCCATCGTGGGGGTGATGGTGTTCGACGACCTGCTGGGGCGACCCGGTGGCAGAGTGAAGCCCCGGTGGACGGGACGCGCGTGGATCCCCCTGGCCCTTGTGTTCGCCCTCTACATTCTCGCGCGGTGGGCGGTTCTCGGCTCGGTCGGGCGTAACGAGGGCATGGCCCACCTCATCGTTTTCAATCCTCTTCTGGGCGATGGTCTCGCTCTGCTCACGCGCTGGTCGACGGCGATCAAGATGCTCGCCTATCAGTGGGCGCTCTTCGTCTGGCCGGCGAAGCTCCTGGCCGACTACTCCTGGCGCCACGTGCCGCTCTCGCAGAGCCCGCTTGATCCCCCCGTGATCGCCTCGCTGCTCTTTTTCACTCTCCTCGTCATGTTGGCGCTCACCGTGGGACGCCGCCGCCCCGCGGTGAACCTGGCCCTGGGGGCGTGGCTTCTTCTCGCGCTGCTCTCCTCCAATCTGCTCTTTCCCATCGGTGTTCTCTTCGCCGAGCGGCTGCTCTATCTCCCCAGCGTGGGGATGTGCCTGTTCGTCGGCTCTCTTCTGAGCCGGGAGTGGTCGCCCCTGAGACCCGCTCTTCGCCGAGTCTTCACTGCGGTGGTCGCCGTGGCGCTCCTCGCTCTCTCGGCGCGCGCAGTGCGCCGCGCCTGGGATTGGCGCGACACCCTGAGCCTCTGGCAGCACGACATCCGCCTCGCACCGCAGGCCTGTCAGGTCCAGTCGGCCCTCGGGATCGAGCTCAAGAACCTCGGGCAGCATGAGGAGGCGCGCCGCCATCTGATGCGCGCCTGCGATCTGAGCCGCGCCTCCGATGATCCCTCGGATATTCCCCGCCACGAGCAGGCCCTCGAGGAGCTGGCCGATCTCCTGCTCGTGATGGCCGAGGAGGCGAGGCACAGCGGCGACGAGGGGCGGGCCGCCGAGCTTCTGGAGGAGGCGGACATCGCGATCGCCTTCAGTCTCACCAACATCCCCAACAACCCGGTCGTGCTGACGTACTATGCGATCCGTCTCACCGACGAGGGGGATCGCGAGCGGGCAGAGGAGATATTCAGGGCGGCGCTGCGGCTGGATGACACGAGCCATCTCGTCCTCTGCAACTGGGCGCAGTTCCTGCTCCTCGAGGGGCGCGTGGATGAGGCCCGGGAGGTGCTCCGGCGGGCGGCGGAGCTCCACCCCGACAGCGAGCGGGTTCGCGAGCTGATGTCGGCCGCCGAGGCGATGGGCTCCCCCTGATGTCCGAGACAGGAGACCACACGCCACGCTGGCTCCCCTGGGGCCTGTTCGCTCTGGCGGTGCTGGTCAGTGCGGTCACGTGGTGGGGGGATTTCACCTATGACGATTTCCCGATCATCGTGGAGAGCGATCGCATCCACAGCCCCAATCAGTGGCACCGGCTCTGGACCGAGAGCCACTGGGAGCGTCCCCGCGGCGGCACCATGGGCAACTGGCGCCCGCTGACGCTGTCGACCTTTGCCCTGAACTGGTGGGTGAGCGGCGGAGCGCCCTGGAGCTTCCATCTGATCAACACGCTGCTCCACAGCGCGGTGACCCTTGTGCTCTTCTCGCTCGCGCGGGTCATCCTCCGCGGCCCCTGGCCCGCCGCGCTGGCCGCCGCGCTCTTCGCGGTCCATCCGCTTCACACCGAGGCCGTGGCCAACACCGTGGGGCGCTCGGAGATCCTGGCGGCTCTCTTCGCCCTGATGGCCTGGCAGGCGCACCGCCGTGGCCAGCCTGTGCGCGCCCCGCTGTGGTTCGCGCTGGGGCTTCTCTCGAAGGAGTCGGCGATCACCATCATCGGCGTCATGGCACTCGATGATTGGCTCGGTCGACCCGGCGAGATGGGCGGACCCCGCTGGCAACTCCGCCGATGGGTCGGCCCTCTGACGGTGATTCCCGTCTATCTCGTCGCCCGGTGGGCGGCGCTCGGGCAGCTCGGTCTGGGCGAGCAGCCATCGTCATTCACGCTGATCAATCCCCTGCTGGCCGAGGGCATGGGGTGGATCACCCAGTGGGCCACGGCGATCCGCGGACTCGGTCTCCAGTGGTGGCTCTTCGTGTGGCCCGCGGATCTGGTGGCGGATTATTCCTGGCGTCACCTGGAGCTGTCCCCGGGATTTTTCGATCCCTCCACTGCGGTGGCGGCCCTGGCGATGCTCGGTCTGGCGGCCCTCGCGATTCGGACGCGCCGCCAACGCCCCGAGATCGCACTCTCGATCGGCCTGTGGTTTCTCACGGCGCTTCTGACATCGAATCTGATCCTCACCGTGGGAGTGCTCTTCGCCGAGCGCCTGGTCTACCTCCCAAGCGCCGGGATGTGCCTTCTCTTTGGCGCCCTGGTCGGCTGGGGGGAGGCGGTTCAGCGGAGGCCCTTCCAGGGAGCCCTGGTGGTGATCTGTGCGGTGATCCTGGTGGCCGCGTCTGTCCGAACGATCCGCCGCTCATGGGACTGGGGGGACAATCTGCGCCTGTGGCAGCACGATGTGCGGGTGGCGCCCCGCTCATCGCAGGCCTGGGCCGCGCTCGGGGTCGAGCTGCAGCTTCTGGAGCGCCACCCCGAGGCCCGCGAGGCCCTCGAGCGGGCCGTGCGGCTCAGCCGGATGCAGGAGGGGGGGCCGCCGCTCAATGCCCGAGCGCTGGAGCATCTGGCAGGGGTGCTGCTCAAAATGGCCGAGGAGGCCACGCTGGAGGGGCGCGCGGTGCGGGCGGCGCAGCTCCACACCGCATGCGATCAGGCCATTGTCCAGTGCCTCGCGGTGCATCCCGGCAATGCCGTGGCGACCAGCTATCTCGCCCTTCGTCACCACCAGCGCGGGGAGGAGGATCTCGCCCGTGTGGCGTTCCAGCGAGCGCTGGCTCTCGACCCTGAGAATCCAGTGGTTCAGGCGAACTGGGAGTACTTCCTGAGCCGGACGGGACCGCCCGACGGTTGACACTCGTGACCCGATTTGGCCTGATTCCTGCCTGCTCAGACCCGATTCCAATCTGTATTGAGAGGTGCTCTGGAACCATGGCCGACCCGACTCCCACCTTTGAGAAGATCAGCCCCCCCGCGGGTGAACGCATCACCATCGGACGCACGCGCCTGCGGGTGCCCGACAACCCGATCATTCCCTTCGTCACGGGCGATGGAATTGGGCCGGACATCATGCGAGCCTCCAAGCGCGTCTGGGACGCGGCGGTGGAGAAGGCCTTTGAGGGGAAGAAGAAAATCGCCTGGTTCGAGATCTACGCCGGCGAGATGGCGATGGAGAAGTACGGTGTGCCCATGCCGAAGGACTCGCTCGAGGCGATCAAGCACTTCATCGTCGCCATCAAGGGGCCGCTGACCACCCCCGTCGGGGGCGGCATCCGGTCGCTCAACGTCGCCTTCCGCCAGCTGCTCGAGCTCTACGCCTGCGTGAGGCCCGTGCGCTGGTACCGGGGCGTGCCGAGCCCGGTCAAGCGGCCGAAGGCCCTCGACGTCGTGATCTACCGCGAGAACACCGAGGACGTCTACTCGGGCATCGAGTACCAGCAGGGGACGCCCGAGGCGAAGAGAGTCCGCGACTTCCTGGTCAACGAGATGGGCGCCAAGATCCGCGAGGACTCCGGCATCGGCATCAAGCCGATCTCGATCACCGGCACCAAGCGCCTGGTCCGCAAGGCGATCCGCTACGCCATCCAGAGCAAGCGACACAGCGTGACCCTCGTCCACAAGGGCAACATCATGAAGTTCACCGAGGGTGCGTTCCGCGACTGGGGCTACGAGGTCGCCCGCGAGGAGTTCGCCGACGAGACCATCACCGAGCAGGAGCTGTGGGACAAGCACGGGGGCGAGATGCCGAAGGGCAAGATCCTCATCAAGGACCGCATCGCCGACTCGATGTTCCAGCAGGTGCTGACGCGCCCCGATGAGTACGACGTCGTGGCGATGCCGAACCTCAACGGCGACTACATGAGCGATGCCTGCGCCGCCCAGGTCGGCGGGCTCGGCATGGCCCCCGGCGCCAACATCGGCGACTGGGTTGCGCTCTTCGAGGCGACGCACGGCACCGCGCCCAAGTACGCGGGCAAGGACATGGTCAACCCCGGCTCGCTCATGCTCTCCGGCGTGATGATGCTCGAGTACCTCGGGTGGAAAAAGGCGGCCAAGATGGTCCAGCGCGCCCTCGAGAAGACGATCAAGCAGAAGGTCGTCACCTACGACCTCGAGCGTCAGATGAAGGGCGCCACGAAGGTCTCCACCTCCGAGTTCGCCTCCGCGATCATCGCGAACATGGGATGATCCAGAGCAGGCGCTGATCCGCTGACTCCGGGGCCCGGGGGCGTCAGCCGCCGGGCCCTGACTGTCATCGCCACGGCTTGGCCGCCCCACTCTCCAGACCGCTGATCGCGCGCAGAAAACTCTTGGCCCTCTCCGGGACCCGGGCCAGACTCCCGGCCTCATGGGTGAAGAGCATCCGCTGATCTCCGCCGTCGTGCTCACGCGCAATCGGCGCCACTCCCTCGAGCGATGCCTTCGCTCGCTGTCTGCCCAGGGCTATCCGCAGCTCGAGGTCGTGGTCGTCGACAACGGATCGACTGATGGCACGCGCGAGTGGCTCTCCGAGCAGGAGATCATCGAGCGACTGGTGATCGTCGAGGGTGAACCGGAGGCGAGCTTCGCCGAGGTGCGCAATCTGGGTGTCGACGCGGCCGCGGGATCGCTGATCGCCTTCCTCGACGACGACTGCGAGGCGCAGCCGGGATGGCTCGCGCGGATCGCGGCGAATCTCGCTGAGGTCGACGCCGTCGGGGGCGCAACCGCACCCCCGGCGGATCTGGTGTTCCCCCGATGGTGGGACGAGCGCATGGGCTGGGCGGTGGGGCTGCATGGCCCCGAGCACCGGAACCCGCGCACCGCGGGATCGCTGGCGTATCCCGACACGTCGAACATGGCGGTGTGTCGCCCGGTGCTTCGGCGCGAGCCGTTTCAGTCCGTGGGGGGATATCTCGATGGATCGGCCGCGGTCTACCGCTGGGGCCGGGAGGATGCCGAGCTGTGGCGCCGCCTGCGGCTGAGGGGATATCGGACCCGCTTCGACCCCGAGCAGCGCGTGACGCATCACATCGACCCCGGGCGACTGTGCTGGTCGTATCTGAAGGGCCGCGCTCGGCAGGACGGTCAGAGCGCATGGCATCGCACGCGTGAGATGGCCCTTGTCCGCCTGGCGCTGGGCGATCTCATGGCAGGGCCGGGTCAGGCGCTGAGGAGTCTTCTCTCGCTTCGCCGCTGGCGCGTCCACGCCCTCTGGCGTGTGCGCCAGAGGGCTCTCGTCCGGGCCTGCGTGCGTGATCGTGGGCACGGCGCCGTGCTCAGACTCCGCATGGGCGCACTGAAGCGCTGGCTTCTGGGATCGCTCAAGCGCCTCGGACGGGTGCCGCTCTGGTTTCTCCTCACGCAGCTTCGCTCGCCCCTGAGACTGAGACGCAGGGTGCCCGAGCACCCCGAGCACATCTGCATCGCCTGCCAGGGATTCATCGGCGACACCGTGCTGCTGGGGTCGCTGCTCGAGGGCCTGCGACGCGCACGCCCCGATGGGAGGATCACCCTCGTGGCCAATCGCCACGCGCGCGAGCTCCAGGGCCGGAGCCCGCACATCGACGCGCTCGTGGAGATCTCGCCCCCGCGGTTTCTGTTTGGATGGGAGCGGTGGAAGGAGATCCGCCGTGTGCTGCGAAGGCTCGCGCCCGACGTCGTCCTCGTCCCCTACTGGCACGACGCACCCGCCTGGCCGCTGCTCATCAGCCACCGCGCGCCGGTGATCGGCTTCGGCGAGGACATGGGCTTTCGCCGACAGCTCTGGCACGACCTGCTCGATCTGCGCGTGGCGAAGGACTTCGAGCGCCACGAGGTCGAGAACCTCTTCGCGCTCGGCCGATGCCTCGGCGTCGAGGGTGAGCCGAGCACGGTGTATGAGTTGCCCCCTCTGGCGCCGCCCTCGGACCACTTCGACGCCCTGATGAGCGAGCACGGCCTCCAGGGCGTGCCCCTCATCGCGCTGCACATCGGTGCGACCGGTGTGGGCAAGCACTGGCCCGAGAGCCGCTGGATCGCGCTCGCGCAGAGGCTCAGGGCCGCTCACCCCGATCATCGGTTGGTCTTCGTCGGCGACTCACGCCAGCGCCCTTCCGTGCATCGCCTTCTCGGCGAGAGCCCGCTGGAGGGAGCCGTCAACGCCTGCGCGAACCGTCCCCTCGGTGACGTCGCGGCACTCCTCAGGCGCTCGCGTCTGCTCATCACGACCGACTCGGGGCCAAAGCACCTCGCCATGGCGCTCGGTGTGCCAACCGTCGCTCTCTACGGTCACTCCTCGGAGCGTCGCTGGGGAGCATGGAGCGGTCAGATCCATCACCGGGCGGTGATCAGCCCCGGCTGGGATCTGCGCCCTGAGGAGCTGGGAGACCTCGGTCCCGAGCACAGGATGGCGCTCATCACTGTCGATGAGGTGGAGGCCGCGGTCGAGAGCCTTCTCGGGCGCAATGCCTGAGTCTCGGTTGGGCTTGACGCCGAGCGGGACCTCTGAGAGATCAGGCGGTCCGTGAGGGGACCCTGAGAAGCATGGGACGCGTTGCGCTCATCACCACCTACAACCCCGGTGCAGCCGGGCCGCGCCACATCGCCGCCTCACTGAAGGCCGCCGGGCACACGGTCAAATTCATCCATTTCAAGGAGCTCCGCGCCGTCGGCGTCCCCACCCTCGACTTCGAGCACCACGAGCGGCTCAGGCGCGATGCCCTGAAGTACGTCGCCTTCCAGCACCCCGGCGAGGTCCTCTACGTCCCCTATCCGACGCCGATCACCGACACGGAGCGATCCCTCCTGGTGCAGGAGCTGGCCGAGTTCGGGCCCGATCTGATCGGCATCTCACTCTACTCGGTGACGCTCGACGTCGCCGAGAGAATCACCGCCGTGATCCGTGAGCGGATGCCAGGGATCCCGATCGCCTGGGGTGGCATCCACTGCATGCTCGATCCCGAGGGCTCGATCCGACACGCCGACATCGTCTGCACGGGCGAGGGTGAGATCCCCATCGTGGCGATGATGGAGGCGCTGCCCACCCTGCGGCGCGGCGAGCGCGTCGAGATCCCCGGGCTCTGGACGCGCTGCGGCGATGAGATCGTCCGCACCTCGACGGATGAGCCGCTCCACTCCAATCTCGATGATTTCCCCTTCCCCATCTACGGTGAGGACGAGGTGCTGATCGACGACGACGACGTCGACCGCCACAAGATGATGGACCGCACGGGGTGGCTCCACAACCACATCTACCTCTTCACCGAGCGCGGCTGCCCCTACAGATGCTCGTTCTGCATCCACTCGGTGCTCAACGACGGCCCCCAGGGATTCCAGCGCATCCGCCGCCGCAGCGTGGAGAACGTCCTCGAGGAGATCGAGGTGCGCGTCCGCGAGAACCAGATGCGCCACTTCATCTTCCACGACGAGATCTTCGCGATCCAGAAGCCCTGGATCATGGAGTTCGCCCGCCGGTTCCGCGAGCGATTCGCCGAGGACTGCATCACGTTCACCGGATACGTTCACCCGAACACCACCGACGAGGAGATGGTCGCCGCGCTCTTCGAGGCGGGCATGACCATCACCGGCATGGGGATCCAGAGCGGGAGCGAGAGGACGACGCGCGAGGTCTTCGACCGCGGCCACACGCCGAGGAAGACGATCGAGATGTCGCGCATCCTCGCGAAGTTCCCCTTCGACCTCGTCCAGCTCGACGTGATCAGCGACAACCCCTACGAGGACGAGGACGCCCGCCGTGAGACGCTCGAGTTCCTCCTCCAGCTTCAGCCCCCTTTCCGCATCGAGACGTTCGGTCTCCGCGAGTACGAGGGCTCGAAGCTGAAAATGGAGAAGACGAAGAGGATGGAGGAGGTGCCCTGGCGCGAGCGCCTCTTCTGGAACATGCTCTATCACCTCGTCGGCATTCCCCATGTCCGCCGCGAGACGATCCGCGCCCTCTCGCGTGATCCACACCTCCGCGAGAACCCCGAGGTCCTCGAGCAGATGGTCGTCGACATCACCGCCGGCTATGAGGCGCTGCTCCAGAGCGAGATCACCGACCGCCAGCGACGGCGCCTGGCGCTGGCGAAGGCCCAGCAGGACATGATCGACCCCTCCCGGCAGGAGGGAAACGGCAGCGGCGTCGACCGCGGCGACGGCTACGAGGAGGTCTGGACGGGCTACCGCTTCAAACGCGTGCCCGTGGAGCAGGCCAAGCCCTGAGCGCCTCCAGCGCGGCTCTCTTGAGGAAACCTGGATTTTTCGTCACATCTGAGCTTGCACTTTTTTCCACTGTTTCGACAAGGTCCCGCATTCTCAGCCCATCAGGAGCGCCCCCGGAGCGACACCCATGAAGATCCATGAGTTCCAGGCCAAACAGATTCTCAGGGAGCACGGCATCCCGATTCCCAAGGGGGACGTCGCCACCTCCGTCGACGAGGCGGTCAAAGTCGCCAAGGGGCTCTCGCTCCCCATCGTCGTCAAATCCCAGGTGCACGTGGGTGGGCGCGGCAAGGCCGGTGGAGTCAAAGTGGCGAAGACCATGGACGAGGTCCGTGCCCACGCTGACGCGATTCTCGGCATGGACATCAAGGGCTGCATCGTCCGCACCGTCCTGCTCGAGGAGGCCGCGGATATCAAAGAGGAGCTCTACATCGGGTTCGTGATCGACCGCGCGAGCAAAAAGCCGGTGCTCATCGCATCGGCCGCGGGCGGTGTCGAGATCGAGAAGGTGGCCGCCGAGACCCCCGAGAAGATCCTGCAGGAGGTCGTCGAGCCCTCGCTCGGCCTGTGCGACTTCCAGGTGCGCCGAGCGGCGTTCTTCCTGAAAATCCCCAAGAGTGGGATGAAGACCTTCACCTACACGCTCCACGCGCTGCACATCGCATTCATCTCGAAGGACTGCTCGCTGGCGGAGATCAATCCGCTCGTGATCACCGGGGAGGGGAACGTGATCGCCTGCGATGCGAAGATGAACTTCGACGACAACGCGCTGGGGCGCCACCCCGAGCTCGAGGCGATGCGCGACGATCGCGAGGAGGAGCCACTCGAGGTCGAGGCCCGCCGCGCGGGGGTCAACTACGTCAAGCTCGACGGGAAGATCGGATGCATTGTCAACGGCGCCGGGCTCGCGATGGCGACGATGGATGTCGTCAAGCACTTCGGCGGCGAGCCCGCCAACTTCCTCGACATCGGCGGCGGCGCGAAGGCCGACCAGGTGACCGAGGCGCTGCGCATCGTGACCTCCGATCCGACGGTGAACACGATCCTCTTCAACATCTTCGGCGGCATCGTCCGCTGCGACCGCGTGGCCGAGGGCATCCTGCAGGCGAAGGAGAGACTCAGCCTCGATCTCCCGATCGTCCTGCGGCTGGTCGGAACGAACCAGAGAGAGGCCCGGAAGATGCTCGAGGGCACCGATCTGATCATGCTCGAGACGATGAGCGAGGCCGCTCAGCGAGCCGTGGAGCTGAGCCGCCGCTGAACCGATGACCCTGAAGCTCGCCGTCCTGCTGCTATTCGCCGTGGCGCAGACCACCGCGGTGGCCTCCTTCATCAACCGTGTCCCCATGCGGATGGCGGGGGGGCCGCTCAAGGACACCCTGATCGTCGGCCTCGGGATGATCTGGGTCCCGGGGGCGCTGCTCCTGATCCTGCTGGGGTGGGGAACACCGACGGTTCAGGGTTTCCTGACGCTTCGCCCGGAGATGGCGGGGGCCTCGGCGCTGCTGGCGTTGCTCGCGGCGGAGACGCTGCTGATGCTGGGCCTGGGGGCGTTTTCCCTGTGGGGGCACCTTCACCCGGTCCGCGTGTCGGGGCTTCGCTCGATGACCTCCGAGTCGGTCTCGGTGGATTCCACGCCCTCCCTGCCCGGATTCGCGCTGACGACCTCGGACCTGCGGCTGATCCGCATCGAGATCGAGCTGCCCAAGCTCCCCCCGGCATTTGACGGCCTGAGACTTCTGCACCTGAGCGATCTCCACGTGGAGTTCGCCGGGGCGCTCACCCAGCGCACCATCGACCTCGCGCAGGACCTGCGGCCCGACATGATCGCTATCACCGGCGACTTCATCGTCAACCGCGCGACCCCCGACCTCGAGTGCTTCCTCGAGGGGATCCGACGGCTCGCGCCACCCCTCGGCGCCTGGGCGATCCGAGGCAACCATGACATCTGGCACGACTCGGCGGCAGTCGTCGCGGCGCTGGAGCGGCGCGGCATCCCGCTGCTGACCAATCGCGGGGTGATTGTCGAGCGCGACGGCGCCCGGCTCCACGTCGTCGGCGTCGAGCATCCCTGGAACCCGGTCGCGAGCTGGGACACGCTCCTGCCCGAGTGCAACGGGGAGTGCCGTCTTGTCCTGAGTCACACGCCCGACACGCTCGAGCATGTCGCCTCCCGCGGCGCGGATCTCGTGCTGGCGGGTCACACGCACGGCGGCCAGTGGCGCCTGCCCCTGGTCGGGTCGATGATCGTCCCATCAAACCGCGGCGCGGAGTACGACCAGGGGCTTTTCCAGCGCAACGGATCCGTCATGTGGGTCACACGCGGGATCGGGACTGTCGGCGTGCCGCTGCGGATCAACTGCCCGCCGGAGATCACGCTGCTGACACTGCGCTCGCCGGGGGCGAGACGCGCCGCGCGCGCCGGAGCGGAGGAGCGATCCACCGCCTGAGAACTTTCGCCGAGACCAACGGCGGACCAACAGAGTGAGGAGACTGCCATGGCCATCTTCGTCGACGAGAACACCCGCCTGATCATCCAGGGCATCACCGGGGGGGAGGGCTCCTTCCACGGCCAGCAGATGATCGACTACGGCACCGAGGTCGTCGCCGGCGTCGTCCCGGGCAAGGGCGGGCAGGAGGCGCTCGGCGTCCCCATCTTCGACACCGTGCGCGATGCCACCCGCGAGACAGGCGCCAACGCGAGCGTCATCTATGTCCCCGCCTCATTCGCCGCCGACGCGGCGCTCGAGGCGCTCGACGCCGGCCTCGGCGTGGTCGTCATCATCTCCGAGGGCATCCCGACGCTCGACATGATGAAGGTCTACTGGCGCGCCCGGTCGACGGGCCAAGTGGTGATCGGCCCCAACTGCCCGGGGCTCATCTCACCCGGCAAATGCAAGGTCGGCATCCTCCCCGGCCACATCTGCAAAGAGGGCAAGGTCGGCGTCATCTCCCGCTCGGGCACGCTGACCTACGAGATCGTCGACTTCCTCTCCAAGTCCGGACTCGGCGAGTCGACCTGCATCGGCGTCGGCGGCGATCCCATCGTCGGCTCGAACTTCATCGACTGCCTGACGCACTTCCGCGACGACGATCAGACCGAGGCGGTCGTGCTGATCGGCGAGATCGGCGGCAACGAGGAGGAGCTGACCGCCGAGTGGATCAAAGAGAATTTCAAGAAGCCCGTTGTCGGATTCATCGCGGGGCTCACGGCCCCCCCCGGCAAGCGCATGGGCCACGCGGGCGCCATCATCGCGGGGGGCAAGGGGACCGCGAAGGACAAGATCGAGGCGCTCACCGCCGCCGACATCCCGGTCGCCAAGCGACCCGACCAGGTCGTCGGCCTGCTGGAGAAGAAGGGTGTGAGGGCCTGAGCCAAACGGGCTCTCACGGCCCACACTCTCTGATTCCCTCGCCCCGGACTCTGCACTGCAGAGGGGCGCTGATTCCTTCGTTCTCGGCCCCCTCTTTTTTCAAATTCGACGCAAAGCCCTTTTCGGGGGGACCCGACCCAGCTTGACGAAAACAACCCCGGGGGAGATGATCCGATCACTCCCTGACGATCTTCTCTGGGGTTCGAAGGTCGGAGGCTGAGTGGTCTGTTGGGAAACGTTCATATTTGACGAGCGGGACATTTGTCCCTGACGCCAGGAGGAGGCTCAGAAATGGCAACACTGCAGGAGACTCTGGAGGCGAAAATCCCCCAGTGGCGCTCTGAAATCGGTGCGCTGGTCAAGGCCCACGGCGATGATGTGATCTCGCAGGTGACCGTCAAGCAGGCGTTCGGCGGCATGCGGGGTGTCAAGGCGATGATCTGCGACACATCGCTGGTGGAGCCGGACAAGGGGTTGATCATCCGCGGCCATCCGCTGCTGACGATCAAGGACAAGTGGCCGGAGGAGATCTTCTTCCTCCTGCTGACGGGCGAGCTGCCCGACGCGGCGGCGAAGGCGGCGCTCCAGGCCGACCTCGACAAGCGCGCCGAGGTGCCCGCCTACGTGTGGGCGGTGCTCGAGGCGATGCCGAAGGACTCCCACCCGATGGTGATGCTCGACACCGCGATCCTGGTCATGGAGTGCGAGAGCGAGTTCCGCCGATCCTACGATGCGGGGGTGAAGAAAGAGGATTACTGGAAGCCTGCGCTCGAGGACGCGCTGAAGATCATCGCGACCTCGGCGACCATCGCGGCGGGAATCTACCGGATGCGCTACGACAAGGGTCCGCGGATCGACTGGACGCCGGGGCTCGACCAGGGGGCGAACTACGCGAAGATGCTGGGTCTGCCGGACCCGAAGGGCACCTTCGCCGATCTGATGCGCCTCTACCTCAACTTCCACAGCGACCACGAGGGGGGAAACGTCTCCGCCAACACCTGCCACACGGTGGGCTCCGCGCTGAGCGATCCCTACTACGCGGTCTCCGCGGGACTCAACGGCCTGGCGGGCCCGCTCCACGGCCTCGCCAACCAGGAGTGCCTGGGGTGGATCATCGAGACGATGGAAAAGTTCGGCGGCGTGCCGAGCGAGAAGCAGATCCGCGAGTACGCCTTCGAGACGCTCCGATCGGGCAAGGTGATCCCCGGCTACGGCCACGCCGTGCTGCGCGTCACCGACCCGCGCTTCGCCGGGTTCAACGAGTTCGGCCGCAAGCACATGGCCGACGACCCGGTGTTCAAGACGGTCGACCTTGTCTTCAACGTCGTCCCGAAGGTGCTCGAGGAGTACAGCGCCGAGCGGGTCGCGGCGGGCAAGAACCCGATCGCCAACTGCTGGCCGAACGTCGACGCGGGCAGTGGGGCGCTTCTCCACCACTACGGGCTCAAGGAGTTCGCCTACTACACCGTGCTGTTCAGCGTCAGCCGGATGCTCGGCATGCTGGCGCAGCTGGTCTGGAACCGCGCGATGGGAACGGCGATCACACGTCCCAAGTCGGTCCAGTCGAGCTGGGTCGCCCAGCAGGTCGGATTCAAGGGCTGAGATCCCGCCTCAGCGAGTCATGGAACCCATGGCCCGGGAGCTCTGCTCCCGGGCCTCTCTTCATCCGGATGGTCCGGGAGTTCCCACTCCCGGACCTCCTCTCATCACGATGGTCCGGGAGTTCCCACTCCCGGACCCAACCACTCTCCCTCACAGCCAGCGCTTGCGCCTCCGCGGTGACGTCGTCAGCGTCTGCTTGAGCTGCTGAAAAGCCGCTCGCATGTGGTTCGCGTCGTGGAAACGGCGGCGGGTGTCGACCTCGAGGGCGCGCCGGATCAGCTCGATCCCCTCGGGGGGGAACTTGCGCCGGAGTGTCGCGGTGCCCGGCGGGGGCCACTCGAAGGGCCAGCGGGGCAGCTCGCGGGAGAGCATCTGGAAGAGGATCAGGCCGAGGGAGAAGACGTCCGAGCTCTTCGAGGGGCGGCCCAGTGCCTGCTCGGGCGCCACGTAGCCGAGCGTGCCCGCACCCGAGGCGCTCAGGGTGCGGAATGAGATCTTGGCGATACCGAAGTCGGTCAGCCGCACCTTGCCCCCGGGGAAGAGGATGAAGTTGTCGGGCTTGATGTCGCAGTGGACGATGTGGCGGCGGTGGGCGTGGGCGATGGCCTCGATCATCTGCTCGGCGAAGCGGAACACCGTCCGCGAGGACATGCGGCTCTTCATCCGCTCCGCCAGCGACTTCTCGCCCAGAGCGGAGGCGATGACGAAGTGGTCCTCGATGAAATCGGCGTTTTTGATCGGGAGGATGTTGGGGTGATCGAGGCGGCCCGTCATGCGCACCTCGCGCTTGAAGTCCGCCAGGGCCTCGCTCTTGAGCAGGTGGCTGTGGGGGATCTTCAGCGCGACGCGGACGCCCTCGATCGTGTCGAGCGCCTCGTAGACCACGGCGAAGCCCCCCTGCGCCAGGCGGCGCACGATGCGGTATTTGCCGAACAGCTGCCGGGGTCTGAGCACGCGGTCTCCTCTCCTCGCTCGGGGGCCGACGCGAAAAGAGGACAGAACTCGTCCCCGATTTCCAGCCCAAATCCGGGGGCGGGGCGATTTTCTCGGGAGAGAGTCTTTGCGTGGAGGCCCGCTGCCCGCTACGCTGCTCGGACTTTCCCCGAAGGAGACGGCGCCGATCGTGATCCCGCGACGATTTCCCCGCCGCCGCTTCGGCCGGACAGGACTCGACATCTCGATCTTCACCCTCGGCGGCATGCGGCACATGCACTCATGGAAGGACCTGGGTGAGGACGAGATCCCCGCCGAGAGCCTCCGAAATGTCGAGGCCACCCTCCACCGCGCCTGGGAGGTGGGCATCAACCACTTCGACACCGCGCGTGGCTACGGCACCTCGGAGCTCGAGATGGGACGGTTCCTCGGCGACTTCCCCCGCGATGAGCTCGTCATCACCACGAAGGTGAGCCCGCGCGCCGACACCGATGACTTCGCGCGTGTCGTCGAGGAGTGCCTGACGCGCCTGAGGCTCGACCACGTCGACATCCTCGACCTCCACGGCATCAACAACCGCGAGACCTTCGACTGGGCGATGCGGAAGGGCGGCTGCCTCGAGGTGCTGCAGCGCTTCCAGGAGCAGGGGGCGGTCAACCACATCGCCTTCTCCACCCACGGGCCCCTTGATCTGATCATCGAGGCGCTCGACACCCAGGCCTTCGCCGCTGTGACGCTCCACTTCTACCACTTCAGCCCCCGCAATCTCGCGGCGGTGCAGCGCGCGGGCGAGCTCGACATGGGCGTCCTGATCCTCTCGCCCCACGAGAAGGGTGGGTTGCTCTGGAAACCCACCGACCGCCTCCGCGAGGCGACGGCGCCGCTCCATCCGATGACGTTCAACTCGCTCTGGACCCTGAGCCACCCCGAGGTGACCTCGCTGACCCTGGGCGCTCGGAAACCCGGTGAGATCGAGGATCACCTCGACGTGCTGAACCATGTCGACGACATCAGCGGTGCGATCGAAGGCATCGCCGAGCGCGTGGCGGAGGCGGCGCGCGAACCGCTGGGCGACACGTGGTGCTCTGTCTGCTGGGAGTGCCTGCCCTGCCCCGAGAACATCCACATCCCCGAGGTGCTGCGGCTGCGCAACCTCCTCGTCGGACTCGGCATGGAGGAGTTCGCCAAGATGCGCTACAACCTCTTCGAGCAGGCGGGGCACTGGTTCCCCGGCAACCTGGCGAGCAAGTGCACCGAGTGCGGCGACTGCCTGCCGCGCTGCCCCGAGCACCTGGACATCCCG
>JAFGKF010000104.1 GCA_016928695.1 Candidatus Sumerlaeota bacterium | reverse complement strand
GCGCAGTGGGGGCAGGCACAGTCCGCCTGGCCGGTGCAGGCGACGGCTGGGGCGGCGCAGGCTTCCCCGCTCGCGGGGCAGGTGGCGCAATTCGCACCAGCACAGGCTGCTTTGGGAACTTCACAGGCCTCGCCACTGACCGGGCATGCGGCCGTCACCGGGCAGTTGCTCTGACCCGCGATGAAGGGGCAGGAGGAGGGAGCCGTGCTTGGCACGGAGGTGTCAGCGGCTTCAACGCCGCAGGTGCCGCAGTGGGCCCAGGTGCCAGGGGCAAGGGCGGCCATCGCAAGTGCCATCGTGGCAATGACGCAGAGTCTCAACATCAAAAGCACTCCTTATTGAGTCACACAGTCTGTGGGTTGAAAAATAAAGCCCCCGAGGGGGCAGTCATCCCTTCAACACCCAGATCCTGCGGAAGCCATTCCTGTGCCAAGACCAGCGAAAAGAGACGTCGAGCCCTTCATTCCTCGGACTTCGTCTCCTCCCAGATGGCGTCCATCTCGGCCAATGTCATGGATTCGAGGCTCCGCCCCTCCCGCCGGGCCCAGGCCTCGATCTGGCGGAATCGCCGCGTGAACTTCAGATTGGTCCGCTGGAGCGCACTCTCACTGTTGATGCGTCGCCAGCGTCCGAGATTCACGATGGCAAACAGAAGGTCGCCAAACTCGTCCTCCATGCGCTCAGGGTCGCCTGCAGCTGCCTCCCTCTCGAACTCATCGATCTCCTCATGGATCTTGGCCCGCACATCGGCGACATCATCCCAGTCGAAACCCGCCTTCGCGGCCTTCTCCTGGATCCGGTGTGCCCGCAGCAGAGCGGGCAGCGCGTGGGGAACACCGTCGAGGCGGGAGGCCTTCTCGCTCTTCTCCTCACGCTCCTGGGCCTTGATGGCCTCCCAGCGGTCGACCACGGCATCCGCCTCCTCGATTCGTTCCTCATCGCCGAAGACGTGGGGGTGGCGGCGGATCAGCTTGTCACAGATCCCGTCGATCACCTCGGGGAGGGCGAAGTGGCCGCTCTGCTCAGCGAGGAGCGAGAGGAAGACCACGTGCATGAGGACGTCCCCCAGCTCCTCGCGCAGTCCCTCATGATCACCGCGGTCGATCGAATCGCAGGCCTCGTAGATCTCCTCGATCAGGTGGGGTTTGAGTGTCTCGGGAGTCTGCTCACGATCCCAGGGGCAACCCCCGGGACCCAGCAGTGTTCTCATCACGCCCACGAGGCGCTCGAAGGGGTGCTCACTCACAGCGTCACTCCTGGCAAAAATGTGAAAAGGCTCGACCCCCAGGTGATGGGTCGAGCCCTGGTGAAGATCAATCGAAAAGACTCGGAGGACGGTCAGTCCTCAGAGCCAGTGAAGCTCCGCAGCAGAAGCAGGGCCTCACGGTACTTGGCCTTGGTGCCATCTCCAAACTTGCCGTAGGTCTCCCGCAGGAGGTTGATCTCCCGCCCCGTCGGCTGATAGATCTCCCAGATGGCATTGTCGCGGACCAGGGAGAGAAGTCCGGTTGGCAGGGTCTTGTCCTCGAGGATCGCCTTGCGGAGCTTCTCCCGGTTCATGATGCGGCTGAAGTCGGCCTTCTTTTGACTGGACCGATAGATCACCTCGGCCTCTTTGACCTTGGCTCCCTTCAGCTCGATCATCTCCTGATACTCGGGCGGGATCTTCGCCTTCGCCCAGAGCAGCACAGCTAACCCTTCACTCAATTCAAAATCGGCAGCCATCCGCATCCAGAGTTTGAAGGAGGGATTCACATAGCCCTTTTCAAACTTGAAAATGGCTGGTCCCGAAACGCCGTACTGAGAACCGAATTGATCCTGTGTCAATCCCAGCTCCAACCGGCGCTCGTAGATCATTTTACCCAGCAGTGTCGACATTTCAGCAAAACTCCCAAATTTGTGACCGGCGCGCTCTATACCGTCTGGTCACTGGTATGGTGTCAGCATTTTGATGCAAATGTCGCAATGTCAAGACGAAAGCGTTGTATTTTCAGTGCCCCGCAATTGGAATAGAATCTGGTTTGCAGGCGCTTTCCAATCGGGTCGGTTTCTTATTCTTGGGGATCTGAAAATCAAGGTTTTACTGATAATATAAAGAAGATCGCCATACACTGATTTTTCATTCAGCTGCCAACAGAGTCAGTGGAGTGTGAGAGCCGGTGGCCAACCCACCCCGCCAGACCCCAAAGACATGCACAAAGAGGGTTGATTCCCACGTGATCATCGGATTAGCATCACTTTTCAGATCAGTTGGGTTCCACTCGAAACTGGTCGCTGAGGAGGGTTGAGTCCCATGCTCCACGCTTTGCCTGTCTTGGCCGCCGGGTCTTCCATCGGTTCCGATCTGGGAGGCCTGACCGGATTTTCCATCGGTGTGATCATCGCCATAGTCGTTCTTGTCCTTCTGTTTCTCTACCTTGTGCCGCTTCGACTCTATTTCGCTGCGCGTTTTGCCAAGGCCCACGTCGGGCTGGTCAATCTGATCGTGATGCGATTCCGGCGGATCCCCCCCGCGCTGATCGTCGATCCCTACATCGCGGCGCGTCAGGCCCAGATCCCCCTCACCACCAATGACCTCGAGACCCACTACCTGGCGGGGGGACACGTCCTGAACGTGGTGCGTGCTCTGATCTCCGCCGACAAGGCCGGGATCCCTTTGACCTTCCAGAAGGCCGCCGCCATCGACCTCGCGGGACGCGATGTCTTCGAGGCGGTGCAGATGAGCGTCCAGCCCCGCGTCATCGACGCCCCGGATCCCGCCAAGGGGCGCCAGACGCTCGATGCCGTGGCCGTCGATGGGATTCAGCTGAAGGCCAAGGCCCGCGTGACGGTGCGTGCCAACCTCGATCGCCTGATCGGCGGCGCCACAGAGGAGACGATCATCGCCCGTGTCGGCGAGGGCATCGTCAGCGCCATCGGCTCCTCGGAGACCTTCAAGCGCGTGCTCGAGAACCCCGACCTCATCTCCAAGAATGTTCTGGCCAAGGGGCTTGATGCCCAGACGGCCTTCGAGATCGTCTCGATCGACATCGCCGACGTCGACGTCGGCGACAACATCGGCGCCAAGCTCCAGATCGAGCAGGCCAACGCCGACAAGCAGATGGCCCAGGCCAAGGCCGAGGCCCGCCGTGCCCTCGCCGTCGCCTCCGAGCAGGAGATGCGCGCGCGCGAGCAGGAGATGCGCGCGAAGGTGGTCGAGGCCGAGGCCGAGGTCCCCCTGGCCATCGCGGAGTCCTTCCGCTCGGGCAATCTGGGCATCATGGACTACTACCGCTTGAAGAACATTCAGGCCGACACCGGAATGCGTGAGTCGATCTCCAAGGACCCCGGAGAGTGATGACCGGCTGAGGCCCGCCCCATGGCTGTCTATCCTCATCTCCTCGCCCTCGCCGGGGTCGATCCCGATGCGATTCTCATCATCGTCGTGGTGGCGATCTGGGCCATCGGGGCCCTGTTCGCAGCCCTGAAAAAGGCGGCGGCCAATGCCCGCAGCCGGATGACGGAAATGCAGGAGCGGCGGGAGACATCGGGCCCGCGCGCCATGCCTGCCCGCCCCGCCACCCCGCAGCGACCGACACCCACCCCGACCCCTGCCCGCCCAGCTCAACCCCAGGCGGCACCTGCGAGGTCCAGCGGCGGCGGCGATCTGATGTCGGATCTCGAGTCCATCCTGCGCGATCAGCTGGGGCTCGAGCCGTCGAAACCGGTCTCGGCACCGGCACAGTCCACCGCTCCCGCCCAGCCCGCCTCCCCTGCCCGTCCCACGAGTCCTGCTCGACCCACAAGCGCCGCCCGTCCCGCAATGCCACAGCGGCCCATGCGGCCTGCCCGCCCCGCCGCTCCAAGTCGCCGCGTCTCTCCCGCTCACCCGGCAGTTCCTGTGGCCCAGGCCGCCGCGGCGATTCCTCAGGCCACGCCGACCCCTCCCTCCGCCGGGCGGCAGCCCCGCGAGGCTCGCCTCGCACGTGAGGCTCCGACGGCGCCCTCCAGCCGACCCCATGAGGCGATCAAAGACAGTCATCAGCACGCCTTCGATCTCCCCAGCGGACGAGGTCGCGTTGCCCGGGCGGGAGATGTGTCTCTGCGTGCCCTTCTGAGAGGCCGCGGATTGCGCAAGGCCATCGTCATGCAGGAGATTCTGGGTTCCCCGCGCTCGATGAAGGAGTGGGAGTGACAGCCATCCCTTGGGGGGGCATCGTCCCGCCATGAGTGAGGATTTCGAGAACCAGCTCTACGAGCTCCATGACGAGAGTGACCGTCTGATGGGGGAGGGGGATGTGTGTGGTGCGCTGACCTTCGCCCAGCGCGCCCATGCTTTCGCTGTGGAGCACGAGGCGCAGATCTCGCGCGCAGCCCAGCTGGACACCCTCTATCTGCTGGTCAACGTCCTCCTCGAGGCCGAGCAGGCGCGTGAGGCCCTCTCACTCTGCGACGAGATCCAGCAGATCGACCCCGAGGACATGGAGATCGCGCTCTCGCGGGGCATCGCCCTGCTCCTGCTGCTGCGCTTTGATGAGGCCCAGTCCGAGTTCGAATCCTATCCCCACGACAGTGGGGGCCGGGCGGAGGCGCTGTGGCACCTGGCCGTGCTCGCGGAGTTCCGCGGGGATGACGAGGAGGCCGAGCGGCTCTTCGCCGAGGCTCACCGCCTCGATCCCGACAAGGTGATGATGCCGGTGCGCATGGGGGCCGATGAGGTGAGCCGCCTGCTGCGAGAGGTGATCGACGAGATGGCCGAGGGCCCCCTCGGCCGCCTGCTCGAGAATCTCGTGATCCAGATCGAGCGCCTGCCCGATCCCCGGATCCTGGCCGAGTGCGATCCCCCGCTCTCACCCTTCATCCTCGGGCTGTACCAGGGGACACCGTGGGGCGATCAGAGCGTCTTCGATCAACCCCACGACCTCAACCGAGTGCTCATCTTCCAGCGCAACATCGAGCGCGTCGCCGCCGACCGGGGAACACTCCGTGAGCAGCTGATCATCACGCTCCACCACGAGATCGGACATCACAGTGGCTGGGACGAGGAGGATCTGGCCGAGCGGGGACTGGACTGATCACGGCACGATGAGGAAATCCCGACCCAGATCCCATCGCGAGTCCATCGGCTGCCTCAATATCCACACCGCCTATGGCATCGGCGTCGAGAGCTTCCAGGAGATCACCACCGCCGCCATCGACTCCCGCCTCGACTTCATCGTCATCACCGACCGCAACACCCTGAGGGGACAGCGCCTGGGGATGGAGGGGTGGTACGATCGCACCGCCGTCATCGTCGGCGAGGAGGTGACACGCGACGACGGCCACTGCCTCGCCCTGGGCACGAGGGAGGAGATCAGTGAGGGTGACGGCCATGCGAGAGACGTGCTCGCCGAGATCGAGCGCCAAAAGGGGATCCGCGTCATCATGCACCCCCATGCGGGGGAGGATCCCCTGAATCCGGGCGAGGACCCGAGCTGGCGCGACTGGTCGGAGGCCGACGCCGAGGCCCTCGCGCTCTGGACCTTCCTCGACGACTGGAAGGCGGGGCTCACGAGCTGGAACTTCAAGAAGCGGCTCACGGATCCCGCTCTGCATCTCCAGGGGCCGAAGCCCGAGACGCTGGCGCAGTGGGATGCGATGCTGCGCGAGCGCCCCGTCTCGGCCATCGCGCTCCTCGACGCCCAGGGGTCCAAGAGGCGGTCGCGCCGCAGCGGCTCCAAGATCTTCTCCTCCCGCGAGCTGTTCGGCACGCTCCGCATGCACCTCTTCACGCCCCCCTTCACCCGCCGCTTCTTCGAGGACAAGCTCGCCATCCTCGATGCACTGAAGTGTGGGCGCGGTTTTCTCGCCAACGACGCCCTCGCCGCCGCCGAGGGATTTCGATTCGAGGTCCGCTGCTCCGACGGTGAGGTGATCCCCATGGGGCAGCCGACCCCCTTTCGCAAGGGCATGACACTCCGCGTTCTGCTGCCCCGCTGCGCCGCGGTCCGCCTGATCTCCGACGGGCAGGCCTGGTTCTCGAAGAACGACGTCACCTCGCTCGAGGTCGAGCTCAACCAGGCCATCACCGTCCGCCTCGAGGCCCGCCTCGGCGAGAAACCCTGGATCTTCAGCAATCCGATCCACATACGCTGAGACAGGAATGGAGCGCCGGCGCCCTCGCCGGCATCCCACTCGCCATCGGAGTACACCCTCACCCCCCCGCCCCCTCTCCCGAGATGGGAGAGGGGGGGGTGTTGAAGCATAGTGGATTGTCAGCGCCCTGAGGGACTTCGCGCCTCTGCGCGGGACGACTATCCCTCCCCCCCGATGTTGAGGCTGAGCACGGCGTCGGCCGTGTCCAGCACCGGCCCACTGACCGCATTGACTGATTCATGAATTCACTCGTGAGACCAGTTCACCGCAGAGCGCGCCGTGATCGCGGAGGATGCGCTGTGAAAAAAATCCGCCTCCGCGTCCTCTGCGAACTCTGCGTTTCAGTCTGACTGACGGCCAGTCACCGCGCGATATCCGACCGATGTTGCATCCCCGGCCAGCGGATGTGCCCCAGAGCCTCATAGGCGCGGTCGCTGGCGGAGCGAAGGTCGGAGCCCAGCGCCGTGACCGCGAGAACACGTCCACCGCTGGTGACGATCTTGCCGTCCGCCTCCTTCGTCCCCGCATGGAAGACCTTGCCGTCATCCCCGAGCGCGCTCTCGGCTTCGGCGAGCCCCTCGATGATGTCGCCCTTTCGCGGCGACGCGGGGTATCCCTCGGACGCCGCGACCACGGTGACCGCTGCGCCGGGCTTCACTCTCATGTCGACATCGGCCAGCCGCCCCTGGATCGCGGCCTCGACCACATCGATGAGGTCGTTCTCCATCATCGGCAAAATCACCTGCGCCTCGGGATCACCCAGGCGGACGTTGTACTCGAGCAGGCGCGGCCCCTTGGGCGTCATCATGATTCCAGCGTAGAGGAAACCGCAGAGCTCGACGCCCCCCTTTTTCAGCGCGCGCAGCGTGGGCAGGAGAAAGTCCCGTTCGATCTCGGCGCGCTGCGCCTCCGAGAGGGTGGGGGAGGGTGCGAAGGCGCCCATGCCACCCGTATTCGGCCCCTGATCGCCGTCGAGAAGTCGCTTGTGGTCCTGGCTCGGCGCGAGGCAGCGGACCGTCTCGCCCTGCGCGAAGGCGATGACCGAGACCTCGGTGCCTGTGAGCGGCTCCTCGATGACGACGCGTTTGCCCGCCTCGCCCATCTTGCCGCCCTCGAGCCACTCGGCCAGCAGCGCGCAGCCCTCCTCGACGGAGCCGGGCATCACCGCGCCCTTGCCCGCCGCGAGGCCGTCGGCCTTGATCCACCATCGCTCCGGGCGCGAGCGGTAGAAGTCCTGCGCCGCCTTCGCATCCTCGAAGATCTCGAAGCCGTGGCTCGGCACGCCCGCCTCGGCCATCAGTTTCCGCGTGAAAGCCTTTGAGCCCTCGAGCTGTGCCGCCTGCCAGCAGGCGCCGAAGCAGGGGATGCCCGCGTCCTCCATCGCGTCGGCCAACCCTGAGACGAGCGGCGCCTCAGGGCCAACGATGACGAGGTCGACCCTCTCTCGGCGGCAATGAAGCGCCACGTCATCGAACGGGGCGCTGAGCGAAAGCGCGACGCACTCGACCCCGCTCTCCCGCGCGATGCCCGCATTGCCCGGCGAGCAGTGAACCGCATTGACCCGCTGGCTCCGCAGGAGTTTCCAGACGATCGCGTGCTCGCGACCGCCGCCGCCGATGACAAGAACCCTCATCTCCCTCTCCTCAGTTTTCGATGATCACCCGCCGCCCCTCGACGCGCGTCTTGCCCGCGGCCACGAGCTGCACCGCGCGCGGCAGGATCCGATGCTCCACGGCATGCACCCGTGGCTCGAGGGTCTCGCGCCCCTCGCCCTCGGCGATCTTGACCGCCTCCTGGAGAATGATGGGGCCCGTGTCCACGCCTGTGTCGATGAAATGCACCGTGACGCCCGTGACCTTCACGCCGTAGTCGAGCGCGTCGCCGATTCCGTCGGTCCCCGCGAAGCTCGGCAGCAGCGCGGGGTGAAGGTTGATGATTCGCAGCGGAAAGGCTTCGACGAACACCGCCGTGAGGATGCGCATGAACCCGGCGAGCACGACGATCTCCACATTGCGCTCGCGGAGCGCGTCGACCAGCGCCTGGTCGAAGGCCTCACGCGAGGGATAGCCCCTGTGCGGGATCACCACCGCCTCGATGCCGCGCTCCTGCGCCCGCTCGATCACCGGGGCGCCGGGGCGGTTGCAGATCAGCGTCACGATCTCGCCGGGGGCGAGCTCGCCGCGCGCCTGGGCATCGCACAGCGCCACGAAGTTGGTTCCCGTGCCGGAGGCCAGCACGCCGATGCGTGTCGTCACGTCTTCACCTCATTGACCGGAGTGGCCACCGTTCACACTGGCGGCCCGAATCGACAGTGACAAGTCCCAAGGCACCGTCAGGGCTGATGGGTCCCTGAGGTCCCCAGCCAGTCGCTCAGCTCCCGGGCGATCTGCCCCGGTAAGCCCTCCACCGCATCGAAGAGGTCCGTCCCATGGGCGCTCTCCCCCTCGAGGATACTGACCCGGAGAGCCCCCGTTTCCAGGTCCGCGGCGCCCTGGAGCGCGAGCACCTGCGCGGCCTCGGTCTCCGGCACGATCATCCACAGGTGCGCCATCTGCGCCCCCCGCATGGCGGTGATCGAGTCAGTGCCCAGGTAATCCGTTCCCGGCGAGAGCAGCACCATCGCCCGGGTGCCGCCGCCGCGGTCCGACCAGTCGAGCGCAACCGAGCAGCCGACGCTGGCCCCGACGAGCGCGAGGCGCTCGATGTCGATCTCCTCCCCGTGATGGGTCTCCAGCCAGTGGATGGTGGCATCCACATCCATCCACATCTCGGTGAAGAGATTCTCGCCCCCCGCGCGATAGGAGCCGAAGTCGAGCGTCTCTGCCCCTCGGCGAGTCGACTCGCCGTGGCCCCGCAGATCGATGGCGGCGACGGCGATCCCCCCCTCGGTCAGCGGCGGGATCAGCGGATTCCATGTCGAGCGCTCGCGCCCATACATCGGAAGCAGAATGGCGACGGGCACCCGCCCCTCCGCGCTGGCCGGGGGATGAAAGGTCCCATGGATCTCCGTGCCGTCCTCGGCACGGGCGACGATGGCCTCGCCCGACAAGGGCGCTTGGCCACAGGCGAAGAGCATGAGGGTGCTGAGGATCAGAGCAATCAGAGCGCGCATGGGGATTGACCTCCCCGCGGGGTCCCGGATCAGACCGCCGAGCGGCCGCCATCGATGGTCAGGATCTGCCCCGTCATGAAATCATTCGTCGCGACCAGGATCACCGCCTGGGCGACATCCTGCGGGCGTCCCCAGCGCCCCAGGGGAACGCTCTGGATCGCCTCCAGAGCCTGCTCCTTGGTGAAGTCCTCGGGTGCGAGCGTCGCGCCGGGGGCCACGCCGTTGACCCGCACCTCCGGCGCCAGGGCCCGGGCCAGATTCTGGGTCAGCGCGGCCAGGGCGGCCTTCGAGACGCAGTAGGCGGAGTGCTTGGACCATGTCGGACGGTCCCAGACGGCATCGATGACGTTCACGACCACGCCCCCCTGGGCCCGCAGGCTCGGTGTCGCCTCGCGGATCAGACGCATCGGCGCGGTCAGGTTGATCTCCAGATGCCGAGCCCAGTCGTCATCCGAGACCGGCCAGGGCGTCTCCTCGTAGATCGCGGCGCAGTTGACCAGGATGGAGATCTCACCGAGCACCTTCGTGGCCTGCCGAACCAGGGCCGCTGGCGTGCTCGGATCCGCCAGATCGCCCTCGATCACGGTGGCCTTGCCCCCTGACGCCGCGATGAAGCGCGCCGTCTCGTCGGCCTCGGGTCGGGAGCGATGGCAGTGGACCGCCACGCGGGCTTTCTCGCCCGCCAGCGCCAGGGCGATGGCGCGGCCCAGCCGCTTGCCCGCGCCCGTCACAAGGGCGGTGCGTCCTCTCAGGTCCATGGACAGGGGTTCAACGGGAAAAGCGCGAAGATGTCAAGGCATGGCGGGGCGACGCCCCAGGGCATCCCAGACGGGATTGCCGTTCGTCGGCGCCGGGGTGTGCGAACTCCCCGATCCCACGGAGCTCGAATGGGGGATCGGGGTGGGGGAGGAGGTGTAGCTCCGGGGCTGAGGCGCCGGGGGGGGATAATGGTCCGTGCAGTAAACCTCGCCGTCGATGTAGACGTACATGCCCCCCGTCCGCGAATGCGGGCAGCGCATGCTGATCCCCGACTCCTGCAGACTCGCCGTCGTGGGGGTCATACCGGGGTGATTGACCAGCCACATCTCCACGTTCCCCGCCACCGACGCGCGGCTCATCCGGCAGGCGGTGTCGTTCGCGCGGTCCATCGCCATCTGGGCGGTGCCCTCGCTCACGCTCTCGCCGAAGCCCCCGAAGTGGCTGTAGCCCCCCACCAGGACCATCAGGATCACCACGACGACCATGATCTCGATCAGGCCGAAGCCTTGGCGGGCATGTGCGAACATGGCAGACACCTCCAGGAGGTCTCTCTTATCAGTATCGGTCATTTCCGGTTCGGTGACAAGGTCGATTGGAGTCCCCCGAGGAGGCGGCTTGACAGGGGGGCGCCACTGGCGCAGATAGGAGCATCCTCCGCGCGCCAGTAGCTCAGGCGGATAGAGCAGCGGACTTCTAATCCGCAGGTCGCAGGTTCGAGTCCTGCCTGGCGCGCCATGTCAAGCCACAGAGGACACAGAGTTCACAGAGAGAGGGGCGGGGCTGATCAACGGATAGGCTGACCGGATTGCTCTCTGTTTTAATCACGGCTGGGACTGGGACGGCATGGGTCGTGCTCTCAGCACCATCGCCATCGGGAAGATGCCGTGTTCTTCGCATCGATCCCAACGCTGAGATTCGCCAATTGCACGATTTCATTGACGGGGTGGGGGCAACCCTGATGCCGACCGGACGATTTCATCACCTCGGTCTGATCCTGATCTTCGCAGTGGGGGCCATGGCTCAGACCTTGGGTGTGTTCGCAGGCGACACGGCGCCGATGCCCTATCATGGCACCGTGGTGAGCCCCACCTCTCTCGACTTCGGTTTCGTGGAAGTCGACTCGGGCCCGACCCCATCGCAGAGTTTGACACTGACCTACAGCGGATTCTCCGTCGCGACAACCGATGTCCAGCTGAGCGGGGAGCAGGCGGCCGAGTTCATGATCACGGCCGGTGGCGGCTCGGGGATGCTCGCCTCGGGGGAGATGAGTGTGGTCTCCGTGGCCTTCGATCCCTCGGCGCTCGGATCGCGGAGGGCGGAGCTGGTCATCACCTCCGACCAGCCGGTGAGCCCCGAGATGGAGGTGCCACTGACGGGTGTCGCCGCGGAGTTCGGCCCGACGGGGCTTGCCACCGGGCAGATCGTGCAGGCGATCCTGGGGATCATCCCCGCATCGCCGGAGGAGAGCTTTGATCTGAACGGCGACGATATGCTCGACGCAGCGGATGCGGTGTCGAACTCGAATGCGGTGAGCGGGAATTGAGGTTGCACCGCCGCACGAGAGCGGGGCCATGGGCACGGGCGATGTGAAAACACCAGCGCCTGCAACGTCGGCTTCCGGATTGCACGGAATCTGTGAGACCTCTCAGTCCCCCAGACGCGTCACGAGAGACAGTCGGGACCGGTGATCGGCTGATCACCAGGGTGAGTCACAGCCGCTCCCGTGGGCTCTCCTCTCATGGGCTGCCGGATTCATTCACCAGGGTGGTCACATCGGCGGCGTCGAAGTGGTTGTCCTCGTTGACGTCAAGGATCTCTAAAGGGAGCTCGGGATCCTGTAGGCCGAGCAGGCTGTCCACCATCTGGCCTGTGGTCACACCGACCATCGTCTCCTCGCTGGCGACGTTGTTGTCGGTGGGTTCGATCACGCCTGCGGCCACTTCTGCCCAATTTGTGATCAGACCCTCAGTCTCCACATCCACAGAGACGATCACCTCCACAGAGGCCATCGCCCCCCCGGCCAGCGCTCCGAGAGCGGCGGTGACAACACCGGCCTCTTCGGACGCAATCCCCTGGCTGACCGTGACCGATTGGAAGGTCACACCCGCCGGGAGCTCATCGGACACCACGATGCCGGTGGCCGTCTGAGGCCCCTCATTGGTCACTGTGATCGTGTAGATCAGCTCTCCACTTGGCACCGCAGGATCGGCTGAGTCCTCTTTGGTGATCGTGAGATCCGTGCCCGGTCCATCGCCCACCAGCCAGTCCCCGGCGATGTCGGTGATGCCAGTCCAGGTGATGCTGTCAGTGTCAAAGGTGTCCCGTCCCCACTCCCATTCGGTCCCGCCCAGGTGGTGATAGATATGGGGATCGGTCAGACCGTCATGCGGCAGTGTGAGGATCACCACCGTCCCCGTTCCATCGTCTGGGGTGATCGACCAGTGCTGCCCCGACTGGTCCTCCGCCTCCATGCTCGGGTGATCGGTGCCGACCCACTCGACCTCGAAGCTGCTCAGGGAGCCCTGGGTGGTCACCTCGATCACCAGCCCAGGGATGAGGTCGTAGACCTCCACGGCTCCCCCAACCGTCCCATGATCGCGGATCACCCCCTGATTGGTGACCGTTCCATAGGCAGATGGATCGCCCTCGACCACCAGTGTGGTGCCGCTGGTGACTGTCACGCCGGAGAGCTCGAGCTCTGGCACAAACTGATGGAGGACCGAGGTGCCCTCCCCATTGAACACCAGTGTGCTGCCATGGGGATTGAAGATCGCTGGCTCCGCGGGTTGGCTGCTCGACTGGTCATCATAGATGAGATCCCCCCCGACCTCGAGCGGCTCGCCATTGCCGTTCAGAGTGCAGCCGATCCCTGTGACGGTGAGTGTCAGATCCCCGGCGACGGAGTGTGCGACACCGGCCTCCAGGGTGACAGCGTTGTTGCACCAGAGCCTGACGTCCTGGGGAACCCCGCGGCTCCCAGGCGCTCCCGACAGCCACTCGGATGAAGTGTTGCCATGGAAATCCGGTGGATAGCGCAGCTCGGATTCGGGACCCCAGTGAGGTGCACCGGTCACCGAGCAGTCTCCCGACCGCATCCACATCCATCCGGTGATCTCGGAGCTGCTCCCGAAGTCGATCACGCCGCTGTTGAAGTCCAAATCTCGAAATGTGCAGCTGTCCATGAACTCAACCGATGACTGATCCACGATGACTGCTTCGAAGGAGATGTGAGATGATGAGGTCACTCGGCCATTGAATGTGTTCACGAAGCCGAGACTCGAGGACGGTCCCATCGTGAACTCTCCGCTGTTGACAAGCGCGGTTCCACACAGATTGAGGAACCCGTCCATCATCAGAAGAGTGCCACCGGATTCAATCGTCAGGTCGGTGCAGCCCTGGGGCTCGCCGAAGATCCACTGTGGAGTCACAGTGTCTCCATCGAGAATCATCGCCGCGTCGGTGGAGGGGGTGGGGGCCACGCCCCCCTGCCATGTCGAGCCCTGGTCCCAATTTCCACCGCCGGTGCCGTTGGATAGGATGACTCCACCTGGTGCCGCCGACACAGCAAATATCAGCAGCATCACACCGAACCATCGAAGTGAGAGTGAAATCCCCGAGCTCCAGACCATGTCGCCCCTCCTCCCACCCTGACTCATCCCCCTCAGTTCCCCATGGGACGGCAGAGCGGCCGACACATCGGTCAAGCAGAAGCGTGTGGCTGTGTGTCGAAACCGTCAACAGAGAATGGCCACTCGGTGACCAGAGTTTCCTCGCAGGAGTGCGGGATGGGGAAACAGAAAAGGGCGGGAGAGCACCTGGCCCTCCCGCCCCCAATCGCTGTCTGGGGCAGATGCCTCACCAGCGACG
>JAFGKF010000103.1 GCA_016928695.1 Candidatus Sumerlaeota bacterium | reverse complement strand
GGACCGGGCTAGACGAATGCGGCACTCAGAGGCGCGGGACCATAGGGGAACGTCTCCGGGCGTGTCAACGCCCATTTGCCCTTGAAAAGAGGGACCCCTGCGGCGGGTGCCGTCCATGGCATGGGTTGGGCCATCCATGGCCGCGGCGTGCCGAGGGGTCAAAACTTCGGAGGGGTCTGGTGAGAATGGCCGTGGCCAGGCCAGACCGCTCAGCGTCGCCCGTCAGGGGCAGCGTGAACGAGTTCTCAGAACAGGCGGCGTTGTCCGGCCTGTCCTGGCACCACGGCTCGGCTTGGGAGGTGTCGAGTTTGGATGAGGGGGATCGCCAGAGCCACCTCCCAAGAGCATTCACTTGACAAAGATCACTCCAGGTCGCCGGGGCGCCCTGGGGGCGTGAGTCGATCCGCGGGGGATCAGGCCTCGCGGCGGCCTCCCTGGCGGGCGTTGGCCAGCACGCGCGCTCGCAGCTGCTGCAGTCTCTCTGCGGAGGGCTGACGCCCGGTGCTGGGATCCAGTGCCCAGTCCGAGCGCTCCCAGTTTGGACCTGAATGGCCCTGAAGACGCATCCGCAGCTGCTCCATCGGCACCCTCAGATTCCTCACGCCTCGCATTGAGGTCTCCCTCACTGGAGTGGGCAGTTTACGCCTCATGTGTCTGATCGGCTCCAAACGGCATGGGCATGAGTCCTCCAGCAGTGAGAAAACGCAGGAGTTGAAATTTTTCCACCCCCAGAAAGTGGCAAACCTTTGGGACGAGGTGTCTGTCCAAGGAAACAGCCACCCCAGTCATCTCTCTCCATCCGGAGGCCTGTTCCCCATGACCCCGAATTCCCTCCTCTCCAGATCACTCATCGCGTTGACGTTGGCCGTCGTGGCCACACTCGCGATGGGATTGGGTTTTCCGGCAAAGCAGCTCCCCCAGGCCACGCAGCCCGAACAGGTCTCGCCCGAGACCCTGGCCGAGCCGGCCACTGACGAGCTGACGTCAGAGCCCATCACCTCCGAGGCGTACATCTATGACCCATCCAATGGGACCGTCAGCGAGGGCGATGTGTACCGTGTTCACAACGGGCATCCACTGGAGGAGGCGCAGAGCCGGTTCGCCATCTCTGGGCCCATTCCCGATGTCATCAGTGGGGGTCCCACACTTGATCCCTCGATGATCGCGGGGACACCGAGTGCCCACCTTTCGGCCATCGCGCAGCCCTCTCTGGCGTTGCGCGGTTCCTCTGTTCTTCCCCCTTCCACCGGCGGGCAGCGGCCGGTCAATTCGCAGGTGCACGATGCGATGTTCTTCGAGCACCACGGGACGAATCCGTTCGTCGATGCCGATCTCGACTCACTGCTGACCTTCGGCCTCGACGTCGACACGGCGTCGTACACTGTCGCTCGCCGCTTCCTGTTGGAGGGGACGATGCCGCCGCGCGAGGCGGTGCGCGTCGAGGAGTTCGTGAACTATTTCGACTGGGACATGGCGCCGCCCGAGGAGGGGGACTTCGCGATCCACGCGGACGGGGCGCCCTCGCGCTTCGGCGGTGAGAGCCGTCACCTGCTGCGCATCGGCATCCGCGGCCGCGAGGTCCTCGCGGTCGACCGCCCCGATGCGAACCTGACCTTCGTGATCGACACCTCGGGATCGATGGGGCGTGAGAATCGCCTGGGGCTGGTGCAGCGCGCGCTCCGCCTGCTGGTCACCGAGCTGCGGCCCTCCGATCAGATCGCGATCGTCGAGTACGGCAGCCAGGCGCGGCTGGTCATGCCCCACACCCCCGTGCTGCACCGCGGGGAGATTCTCGCCGCCATCGACCACCTGCACGCCAACGGCTCCACCAACGCCGAGGCGGGGCTCGCGATCGGCTATGGCGAGGCGGCGCGGATGTTCAACTCTGACAAGATCAATCACGTGATCCTCTGCAGCGACGGCGTCGCCAATGTCGGCGAGACCGGCGCGGGTGGCATCCTCGATCGCATCCGCCGCGACGCCGAGCGCGGCATCACGCTGACGACCGTCGGCTTCGGCATGGACAACTACAACGACGTCCTGATGGAGCGGCTCGCCGACGAGGGCGACGGTCGATACGCCTATGTCGACACGATCAGCGAGGCGAGGCGGATCTTCGTCGAGGGGGCGACCGGGACGCTTCAGGTCATCGCGCGCGATGCCAGAGCGCAGGTGGATTTCAACCCCGAGGTGGTGCGGTCGTACAGGCTGCTCGGCTACGAGAACCGCGACATCGCCGACGACCGCTTCCGCGACGACACCGTCGACGCGGGCGAGATCGGCGCGGGTCACCGCGTGACGGTGCTCGTCGAGCTCCGGCTGTGGGAGGAGGCCGAGGGCGAGATCGGCACTGTGCACCTCCGCTGGGGTCACCCTGATGGCGAGGAGTTCGAGGAGATGGCACACACGATCATCACGCGCGACTTGGCACCCACCTTCGACGACGCCTCGCCCGATCTCCGTCTCGCCGCCTGCGTGGCGGAGATGGCCGAGGTGCTGCGCGGCTCTCACTGGGCGCAGGGGAGCGACCTCGATGACGTCCTCGCCGCCGCGCAGTCCGCCGTGGGCGACCTCGGCGCGAGCGACACTGAGGTGCTCGAGCTCCTCAACCTCCTGGCTCAGGCGCGTGACCTCCAGGACCGGGAGGTTGCCCCGGGGACGGGGGGCTGAGGCACATCACTCACCTGTGACTGCTGATTCGCATATCAGAAGGAGACAACTCCGATGCGGAAGACACTGAATTCCCCCATGAGGCTTCTCACTGGGCTGCTCATCGTGACTCTGGCGGTGGCTGTGCTGGCGTGCATCAACGGCGCGAACTATCAGGAATCCCGGCCACAGCACCGCGTTGCGATGCACCCTGTCTCCCCCTCGACGGGCGGCGTGAATCCCGTGAACGCCCAGACGGAGGACGCCATGTTCTTCGAGCACCACGGGACGAATCCGTTCATCGACGCCGATCTCGACGCGCTGCTGACCTTCGGGCTCGACGTCGACACGGCATCGTACAGCATCTGCCGGCGCTATCTGCAGGACGGCACGCTGCCCCCGCAGGACGCGGTGCGGGTGGAGGAGTTTCTCAACGCCTTTCCGTGGCAGATGGACTGCCCGGAGGAGGGGGATTTCGCGATCCACATCGACGGCGCGCCCTCGCGCTTCGGGGGTGAGCCGTTTCATCTTCTCCGCATCGGCATCCGCGGGCGCGAGGTCGCCGTGGAGGATCGTCCCGATGCGAACCTGACGTTCGTGGTCGACACCTCGGGCTCGATGGAGCGGGAGAACCGCCTGGGGCTGGTTCGGCGTGCGCTCCGGATCCTGGTCGAGCAGCTCCGTCCCAACGACAAGGTGGCCCTCGTGGAGTACGGATCGCGCGGTCGGGTGATCATGCGCCACACCCCCGTGGGTGAGGGCGACGAGATACTCCGCGCCATCGATCGCCTCCAGCCCAACGGCTCCACCAACGCGGAGGAGGGGCTCGTGCTCGGCTACCGCGAGGCGGGGCGGGTCTTCGACCCCGGGCGGATCAACCACGTGATCCTCTGCAGCGATGGGGTCGCCAACGTCGGCGAGACCGGCGCCGGGGGCATCCTCGAGCGCATCGCCGAGGAGGCCGACCGTGGCATCACGCTGACGACAGTCGGCTTCGGCATGGGCAACTACAACGACGTCCTGATGGAGCGCCTGGCCGACGAGGGCGACGGGATGTACGCCTACGTCGACACGATCAGCGAGGCTCAGCGGATCTTCGCCGAGTGCGCAACGGGGACACTGCTGGTCATCGCCCGCGACGCCCGGGCCCAGATCCACTTCAATCCCGAGACGGTGCGCTCCTACCGCCTCCTGGGGTACGAGAACCGCGACATCGCCGACGAGGACTTCCGCGAGGACGAGACCGACGCGGGAGAGATCGGCTCGGGGCACCGCGTGACGGTGCTCGTCGAGCTGCGCCTCTGGGACGGCGCGGAGGGTGATCTCGGGAGCGTTCACCTGCGCTGGGCCGAGCCGGGCGAGGGCGTCTTCCACGAGATCGACCGGACCATCACCTCCGGGGATCTCGTCCCCACCTTTGAGGGGGCGTCACCTGAGCTCCGTCTCGCCGCCTGCATCGCCGAGACGGCCGAGGTGCTGCGCGGCTCCCACTGGGCGCGGGAGCGCGATCTCGACGAGGTGCTCACCGTCTCCCTGGATGCCGCGGATGAGATTCCCGCCGAGAGCTCCGAGGTCCTGGAGTTCCTCGACCTCCTCGCCCGCGCCCGCGATCTCCAAGACCAGGGCGCTGAGCCCGGTGCGGGGGGATGAGAGATCTCGCCCCTCTCAACTC
>JAFGKF010000102.1 GCA_016928695.1 Candidatus Sumerlaeota bacterium | reverse complement strand
TTCCACGGCTTCGCCCGGCTGGAGCCGGGGCGCCCCCTCCCCGCGACGCACGGGACGATCTTCGATCTCGCCTCGCTGACGAAGGTCGTGGCGACAACAACGGCCGTCATGCAGCTTGTGGACCGGGGCCAAATCGATCTCGATCAGCCGATCGTCACCTATCTCCCCGAGTACGACAACCACGGCAAGGACCGCATCACCGTCCGCCAGTGCCTGACGCACACCGCGGGCTTCGTGCCCTTCTATCGGCTCTGGACGGAGTGCGAGACGGCGGAGGAGGCCCGCGCGTTCATCGAGAGCTGCGAGCTCGAGTCCGACCCGGGGACGCAGTGTCACTACAGCGACGTGGGATTCATCACGCTGGGCTGGCTCGTGGAGAGGGTCAGCGGCCAGCGACTCGACGCCTATTGCCGCGACCACATCTTCCGCCCACTGGGGATGACGCAGACGATGTTCCTGCCGCCCGAGGGCCTGTGGCCGATGTGCGCGGCGACGGAGTTCGACCGCGTGCTGCGAAACAGGATGATCCAGGGCGAGGTGCACGACGAGAACGCCCACTTCCTCGGCGGTGTGGCGGGGCACGCGGGCCTGTTCTCGACGGTGGACGACCTGACGCGCTTCTGCCTGATGCTGCTCAACGGCGGCGAGTGGAGAGGCGTGCGCATCCTCGAGCCCGAGACGGTCGCGGAGATGACCCGCGAGCAGGTGGCGATGCCCGATCCGAACGACGGCGAGATGGTCCGCCGCGGGCTCGGCTGGTTCCTCCGCTCCGAGGCGCTGCTGAGCTCCTGCGGCGGCCAGGATTTCTCCGATGCGATGTTCGGACACACAGGCTTTACGGGTCCCGCGATCGAGATCGACCCCGAGCGAAAGATCTTCGCCGTCTTCCTGGCCAATCGGCTGCACGCCCGCGCGAGTGAGCGGGACACGGCCGACTGGCGTGCGGAGTCATGGCGGCGTTACCGCCCTGTGCGGGTGGCATTCTTCAACACTGTGGCGGAGGGGATCCATTGAAACCGAGATATCAAATCAAGACACTGGCGTGCCTGGCCCTGTGCCAGCTCGCCCTCACAGGATGCATGAGAAAAACCATGACACCATTGCCCCCTGACCCACCATTCCCCCTGGCTCTCTCCCCTGTGGATGAGGCGTGGGTGCAGGAGATCCTGGCCGGGATGTCGCTCGAGGAGCGCATCGGGCAGATGATCCATCTGCACATCCCATGGAATTCCAATGACGACCCGGAGGCGCTCGAGGAGATCAACGCCCTGAGCCGCGAGCTCCACGCCGGGGGACACATCGTCGGGGGACGCTCGGCGGAGGCCATGGCCCCGGTCCTGGCTGAGCTTCAGAGGGATCGCGAGGTCCCCCTGCTGATCTCCGCGGACTTCGAGTCGGGCGTGGGGCGGATCTGGAGCGACGCCACACGATTCCCCTGCGCCATGGCCCAGGCAGCCACATGGGACCCCGAGGCGGCCCGCATCACAGGGGCGGCCACGGCACGCGAGGCCCGTGCCGCGGGGGTTCACTGGATCCTCGCACCCGTCTCCGATGTGAACATCAATCCCGAGAATCCGATCATCAACATCCGCTCGTACGGCGAGGATGTGGAGTCGGTCTCGGAGTTCGCCGTCGCCTTCGCCGAGGGCGTCCAGAGCGCGTGCGGCTTGGCCTGCGCCAAGCACTACCCCGGCCACGGGGACACGGCGACCGACAGCCACATGATGCTGGCGCGGGTCGACGCGGACCGCGAGCGCCTCGAGGCGGTGGAGTTCCCCCCGTTCCAGGCGGCGATCAACGCCGGTGTGGCCTCGGTGATGACGAGCCACATCTGGTTTCCGGCTCTCATGGGTGATGAGGGGGCGATCCCCGCCACCGTGAGCCCGAACGTGATGACGGGGCTCCTGCGCCGCGAGATGAACTTCGGCGGCGTGCTCTGCACCGACTCGATGCGCATGCGCGGCCTGACCAACCACTTCGAGGCGGGCGAGGCGGCCGTGCGCAGCGTGATCGCGGGCGTCGACGTCATCCTGGTGAGTGCGGACTACCGCGAGGCCCAGCAGGCGCTGCTCGAGGCCGTGCGGCGCGGGGTGATCAGCGAGGAGCGCATCGCGCGGAGCGTGGAGCGCATCCTGCGCGCCAAGGCGTGGCTGGGGCTTCACCGGGAGGATGCGACCCAATACCACCTGGAGGATCTGCTCCAGCCGGAGACAGTGGCCATCGCCGACCGCCTGACGGAGCGCTCGATCACGGCCGTGCGCAGCGAGGACGGGATTCTCCCCCTCGTCCCCGGGGAGATCGAGAGCCTCTACCACATCGCCCTGTTCGACGAGTCGAACCGCTGGTGGCCCTCGGTCATCGATCCCATGGACGAGGGGCTGGCTCGGCGCCTGGGCTCGGTCACCCGCGAGATTGTCTTCCGCGAGCCCGAGCGCGAGGTGGTGGAGCGGTTCTTCGACACCGTCGCCGAGATGTCGACCGATGAGATCACCCTGAGCTTCGGCCTCACCGAGCGCCGCCACGAGATCCTGCTGGAGCAGGCGCAGCGGTCCGACATGATCGTCGTCACGGCGTACGTGCGCATCGCGGCGCACAAGGGGGCCATCTCGCTCAGCGAGGCGCAGGTGGCGCTGCTGAACGATCTGATCCACACAGGGCGGCCCGTGATCCTCATCTGCTGCGGCAGCCCCTACATGCTGGAGGCGGCCCCCGAGGCACCTGTCCAGATTCTGACCTACGACTACTCGGCTCCGATGGCGAGGGCTCTCGCCGGAGCGCTTCTGGGCGACTTCCCCATCACCGGCCGTCTGCCCGTGACGCTGCCCGGCGTCGCCGCGCGTGGGCACGGCCTGCAGATTCCATCAAGGGAGTGATTGCGATGCGATCCATGACAATCGGTGTGCTGACTCTGATGACCTCATTCGCCACAGCCCAGGTCGAGAGTGGCCTCGACGTCCTCACCACGTGGGAGATCAGCCTGCTCCACGGCAAGACCGTCGCGGTCGTGTGCAACCACACGGCCCGGACGGTCAGCGGCGAGCACATCCTCGATCTGCTGGTCGAGGCCGAGAGTGTCACCGTGGGTGCGGCCTTTGGCCCGGAGCACGGCATCCGCGGCACGGAGAACGCCGGGGCGAGGATCAGTGATGTGACGGACGAGTCGCTCCCCTATCCCGTGTACTCGCTCTACGACGGCACCTCGGCGCCGACCTCCGCGGAGCTCGAGGGGATCGATTTGATCATCTACGACATCCAGGATGTCGGCGCGCGCTTCTACACCTACATCTCCACCCTCGGGCTGGTGATGGAGGCCGCGGCGGAGGCGGGCATCCCCGTGATGGTTCTCGATCGCCCGAATGTGATCGGCGGTCTGCACCCTGAGGGGCCGCTGTGTGAGCCCGAGCACTTCTCCTTCGTCGGCGCGTATCCGATCCCAGTCCGCTACTCGCTGACCATCGGGGAGCTGGCCCAGATGATCGTCGGGGAGAGGTGGATCGACGGCGCAGACGAGGTCGACCTGACTGTGATCCCCTGCCGCGGCTGGCGCCGCGACATGCCGTTCGAGGAGACGGGCATGACCTTCGTCGCGCCCTCGCCCAACATCCCATCCGTCGAGGTCGCCCGAATTTATCCGGGAACCTGCTTCTTCGAGGGGACCAATGTCAGTGAGGGGCGCGGCACGGACGAGCCCTTCCTCCGCGTCGGGGCGCCCTTCGTCAGCGCCGAGGAGTGGGTGGCGGCACTCGATGCGCTCTCGCTCGAGGGAGTGTCGTTCGAGTCTCTCACATTCACCCCGGAGCCGAACGCGGGCTCATCCTCTCCCAAGCTGATGGGGGAGGAGTGCCACGGCGTGCAGATCCGCGTCACCGATCCCGCGGCCCTGCGCCCCATCCGTGTGGGTTTCGCCATGCTCTGGACGCTTGCTGAGCTCCGCCCCGAGGGCCTGACATTCCGCGAGGGCCATTTCGACCGCCTGTGGGGCACCTCCACGGTGCGCGTGGCGCTGGAGAACCTCATGGCCAACGGCACGGGCGATTTCGAGGCGATCCTCCAGCGCTGGGAGATCGAGTCCGCACACTTCTGGGAGCGCGCGCAGCGCTATCTCCTCTATGAGTGAGGCGAGGTGGACAGCCGCGGTCTGCGCACTGCTGGTGACATCGGCACCCGCGGCACAGGTGCTCAATGGTCTCGATGTTCTCCGCGAGGGGGGGTTCGAACCGCTTCGGGGTCTGACCGTCGGTGTTCTGTGCAACCAGACCTCGGTGACGATCGACGGTGAGCACATCCTGGACCTGCTGGTCGACGCGGAGGGCGTCACCGTGGGTGCCGCCTTCGCCCCTGAGCACGGCATCCACGGCACGGCGGATGCCGGGGCGCAGGTGGGCGACATGGTGGACGACTCCCTCCCCTATCCCATCTATTCGCTCTACGACACGACCAGGGCGCCGACCTCCGCCGAGCTCGAGGGGCTCGACGTGATCGTGTGCGACATCCAGGGGGTCGGGGCACGCTTCTACACGAGGCTCTCCACCATCGGACTGGTCATGGATGCCGCGGCGGTCAACGGCGTCCCGGTGATGGTGCTCGACCGCTTCAATGTGAACACGGGCCTGCACCCCGAGGGACCGATCTGCGAGCCGGAGCACTTCACCTTCGTGGGCATGTACCCGATCCCCGTGCGGTATTCCCTGACCATCGGCGAGCTGGCCCAGATGATCGTCGCCGAGGGATGGATCGACCGCGCGGGCGAGGTCGACCTCACCGTGATCCCCTGCCGCGGATGGCGGCGCGACATGCCACTGGAGGAGACGGGGCGCACGTTCCGATCCACCTCCCCCAACATCCCGACCATCGAGGTCGCCCGCGCGTATCTCGGCACCTGCTTCTTCGAGGGGACCAACGTCAGCGAGGGGCGTGGGACCGACGAGCCCTTCCTCCGCATCGGGGCGCCCTTCATCGATGCCGAGGCATGGGTGGCGGCCCTCGATGGGCTCGGACTGGCGGGCGTGTCGTTCGAGCCTCTCACCTTCACCCCCGAGCCGAACGCGGGATCGTCGGCCCCCAAGTTCCAGGGTGAGGAGTGCCACGGCGTGCAGATCCGCATCACCGATCCCGCGGCCCTGCGCCCTGTCCACATGGGACTGGCGATGCTCTGGACCCTCGCCGCGCTTCACCCTGAGGACCTGACTTTCCGCGAGGCCCATTTCGATCGCCTCTGGGGCACCTCGACGGTTCGCGAGGCGCTCGAGCATCTGATGGCCACCGGCGAGGGCGATCTCGAGGCTCTCGCGCGGAGCTGGGAGCCCGGCGTCGCGGCCTTCTGGGAGCGCGCCCAGCGGTATCTGCTCTGCGAGTGAGGGACAGGATCTCCTATTGAGCTCTGCACAGAAAATGCATTTCATTTCAATGCGGACTTCGTAGGGGCGCAGCATGCTGCGCCCGTGCCATGCGGTCCCTGAG
>JAFGKF010000101.1 GCA_016928695.1 Candidatus Sumerlaeota bacterium | reverse complement strand
GTATTTGGAATCGCTGTCCCCCGGCGTGTTCGCCGCGTTGATCGCTGTGCGTGGCTCGGGCCCGGGGGTCGATGCAGGGGCACCTGGAGGATCCAGATCTCCGGCCAGCAGGGGGCTGGTGACCAGCAGAGGGGTCGTCGCCAAGGCGACGCGGACGGCATGGGTCAACATGGACCGAGCCCTCCTCTCGTTGGCATTGCCCAGACGCGTTCAGAGAGCTCTCTGAGACTCGGCTGTGGATCGATTCACCCTCGGGGCCCAGGCATTGTCAAGACAGGGGGGCTGGAAGGGGCTGTGGACTGGGGGTTCGAGTCCGGCCGGGCCCGCCGGCTCAGGCCACAGAGGACACGGAGATCGGTGTGGCGCTCACTGCGATTGAGTGATTGCCGCTTTGAGATCATCGACGAATGACCTGATGGTCTCATCCGATGTGTCCCAGGAGCACATCAGTCGGGCTCCACCCTCCCCGATGAACGTGTAGAAGATCCACCCCCTGCTCTGGAGAGAGGCGATGACTTCCTCCGGCATCTTGACGAAGACCGAGTTGGCCTCCCGAGGAAACATGATGCTCACCTCGGGGATGGCCCTGAGCTCCTGCTCGAGGACCGCTGCGCAGCGGTTCGCGTGCTGTGCGTGGCGAAGCCAGGCCCCGCTCCTCAGGGCCCCCAGCCACTGTGCAGCGATGAATCTCATCTTGGCGGCGAGCTGCCCGGCCTGCTTGCACCGGTAGTCGAACTCCTGGGCGGACTCGAGGTCGAAGAAGATGACCGCCTCCCCAACGCCCAGTCCGTTCTTCGATCCGCCGAGGACCAACACATCCACCCCCACATCGACAGTCAGCTCGCGCGGTGCCACATCGAGAGACGCCACCGCATTGGCAAAGCGGGCCCCATCCATGTGGAGCTTCAGTGAGTGGGCATTGGCCATCTCACGCACCCGCAGGAGCTCTGCCCGGGTGTAGACCGTGCCCACCTCCGTCGCCTGAGTCACACTCACCACCCTGGGCTTGGGATAGTGGATATCGGTGCGCCTCGTGACGATGTTCTCAATGCCATCGGGGCTGATCTTGCCCTCATGGCCCTCCGCCAAGAGGAGTTTCGCGCCGTGTGAGAAGAACTCAGGAGCGCCACACTCGTCGGTCTCCACATGCGCAAGGCGATGGCAGATGATGCTGTGATAGGATTGGCAGAGAGAGGCGATGGCGAGAGCGTTCCCAGCTGTTCCATTGAACACAAAGAAGACCTCGCACTCCCGCTCGAAGATATCACGGATGAGATCGCACGCCTCGGCGGTGAAGCGGTCTCTGCCGTATGAGAGCTCATGTCCTGAATTCACCTCACTCAGAGACAGGAGCGCCTCCGGGCAGAGTCCCGAGTAGTTGTCGCTGGCGAGCTGCTGAGGCCTGGGGCGCACTTTTCTCCTCCCTCTGATCCGGGTCGATGACGCCTGGGATAGAGTGAGAGAGCGAACTGGCAGCGCGTTGTGACTTTGTCAACTCTGAACGCGTGTCCGACCCACCCCTCCACCCTCTTCGCCACCTCTCTCCTGAGAACTCCCACTGATGCCGGTGCCCGATGCCCTGACCGATGAATTGAGAGTGAGGAATTGAGAATGGTGAAGAGGACGCCGCGAGGGCTCTGGGTTGGAGACGGGTGAGGAGAGGCTCTCTTCCGGACCGCCGCGTTCGCGCGCAGCGGTCCATGGAAGTCCCCTGAGCCGCAACCGCTCTGGAATCCTCGACTGCCATCTGTCCAGACTTGCAATAGGCCTCGATTTCTCAGCTCAAGGGCTCTATTGAAGAAATCACAAGATCACCGTGGATCAAGCCAGGGGGGATTCATGAGGGACAAGCGCTTCGTGGCCGTCCACAGGGGCGGGTCGCTCGATCTGGAGCGGCATCGGATGCTGGCGCTCTGGGCGGCGGACTGCGCGGAGCATGTGCTCCCGCTGTTCAGCCGGTGCTGTCCCGATGATGACCGGCCTCGCCACGCCATCGAGACGGCCCGTGCATGGGCGGCCGGCGAGATCCGCGTCGGCGAGGCCCGCAGCGCCGCCCTCGCTGCACACGCCGCGGCCCGTGAGACCACTGATCCGGCCGCCTGCGCCGCGGCGCGGGCCGCGGGCCAAGCGGTCTCTGTTCCCCACGCAGCCGACCACTCGCTGGGCCCTGCGTGGTACGCGGTTCGCGCGGTTCAGGCGTCGCTCGAGAAGGCAGCCGCGGTCGAGGCGGTGGCCCGTGAGCGCGATTGGCAGCGCGAGCACCTCCCACCCCCGGTCAGAGATCTTGTCCTCTCGGCGCTCGAGTCTCCGAAGTTCGCAGGCTGGAATCGAGCGTGAGGCTGGATGGTCCTCTCCATCTTCCAAACCGCGGTGCGGCGCTGATGCCCTCACCACAGACTGCCCGTCTTCATCCTCCCCTCATCATTGAGAGGGGAGAATATTGAAGTTCATGTGTCTCCGTGGCGGGGGACCAAGTCTGTGGACTGGAGGAGTGAGATGAGAATCTTCCGATATTCGACCCCGGCTCTGCTGGTGGCCGGGCTCAGCGTGGGGCTTGCCATGAGTGCCGTGGCGCAGGACGAGGGCAGCCGGGGCGACAGGCTGTCCAGTTTCGATGCCCCTCAGGCCGTGATCGACGCGATCCGCGAGATCGCGGGCGACAATGAGATCACGAGCGTGGGCCGCGAGCGCGAGGACGGCGCGACACTCTACGAGGCGGAGTACTTTGAGGGTGACCTGAAGCGGTCGATCAAGGTGACCGAGGAGGGCGCGCTGGTGGAGCTGGAGATCGGCGTGGCGGCGGAGGATCTGCCGCAGGCGGTGCGCGACGCTGTTCTGGCGCGGATGCCGAGCGCAGAGATCACAGGGGGGGAATTCGTCCACACGACGCACCACACGGTGCAGCTGACAGTGGACGGCCACGGACGCGAGATCGTGGTGAGCCCCTGGGGTGGCGGCGGCGGGTCCGAGGAGGAGAGGCAGGGGGATGACGAGGAAGAGGGACCGGATGAGGAAGAGGGAGAGGAGATGTCGGATGAGGCCGAGATCGAGCACGATCAATTCAGCCTGGTGTTCAGCAATCCGACCGAGATCACAAACCCCTATCTTCCTCTCGACCACAGACGCATTTTCAAACGCCATTGATCCCACGGGAATATGCTGTGATGCCCCGCATGGTGGCATGCGACTCCACTCAGTGCCGGGCCACTGCGTTCATCTCCATTCCTTTCTGGCCGAGGGGCGAAGAAAAGGCCACAGGGGTAAAACCATGGGCACATCGCTGGATTCCGACCTCAGCAGATGATCACGGATTCCGCGTCGATGACTGTGGCTGTTGGATTTTGACTGGTGGGCCCGGCTGGACTCGAACCAGCAACCGACGGATGGTGAGTGTGCCCCCGCAGATTCACCGAAATCAGAGAGCGTTGAACCTGCGTTGGTTGCTTTTCAACTTGGGATCCGCTTGAACCCCGCTTCGATGCGACTCCGCATGGGCAAAAACAGGGGCACATCGGTCAGTTTGTCCGGTGCCCCATTGGTGCCCTTTCTCAATTCAGGACTGTGTGATGCAACTTTAGCGATTAGTGTTGACCCCCCTGGCTCGCAGCTCAAGCCTCACGGGGTCGAACCTGTCTTTGACATGGTGCTCTGGGCCGCGGGAATGCGGGATGGCGAGTCCCTGGGCCTTTGATCAGAGAAATCCAACTGTGTGCTCACAGCGGTTTCATCAGAGTGCCGCGGGTGCTCTTGCTTTCCTCCATCCTGTTTGACCACTGACGCCGTGTTGCGCTGACAGGTGCGACTACAGATTCAGTCTCAGTGGGAGGAGAGTCTCATGAAACAGGCGAGCGTCACGACACTGGTGGTGCTGCTCATGTCACTCGCAGCGCCATCCACGGCAGCCATCTGGCAGGTGCCGGGTGATTTCGCCACAATCCAGGAAGCCATCGACAGCTCTCTGGTCATCGACGGGGACAGGATCATGGTGGGGCCCGGCAACCATGCAGGGGCCTATGTCACGAAATCTGTGGAGATCTGGGGCGAGGGTGGAGCCACCATCGACAGCGGTCCAATGCACCCCGCGGGTCTCAGCATGGGATTCCGCTTCTTGGCCGGCAGTGACGGGGCAACCATCAACCACCTGACCTTCGAGGTCGATCTGGCCATCATGAATGGTGCGGGGGTGAGTGACGTCACCGTTTCACACTGCACCTTCAACGACACCATCCAAGCGGTCTCGAACTGGATGGGCAACGGGTGGGAGATCAGCCACAATGTGATCACTGATCTGCGAACCCAAAACGGCGGGGGCATCGGCATTCTGATCGCCGATTCGACAGGGGGATACGTCATGGACAACGTGGTCTCCCACAACCAGATCTCGGGAACGCTCCACGTGTTCGAGGGGGACGGTGGCGGCTACGCCGGCTCGGGAATCGTCCTGTATGCGGACTGGCGATGGGGCGCATCTGGTTCGGCAAGCATCTCTTTCAACCGCGTGGTCAAGAATCGGATCAGCATGGTGAGCGACACACCGGCCGTTGTTGACATCGCGGCATTCGAACTCACAGAGGCACAGAACCCATCACCCGAGGCCCATGTGGTCACCGACAACTCGATCGGCTTCAACGACTTCCGTGGCACAGAGAATCAGATCACACTGAGCCCGGAAACCCTGGACAACCCTGTGAACTTCATCGACCGCAACCTCGGAGACAATCGCGGACACCCGCTGTATCATCCATCGGTCTTCGGCCCGGGTGGCAATTGATCGAAATGAGATGAAATCGCCAATTCTGTTTCACCATGGGGCGGGGGAGCCACGGCTCCCCCGCCTCGCTTCTCACTGACCGATCCCAGCCATGGGCAGAGCCATGGGCACATCGCCTTTCGACACCATCTCCCCAAGAGAGAAAAGGCAGCGCATGGCGCTGTGTTGATCTGGTTCGAGCGGGTGTGCCCGGCTGCCCTGAGGCGGCGGGTGACAGGCTGGCCCCAGCGTTTCACCGGTGCCAAAGCCCCATGCTCCAGGCCCACACATCACTCGTCACTGAGCGAATACAGGATCAGCGACCAGAACCTGGTTGCCGAGGCGTCGGAGGGCCAATCGGATTCCGCGCCGTTGGTCCACGCAATGCGAATCCCATGATCGAATGTGATCGGATCGCGGTTCAGCATCCGAAAGGCAGACAGCCGGTGCGGTGCACCCTCTGAGTGCAGCACTGTGCCCACCGCCGAGGAGACCAGCCGATGCCCCTCGCCCGGAGCCCCCGGCCCACGCGTGGCGGCATCCTCCCACCACTGACGGCCCTCACCGCTTCCGCGCACAGGGGTGCCGAGAAAAAGCGATGGGAGATTCGGCGCCCTGAAGACGGGTTCGCTCTCCCCATCCACGAACACCTCGAATGCTCCCTGGAGAAAGGAATCTGACGAGGTGTTCTCCAGTGCCATCTGGACGGCCTGCACCGCACCGCGCCCACGGGTCGCCAGAAGGTCGATGGTCTGCCCCGGCTCCACCATCTGACCCTCCACCGAGGCGCTGTGCCACTCGGCCCATCGGCCCCAGTCAAACTCCACGTCGTTTTCGTGGGCGTAGACCTGGACGAAGAGACACCGCGCATCACCATCCTCGGGGGCTGTCAGCGTCACGAGGCAGCGCTCATGATAGGGTGTGTTGAGATACCGATAGGCGCTGGTGTGCTGGCTCCGATCGAGCCGATGGAGCTGGGTGGGGCGCACCACCCACTCCGCACCGCGCCAGAGGGGGAATGGATCGAACCACGTGGCGAAAAACTGCTCGATCGTCGTGTCGACCACCGGCTCCTCGCCGCGCGTCCTCCAGATGCGCAGATGCGAGCGGCGCAGCTCGGGCGCACTGCCCGGCGTCCCCACGCGGATGTTCCGCAGTGTGCCATGCCCGTCGAGGTCGAGAAGCGTCGTGGTCTCGCCCCGCATCACATCGCCCGCCTCGAGCACTGTCACGCAGCGTGAGCGTCCCTCGGAGACTCCCCCGTCAAGCGCTGTCAGACGCCGCATCAGCTCCCGGGGTTCCAGGGGACGCGTCGGACCGGGGCCCTCGGTGCTGTGAATCACATGGGCCAAAAGCCTCGTCCCCACGGGGGCATCGCCGGGATCCCAGACGAGCTGGGCGTCCCCGCGGAAGGGGATGGGGTCTCGCTCGAAGGACCGGAAGAGACTCACCCCGTCGCTTCCCCACAGGCAGCCCGCCTGATCTGTCACATCCGCTGCGTCGCCGCGCCGCCCAAGGCCCATGAAGAGCTGATCTGTTCGCCAGCGACCCGTCGGCTCCCCATCGAGCATCAGGGTCAGGGTGCCCGGCACCTCACGGTGGTCCCGCACGCCCTGAAGGCTCAGGGTGATCTCCTGGATCACTCCCCTGCTCTCCCCCTCAACATCCAGCAGGTGGATTGGGGCTGCGTTTTCGTCCACGGTGAAATCGGTGACAGTCAGCCGCGGCTGTGCCCAGGGGCCAAAATCATCGGGCAAGCCCGTGCGTGACTGGCGGAGCGTGACCTGGGCAAGTCCCCTCCCCCCCTGATCCTCTCCGCCCAGAGTCACGCGCAGCCGCGTGCGAAAAGGCACGGTGAGAGAGCGCTGCAGCCGGATCACACCCTGGTCCGTTGAGAATCCGGCCGGTCCCGAGGCAAAGCTGACCGTGCCATCACCCGCGCAGAAGAGGTTGGCCAGAGAGGCTGACATGATCGGCGCCGCCTCGTCATCGCAGAGAATGTGGATTGCAGTCCGCTCCAGCGACAGGGCCCCGGCATCCTCCATCTCCAGATAGAGTCGGCGAAGGCACCCCGCGCCGGCGATGTCCGTCAGCACGCGCTCTCCGCTCCCCTCCAGCGAGGCGAACGTGCATGTGACAGCTCGCAGCGGACCCGCCTCCACGCCCCCGTCCAGAGCGGCCAGGCGCCAGCCCCACTCGGCGGGATCGCCGAGCCCAGCCAGTGATTCGCCCTCACGCTCCAGATAGACAATGGCCTGCGAGTCGATGGTTGTCGTCCCCGGCACCTCCCCCTGACCCCGCTGGCCATTGTGCCAGACAACGCGCAGTTCGCGATCGAAGAGAATGGGATCCTTGGCGAAGATGCGATACGCGCTGGACTCGAATCCCGCACTGTCGCCCTCATGGATCGAGTTGGTGCATCCCGCATCGGGCGTGTGAAAGGAGTTGATGAAATAGATGCCCCCCAGAAAAAACTCCTCCGTGCCCGAGCTCGCATACGAGGGAATCTCCTCCCCATCCACGGAGATCTCCACATTGCCCTCCATGTGCACACCGAGTGAGTCGGGATTGCGCATGGCGAGCTGAAGGCTGTGGAGCAGTCCTCTGCCCTCGATGTGGAGGAGCTCGACGGGTGTCTCTGTGCCCTGCACCTCGAAGGCGCGCAGCGATCGGCTCACACAGCGGCCCATGCGCCCCAGATCGCGCAGCTGGCCATCGTCGAACAGCCCATGGCGAATGTGGCTCTCCACGCGACCGAGGGGGAGGCCTCGGGCCGGCGTGAGCGTGATGCGGCAGCTGTGGGAAAAGGGAATCGAGATCTGGCGGTGATAAGTCGCCCGGCTGTCGGTGAGGAGAGGCGCCCCGACCACGCGTGTGGCATAGGCGTGCCCCCCCATGCTGACGAAGAAGAGCTGATCGAGCGGTGTGGTCACCGATGGCTCCCCCTCCCCATCGACCCAGACGCGGAGCACCGCTTCTCTCATCGCCCGGGACTGGTCTGCCCACAGGTCGAGAAAGAGATGATCGACCAGGCCCGCCCCGGAGACATCGAGAAGCGTGAGAGGGGTCTCAGCCGTGATGTCATCACGCTCCACCGCCGCAGAGCGCACGGTCCGCAGGGCATGTGAGCCATCGAGCGCCGAGAGTCGGGGCTCGATGCCAGCATCACCGTTCAGGGGCGACAGGATCCAGATCGGGCTCGACCAGGCCATGGCCTCATCCTCCTGTTCCACGCGGACGTAATAGAAATCCTCTTCCGGGCCGGGGGGCTCGGGATCGACCCACTCGAAGCGGGCATGCCAGCTGTGGACGGGCTCCTCATGGACCACCCGGTTGTTCTTCACGACAATCACCCTCGCCAGATTGTCCGTCCCGAGGACACTGACGACCAAGCGCCGCTCCTCATCCGGGGGCGAAGAGGCGATGATCGATCCCATCGGGTGACCGTCCATCTCAACTTCGAGCAGGATCCGTCGCCCACCGCTCGTGGCATAGCACCGGCGATTCCAGAGAGCCGTCCAGAGAGCCTCGCGCGTCAGGCTGGGTGCAAGGACCGCTGTCAGCCCCGTCCAAGCATAGGGGTGTCCCTGCCGAGGGACGGCATTGAGCCCCGGCCGGGAGTCGTGTGTGTCGCTTCCCCCGACGAAGCCGAGATGGTAGCCCCGCGCCAGGGCGTCCTGGACAAAATTGCCAGGGGCGCGCTCTGGCAGGGGATACGTGGTCTCAGGGCACTCGGAGGACCCCCAGTCGGAGAAGATCTCCACCAGTCGCTGAAAATGAGGGTCGTGAAAGCTCCAATCCGTGCCGTAGTGCGTCTCCCACGGGAGCCCCGTGTGATGGGGAATCGTGATCGCGCGCCGCCCCTCCAACAGCGCCCACAGGGCTGAGGGATCAGGAGTGCTCGAGAGGCGCGGGCGGAAGGGGCTGAGGTCCTCGTCGGGGTCGAAGAAATACACATTCCTGTGATTGGGACGTCCGCGGGAGGGGGCGGGCCGGGCATCGCCCTGGTTCCACTCAAAGGCCGTGAAGACCACAAAGCGATTGGGCTCGTGAAACTGATGTGTCAGCTCGCGGATCCTGTCCCACTTCGCGTCGTCGATCGCCCAGCTGTGCTCTGAGAGCGCGCAGAAGTCGAGCCGTGCCACATCACGGCCCCATGCGTAGTACGCCTCCGGTGAGCGCAGCCCGTCGGACAGCACAGTGTGGCCGTGAATGTCACCCCAGAGGATTCGCAGCTCCGGTGCCACGGAGTGGCAGGCCACCGGCAAGCCGTTGGGGGCGAATCGCCCTGTGGGATCGGTCACGCGCAGCAGCCAGTGGCCCGGCTCCCCGAAGCGGAGCTCCTCGTCGGGTTGAAAGATCCCCGGGAGGATCTCCCGCAGCGCGACGGACGACTCCTCCACACCCGCCTCATCGATCACGCGGAGAGTGGGCAAAGGCTGCACACCGGCGGCCGGGTCGCCGCCCTCATCCAGCGCGACGACCTGCACGGCGACAGGCTGATCCACCACCGCATCGCTGGGCCCCACAATGAAAAGAGAGGGGCTCATCGCAGATGCCGATCCGATCAGCACGGCGGCCGCCAAGCACCGTGTCATCCACCCTGTGAGCCGACCCCCAAGTGATTTCCAAAACATGCCGATTGAGCTCATGATCCCGTCACCCCTGTCTCGCTCTGTGAGATCACCGGTGCCCTCCCCTGATCCCACGGCATTCCAGCACCACTGATGTCTCACTTCAATCCCCACTTTGTTGTCTTCGTGTCCCACCCCATCCGCAGCCCCGCGCCCGTCTCAGGACGCTGATCTGATGCGGCTTGAGCTGGTGGGCCCGGCTGGACTCGAACCAGCAACCGACGGATTATGAGACTTCTCAACCGGTTTTGAACAGATCTCAAAACACTGTGCTCACCGGGGATGCTTTCCAACTTGGGCTCCGCTTGAGACCCACTTTGATGCGACTTTGCATGGGCAAAACCATGGGCACACCCACCCCTGCCCTCACATGGGGGCTGGAACCACTTTGGGGGGCAGGCCAGGATCTTCTCCAGGAGCTTCATGACTCATCTCCTTCCGGGGTGCCGTGTTGTGAATAATCATCCGAGAGCCGATAACGCGGCAGACAACCAACACCCCCCAACCGCTTCAGTGCCTCACTCCGGTTCACAACTTCAACGTGACATGAGTCCTGCTCAGCCATTCGAACCAATTCCTCCTTGATGTCGATGTCGCGAAGGGAGATGGAATCACATGAGGGGCACTCGACGAGATCTGTTGGACGGATGTGCAAAGTGCCGCAAGACGAGCAGACCCACCCCTGACCAGGGGCATAATCCCTTGTCATGATGAGCATGTCAGCTTGGTTCCGCCCCAGGACCTGGAAACTGGGACTTGTCCCAACCACCGCAAGACCACCGGTGTGGAACTGCCTCGCGAGATCATCTGCGGCGGTGCGCGATTCCCTCTCCTCTGCCTCCACGAAGGCGGCCAAGGTGGTCTTGACGATGTCCGAGGCAGAGGATTCGCCGGACGCAGGAACAGCGTCGATGAGTTTCTCGAGCAAATGGCTGGGAAGAGCCTCCCGCACTCGAGTGGTCATCGTGGGATGCCCGGCAAGGATCAGGTGAGGTATCTGTTTAGCCCCCTCCCGCTTCTGACCTTCCACATGACCGTCTTCTCCTGAAAAAAACAGTACAAGTGGTTTCACAACCTCATCAAGCGCCGGAGGCGCGAAAGAACATAGCCCGGGGCAAAGCGAGCGGCATGTCCGCCAAAGCCT
>JAFGKF010000100.1 GCA_016928695.1 Candidatus Sumerlaeota bacterium | reverse complement strand
GGAGCCGACACACTGGATCATCACCGCACGTCGCGGCACCTCGCCCCGCTCGAGTCGCGATCGGAGTTCCCTCTGCGTCACGACCCGCTCGTCCTCCCCATGGAGGAATCCGGTCGGCTTGAACTCCTCGGCCCCCGTGGCGACAATGATGACGCCGACATCGGTGATCGCCTCGCCCTCCTGGGTTGTGATGGCCACGTGAAAATTCCCCGCATAGCCCTCCACCGTGGACACGGTGGCCTGAGTGTGCACCGTGACATTTGGGTCCGACTGCATCTGCGCGGCGAGGTCCCCGATGTGGTCCCGCGCCTTGTCTCGAAGGAAGCGTGCCTGTCCGCCCAGCGCCGTCTGTCTCTCGACAAGAGTGACCTCGAACCCCGCCTTGGAAATCCCCTGCGCCGCCGTGAGGCCCGCTGCGCCGCCGCCGATGACCAGGGCTCTCGGCGTGAAACTGTCCCTGGGCACGGGGGCGGCGGTGGTGCGCCGGACCACCTCGACGGCGCTTCGCACCAGCGCCGCGGCCTTGGCCAACATCTTGTCGCGGTCGGTGTGCACGCGGATCACATCCTCACGAAGCCGCACGTGCTGAGCGAGGAGTGGACTCAGTCCGGCCATCATCACCGTCTTTTGATACTTCAGGAGCTTCTGCAGCGGGGTGCAAACCGCCAGAACAACGCGGTTGACCCCCGAGGCTCTGATGGCCTCGGCTGTTGACTTGATTGTGGGAGGTGTGCAGCAGCCCTCGATGATCTCCGCATGCTCCACGCCGCTCATCGCAAGCACCTGGTCCCGCAGCGCCTCGAGGTCCATCCGCTCCGAGAACGTCCCGTGACATGAGCAGATGAAAACCCCGACCCGCGGCACCTCCCCTTTGACGCTGCGCAGCTCGGGGGGAGGCGCCGGGGTGAAGTTCCGCTCGCCCAGATGGCCGATCAGCTCCGGGAGCACGGCGCATCCCTCCCAGACCGTCTCCGGGTTTCCCTTTGGCCCGGTGAGCTCGCCGATGGCGAAGATGCCATCCACATCGGTCTGGGTGGATGAGAAGGGACGGATGTTGCAAAATCCTCTGGCATCGGGCTTGACGCCACACACCTTCGAGAGCTCATCCATGAGCAGAGGCGCCCGCTGGCCGGTCACGAGGATCGCCAGATCGACCGCTGTGCTCTCCGAGTCGCCTCCGCGCTCGAAGTGGATCACGGCTCTGTCATCCCCGTCAGTGTCGATCCGGAGTGCATCGGCCCGCACAATCTCGACGCCCGCATCCAGGGCTTTCAGATACCAGCGGTAGTGCTTCTTACCAAACTCGCGATAATCGGTGAGAAAAATGGTCACCTCCGCACCGGGCAGAATGTCCTTGATCTTGACCGCCCGATACGCGGCGCTGACACACAGATTCGAGTTCTCATGCTCCAGTCCGGGGGTGTTGAAGTGGGGCGTGACGACAATGCCGATGCGTGACGGCATCTCTCCCGTGGGGAGCCTGAGGGCATCTCGCACGAAGTTGGTCAACAGTGAACGTCGCGCGATCTCAGAGTTTCTTACGATCACTGGGGATTTGCCGAGGCTGAATGCGGCGAGATCCTCCTGTGGCGGTTCATCGAACTCAGTTGCCAGGATGATTGCCCCCACATCCACCTCGACAGTCTCCTCTGGCCTGTCGATCTTGATGCACTTGGTGGGACAGACCGACTCACACTCACCGCACCCGGTGCAGTGTTCCTCATCGATCACGTATATGTTTTCCCACCCCGCCTCGGGCTTGACCCAGATCGCTCTGCGGCCATTCACCTCCACCGGGCAGGCCTCGACGCACCTGTCGCACTCGATGCAGGCGAAATTGTTGACCGCCTGATCTCTCTTCGAGAATGTCGCCCTGAAGTGTCCCGCCTCGCCCGAGACCGCCAGGAGCTTCGCATTGTAGTTGTCCTGGAGGCATCCGATGGCCTTGAACAGCCGCTGCGGCATGTGGCCGCAGATCCAGCAGAAATCGAGAGGGAGCTGAACAAGAGCCTGATACTTGATGTCGTCCACGTGGCGGCCACGATTCAGCAGCACAGCGCGGTGGCCCTTTTTGCAGAGGGCATACGCCGCGCGATATCCCGCCAGATTCGTCCCGCAAATCAGCACAGAGCTCTCATTGCCCATTCTCTGCTTCCCCTGATTTGGTCTTGTCCACCCGCTCTCACCATCCCATCTGTGTCTCCAAGCCTCCCAGCGCCACACAGTCAGGTCAGAGCGCCTGATTTCCCGATCCGCTCAGCATCAGGTGCCTCGCACCGCGCCGGCGGCCCCCTGTCTCCCGAGACTGCCCCTGGGCCGGCGCCCCACCCTCTTCTGGGCGGAGGCGGTTGCCCCGAGCTCTCGATGGATCTCCTGAAGACCACTGCGGATCAGCAGAAAACCCTCGAAGAACTTTGGATTGGCAATGCTGTAGCAGACTCTCTGGCCGCACTTTCTGCAGATCACGGCTCCCTTGCCCCGCATCACAGCGAGGTGCTGAGAGACATTCTGGATGCTGAGCCCGAGATCCTCCGCAATGTCAGAGACGCAGCGCTCACCCCGACCGAGGAGCCACACAATCCTGAGTCGCGTCTCGTGCGAGAAGACGCTGCAGAACTGGGCATGGGCCTGGAAAAACCGCCGATCTGTATCTTTCATAATTGCAAGATCTCGCAAGTGACCGATTCTCGCTGTCATCATCACGCCCCCCTTGCATGTGTCAAGCGGAAAGCCCGAAACCCGTCTCTCATATGAATCTCACATAGAAGTGAACAGCGTGAGCACAGGGCATAACCCAACCCCCCCCGGCCCCCCTTCCCACAGGGGAAGGGGGGAGTTTCCCCAGGTTGCTCCCTCTTTGGGAGAGGGGGCAAAGGGGGGTGAGGGTTTGTGATATCCATCAATAAACCGAACTCATATCAAATGGTTCAGTGTGAATCTGACCCTGCCTGGCCAGCGCTCTTTGAAACGAGTCCAGAGGAGGAGTTGGCAAATTCGCCCTCTGATCGCCGAAGGGACACGCTGACCGAGCTCATCTTCCAAGCAGTCAGCGGATCCGGGATTCAAGTCCCAGCGCGGGCACCAGTGGTTTCAGACAGGATCACGGGACTCACAGGATCTGTCACCCTCTGTCGATCCTGTGATCCCGTCTCACAGCCCACCCTCAAAACGGCAAGAAACTCAGAGCACCATGGACTTGCCGCCGGGCGGCGCGGAGGGCGAGGTCGCGGATCCGGTCGGTGGTCTGTTCGAGGCGCACGCCCGCGGCGTCCCGGTCGAGATCGCCGGGGCCGGGCTGCTCGCCGATCACGACGTAGACGATGACGCGGCCCCGCTTGACAAAATACCCGCTGAAGATCCGGACCATCGGGTCGGTGTCGAGGGCGCCGGTTTTTTCAAAATGCCTGCCGAGCCACCACTGGCGCTTGAGATAAAGAACATCGCGGATCGCCTCGGTCGTTTCGCTGTCAACGCCCGGGAGATCGTCTCGGGCAATGCGCTGCAGCACCGCGGCCAGCGCCCCTGGGTGTCGATGACCTCGGCCTTTTCTTGACTGCCGGCGTCGGCAGCCTGAGACTCTCTCATGGCGTATCCTTTCCGCTTCCCCTTGCCGGGAAGGTCCGTGGTTTTGATTTCCAACGGTCAGGATACGCCGCTTCTCTTGGCTGGCCGTCCACAACTTTTGGCTATATCTCGGTCCGGAGGTTGCGAGAGTTGATGCGGGGTGTCCCCTTCGGGGCGTGCTTTGCCAAGTGGCGCCGCATCGTCTGGCAGGGGGCGCAGTGCTGCTGCTCCACGGTCCAGGGCTCGCCCGTCTTGGGCGAGACCGAGAGGAATCCCCGGTGCCTCTTGCCCGCACGGTGCTCGATGGCCCAGCGGAGCTGATCGAGGACGAAGTCCCCCACGGGGATCGTCCGATGGCTCCGGAGCGTCTTGGGTTGGTGATAGGGCTCGACCGCCGTGATCCTCACCGTCTTCAGGTCGAAGTCGATGTCCTGCTCGCGGCTGTAGCAGCTCTCAAGAATCCGCAGACCCGCGCATCCACTGAGGGCGATCACGCTGACGATGCAGGGCTGATGCTGCATGGGCCACCACAGATACTCCAGCACCTGGGGTGACCTGACCCCTTGAAACGAGTCCAGGGGGACAGTTGGAATCTTTGCCCTCTGAGCCACCCTTCCACCTTCTCCGCCGCCTCTCTCCTCGGCCAGTCCACCTGCGCCACCGAGCAGTTCTTCCTCCGGATGCTGGAGCTGCGGTGACCCATTTGGAACTTCAGCGCCATCTCTCAGCATCCACGCTCGTCCATGAGAGCAGGCCCGGGGTTCAAGTCCCCGCGCGGGCTCCAGTGGTTTCAGCCAGGATCACAGGATTCACAGGATCCGATACATCGAGGCGATCGTGTCGATCCTTTGATCCCGCTTCTCAGGGCACCGCCCACGTGAAACACGCTGCTCAGTCGAGTGCACTCACCATCTCCAGGCCTCATGCGAATTCGACTTGATAATATGAAACTCACTTAAAACTCGCCATTGGCTCACATTGGTTGACTGGTTGATTGGGAAGTGACGGACCGCCGCGCTGGCGCGC
>JAFGKF010000099.1 GCA_016928695.1 Candidatus Sumerlaeota bacterium | reverse complement strand
TCGCTCGACCGTGGGGACGATGTGCTGATCCAACGCCACCCGGAGCCGGCGGTGATCCTGATGCCCGAGACACTGACCTGCCCCCACTGCCGGCGGATCCGCGAGGTCGAGGGCAGCCACAAGCACATCCACATGCGCCCCGATCACCGGGGGGCCCTGACCAACTCGAAATGACCCCCCCATCACAGCCCCAGGTGTTCACCGCGGTGGACATGGGGTCGAACACGATCAAAGTGCGCACGTGGGAAATCACGGCCGGGTCTCGGCCCCGGATTCTCTGGGAGCAGCGGTTTCCCACCCGACTGGCGAGAGGGACTTTCAGGAGCGGCGCCTTCACCCCGGAGATCATGGCGGCTGCGCTGGAGTGCCTGCGAGAGATCCGAGCAAGGTCTGACTCACTCAGGGCGTCCGTCATCCGGGCCATCGCCACCGCCGCCATGCGGCAGGCCTCGAATGCGGAGTCCCTCCGGCAGAGCATCGCCGAGGAGACCGGCATCGAGATCGAGGTGATCTCACCCGAGCGTGAGGGAGAGCTGACGGCCAAAGGGGCACTCTGGGAGAGTGCTCAGCTCGGGGACACGCTCTCAGATCGCTCAGCGGTGATTTTGGATATCGGGGGCGGCTCGGCGGAGCTGACCCACATCGAGACCGACAGCGGGGGAACGCCGAGTGCACTGCGGACCATCAGTCTCCCCCTGGGGGCGGTCCGCCTCACAGAGAACTTTCTGCCTGATGAGCCCCCCACCCCAGAGCAGCTGGAACGCCTGGAGCAGCACATCGGCGCGGTGAGCGAAGAGGCGGGAGTGAAGCCGACCCCGGCTCACCTGATCGGCTGTGGGGGAACTCTGGTCAGCGTGGGATTGGCGGTGGCGCTGAAAGAGGGGAAGCTCAGTGGCGACCATCAGGGTCCCATTCACCCTCTGAGCCTGACAGCGCTGGAGCATCTCCTCGGCGAGATGTTGCCCCTCTCCATCGACAGTCGTGCCGAGCTCTTTGGCCTCGAGCGCCAGCGGGCCGAGGTGGTGATCGCTGGGGGCAAAGTGCTCGCGGGTCTTCTGCGGGCATTGGGGAAGAGGGAGATCCAGATCTCCCGGGCGGGCAACCGAGAGGGTCTTCTGTCCGAGCATCTGCTGTCGCCTCACGCCTGATCGCGAATGCCTCAATCCAAATGGTTTGGGCAGATTTTCCTCGACAGGCAACAGAACCTCCTCTCATTTTGGGGTCTGTGGCATATACCTATGCTGTTGGAGCCCCCCCCTCCGCCTGAATTGCACTGTGTGAGGAGGTGACCCGTGCCCAGGGTCCCATCTGCTGATCATTGGAAAACACTGAGCCCTGTGCTTGTCGCACTCGCGATTTTTGCGATCACACCCCTGCCCGTCACCGGGCAGCCGGTGAACGGTGGCCTCTCCTTTTCACGGTTTGAGAGCCCCGCTCTGGCGGAGGCGGACTCACGCATCTCCAGTCATCTGATCGGTCTCGTCGAGGCCAACCGCAGCATGGTCTCCTCTCCGGCTGTCACCTTTGACCGCTTGGGGCGTGTGCGAGTCCTCATCCGCTGTGATTCCGTCGATGAGGCTTTGCTCCGAAATCTGCGCCGGGTCGGCGTGGGGATCTCGGGGACCCATGTCCCCTCGGGCACGCTGACCGGCTGGGTGATGCCCTCGCGGCTCCGGGCCGTCGCCATGGTCGATGGCGTGCGCGGCATTCGCCCCCCCATCCCGGCGTTCCACCGCACCGGCAGCGTGACCAGCGAGGGCGATGTGGTCCACCAATCCAGTGTGGTTCGCGGCACGACCACTCTGAGCGGAGCGGGCGTCCGCGTGGGCGTGATCAGCACGGGGATCAACAACCTCGCGCTCTCCCAGGCGTCCGGCGACATCCCGGCGTCGGTCATCCCAGGGGTGACCGCGATCTCCTCTCGGGGCGATGGGGATCTCGATGCCGGTGGGGACGGCACGGCGCTTCTGGAGATCATCACCGACATCGCACCGAATGCGGAGCTCTATTTCACCAATGCGGAGCTGCCGGTGGAGTTCGTCAACGCTGTCGATCTGATGCGCAACACCTTCGGCGTCGACATCGTCCTCGACAACCTCGGGTACTTCGGACAGCCATTCTTCGCGGACGGCTTCATCACCACCGCTGTCGAGGAGGCCGTCGCCGACGGGATCACATGGATCACCGCCGCGGGAAATGAGGGCGACACCCACTGGGAGGGGGACTACGTCGACATCAATCCCCTGACGGACACAGTCTCCGCCGACCAGGAGGACTTCCACGACTTCGGAGGGGGCGATGAGTTTCTGGCGGTGACCATCAGCCCCCACAGCGAGCTCACCGTCGTGATGCAGTGGAACGACGAGTTCGGCGCCTCGGGCAATGACTACAATCTGTTCCTCTACGACGCGGGGGAGAGCACTCTCCTCGAGGCGAGCCTGGACACGCAGAATGGCGATGACGATCCGCTGGAGTTCGTCATCTGCCAGAACAACTCCGCCGCTCCCCTCGTCGTCAACATCGCGGTCGACAAGTACAGCCCGAACACGGATCAGGATGTGACCCTCGAGCTCTTCGCACTGGGGCGAGTGCTCCTGCCCGGTGCAACGGGCCAGGTGGTCTTCAATGAGCACAGCGTCGCCAGCGGGTCGATCTTCGGCCACCCCGGCAGTGAGGATGTGATCACCGTCGGGGCCATCGGCTACAGCGACCCCGGCTGGAACAACGTGCAGGACTTCAGCTCCAGGGGACCCGTGCGGATCGACTTCCCCGCCCTGGACAGCCGGAGCAAGCCGAACATCTGTGGGATCGACGAGGTCACGGTCACAGGCAACGGGCCCGTCAGCGTGCCCTTCACAGGGACCTCCGTGGCGGCCGCCCATGTGGCGGGGATCGCCGCCCTCCTGCTCGAGCACGCCCCCCACCTTGACCCGACGGGCATCCGCGCGGGTCTGCAGAGCGGCGCGGTGGACATCGAGACAGCGGGATTCGACAACATCTCGGGCGCCGGGAGAGCCGATGCGCTCGCGACGATCACGGGGGCCACCACGGTCGCCGCTCAGAGCTGGAATCTCTACCGCTGAATCAGGCCGCTCATTGATCGCCGCTGTGATCATGCTCACTGTGATCATGGCTGTGCTCATGATC
>JAFGKF010000098.1 GCA_016928695.1 Candidatus Sumerlaeota bacterium | reverse complement strand
TGGGAGTTCCCGTGCGTCTCGGCAATCTCACCGAGGTCCGACTGATCGCCCTGAAGCAGCGCGGCCTGATTCAGCCTGGCATGACCTCGGTTCTCGTCGTCCTCGAGCCCGGAGCGGTGGGCTGTGGGATTGTGGCCGAGGGGCAGGTGCTCCGCGGGGCGGTGGAGGCCTCCTCGGAGCTCGGGCAGACGTGGGTCATCTCGCGAGGGGAATGTGTTCGGCTCGAGGAGCTCACCGAGTGGCCCCACTTGCGTGACCGTGTTCGGCGCCTGGGGGGGGAATCCCCTGGCTCTCTGTCAGCCTTTCTCATGGGCTCCGGGGAGGAGATCAGCGCGGTCCGGGGTGAGCTGGCCACCGATCTGGGCAGGGCTCTGGCCAATCTCGTGTTTCTCATCAAGCCCTCCCATCTTTGGCTGACGGGATCTCTCGTGTCCCAGGGTGGCCCGTTCGTGGAGTCGCTCTCCACGGAGATCCATGGGCACCTGCTCCCCGCGTTCTCGAAGGCATTGACCATTGAGACGCTCGACAACGGCCCCGAGTCGGGTGTGATCGGCGCGGGGGGGCTGATTCTCGATCTGCTGTTCGCCGCCCCTGTCGTGCGCTACTTCTGAGGTGACACATGCCCTTCCAACTCATCATCTCGCCGGGGGACAGGAGAGTCAGCGCAGTGACTCCCACGGCTCTCTCCGATCTGGCCGCCGATGTCGATGTGGTCATCGACCACCCGTGCGGATCGCGCGCCACCTGTGGCAAGTGCCGTGTTCGATTCACCGCGGGCGCGCCCGAGCCCACGGAGGCGGAGCGGGCTCTTCTCTCATCCGAGGAGCTCGCCTCGGGGTGGCGCCTCTCCTGCCAGTGCACCGTGGCGGGTGACGCGGAGGTCGAGATCCCCGACGCCTCTCTGATCCGGGGTCTCAAGACGTTTGGTCCAGATGATCTCTTCGCGGGGGGATTCGAGCCTCAGGTTCGCCGACACCGGATCACTCTTCCCCCGGAGGGCTCCGATGAGCAGATCACGCTGCTCAGCGAGATCCGCCGGGCCATCCGCTGGCCGCGTCCCCTGAGCGCATCGATGGGGGCTCTGCGCGCCCTGCCCGAGGTGGCCTCGGAGAGTGCGGGGCGTCTCACGGTCACTCTCGATGGGGACAATCTGGTGGTTCTGCACACGGGCCACTCGGGCTCTCCCCCCCTGGGTGTCGCGGTCGACCTCGGATCGACCACCGTGGCGGCCGCGATGGTGAATCTCGCGACGGGCCATGTCCTCGCCTCGGCCGATGCCCTCAATCCGCAGGTGCGCTTCGGGGCCGATGTCATCACCCGCGTCCACCACGCGCAGGGACAGCCCGGGGGCAACCGGGATCTTCACCGCGCCGCGGTCGAGGTGATCTCCGATCTCATCGGGGATCTGTCGGGCAAGTGCGAGGTGTCGCCGGACCGAGTGGTGGCGATGACGGTGGCGGGCAATCCCATCATGCTCCACACGCTGCTGGGCGTCGATGTCCGGTCCTTCGGAATGGCCCCCTACATGGGGGTCTGGACCGAGGCGACCGCGATCAGGGCCAGCGAGCTCGGGCTGCCGATCTGCCCAACGGCCTGGGTGAGGCTCTTCCCCATGGTGCGCAGCAATGTGGGAGGGGACACGGTGGCCGCGGCTGTTGCCATGGGCCTCGATCAGGCCGAGGAGCTGACTCTGCTGATCGACCTCGGGACCAACAGCGAGATTGTGATCGGGCAGCGTGACCGCGCCATCGCGACGTCCACGGCCGCCGGTCCCGCCTTCGAGGGGGCCACCATCAGCCAGGGGATGCGCGCCGCCTCCGGAGCGATCGACCGGGTCAGCCTTGGGGCCGACGGGGATCTGCGTGTGCATGTGATCGGCGGCTCCCGGGCGCGGGGGATCTGTGGGACGGGTCTGATCGATGCCGTCGCCGCCCTTCGGACCGCGGGTGTGGTGGACGAATCGGGGCGAATGATCCGCATGGAGGAGGTCGAATCCCTGCGCAGCGCCGCGATCCGCTCGCGGATGCACTTCGCCGGCGACGGCCACCCCAGTGTGACACTGGCCACCGCCGAGGACGGGCACGGGGGTGTGGCCGTGCGAATCACGGACCGCGACGTGCGTCAGCTCCAGCTTGTCAAAGGCTCCATCCAGGCTGGGGCAGAGATTCTGCTGGGGCGTTGGGGGGCGCAGTGGGGCGATGTCACCGGGGTCTTCATCGCGGGCGCGTTCGGCGCCCATGTGCGCAAGGTGTCCGCCATCGCGCTGGGCCTTTTGCCACCTGTCGATCCTGAGAGTGTTGAGCTCGTCGGAGATGCGGCGGGGATCGGGGCGCGGATGGCCCTGGTCGACCGCTTCGCCTGGGATCGGGCGATCGCCTTCGCCCGCCGCTGCGAGCATCTGGAGCTCGGCTTTCTCCCGGAGTATCAGGCGGCGTTTGCCGAGGGAATGAGATTTCCGGCGCTCCCCACTTCGGAGCGAGGAGAGAGCTGATTTGAACTCCCGCGAGCGCATGGCCGTCGCGATGAGAAAGGGCACGCCCGATCGCGTGCCGCTGATGTGTCAGCTCTCGATCGGCCATCTGGCGCTGGAGACCGATTTCAGCCTCGTCGACATCTGGCACGACACGGAGGCGTACGTCCAGGCTCTCGTCGCGATGCATCGCCGATATGGCTTCGACGGTGTGCTCGTCAATCTCCCGGGGCGCGATCCGAGCTGGCGCGAGCAGGTCGAGCGCACAGAGGAACAGGGCAGTGAGACTCTCATCCACTGGCGGGGGGGACTGGTCACTGTGGCACCGCACGACGACCTGCCCCACGTCTTCACCGCCGACGGGGAGCGCCGCATTCCGACACTCGAGGAGATCGACCCCGATCGCCTTCTCTACATGGAGCCGCATGACATCTCGGGGATCAATTTCCCCTTCGCCTGGGGCTTCTCAGGGGAACCCGCCCCGGTCGACCGCCCGGATGAGTTCTTCCCCCTTTGGCAGCTCGATGCCATCCGGCGGGTGAGGGAGCTGACCAATGGGGAACTCTCGGTTCACAGTGAGATCTTCAGTCCCTTCACGCAGATGATGGAGATGCTCGATCACGCCCAGGCGCTGATGGCGCTCGTCATGGATCCCGCAAAGGTCCATGCCATCCTCGACCGCTTCACCGAGGGGGCCATCGCCCTGGGGAGGCTTCAGGCTGCGGAGGGGGTCGACGCCGTTCTGATCTCCTCCGCGTTCACGGGGGCGGGGATGATCTCGCGGGCACACTACGAGGAGTTCGAACTCCCCACACTGCGGCGCGTGATCGCGGGGGTCCGCGAGGGGCACCCCGATCTTCCCATCTATGTCCACACCTGCGGCGCCATCGGCGACCGTCTGGATCTGATGGAGCAGACCGGCCTCGATGGGATCGACACGCTCGATCCCCCGCCGCTGGGAACCGTCGAGCTCGATCAGGCGCTCGAGATCCTCGGCAAGCGGGTTTTCATCAAAGGCAATCTCGACCCCGTGCACACGCTGCTCGAGGGGACGACCGCCGACGTCCGCCGGGAGGCTCTCTGGCGCCTGTCCGTCGCCAAGCCCGGTGGCGCCTACATTCTCTCGACGGCCTGCTCCGTCGCCCCCCACACCCCGCCTGAGAATCTGCTGGTTCTGCGCGAGGTGATAGAGGCGGAGGGGTGGTATTGAGGGCGGGGGGGCTCCGGTCATCCAGGGCGTTGCCCTCATTTCACCCGTCGGCGAATGTGGATCGTCACCGTGAGATCTCGCGCAGAGCCGCAGAGGCGGAGATCCATTTCCTGGAGGGCACGGCATGCCGTGCCCCCACACCGGATGATCCTGGAAATCGGATTGATGGAGCGCCGGCGCCCCCGCCGGCATCGGTGGGTGCCGGAGCCGCCTCCGCGCCACAGGCGCTATGGCGCCGATGCATGGGAATTCCGGCACGATGAAGCTCAGGGGAATTCCGGCACGATGGCAGAGGGTGGGTGAGGGACACTGGGGAGAAGGCAGTCAGAGCTTGCCCGTGTCCCGTGAACTCAGGATCAGGTCAATCAGCGGTGAGCCGCAGTGTGTAGTCCCCCGTCTCTTGGGGCAGGAAAGGTCGAACTCGCAGCAGCAGGGGGCCGGGCTCGGGGAGAGTGACCTCGAGGCGGGGATTGACCGTGCCGGGATGCGCGTCGTCGTTGATCCAGCGCCGTCCCCCCGCGGAGTGGAGCTCGAGCACCAGGTCGACCGCCTCGGAGGAGGCCGCGATCACGAGGATCTGCCCCATCTGCCTCTCCACGGTGAACTCGTCGTGAAGCCCCAGAGCGGGTGACCACAGGTCCCCGGAGGCGAGTGAGCCGGTGACCGTCTCGTCGGGAGGGAGGGGTGTGATGGCCTGAGCCGAGATCGCCAGGAGAGAGAGGATCAGGGGCACTGTGCATCGCATGGGCTCACAGTGCCTCTCCGCTGCGCGCTGGTCAACGGCCAGGTCAAGGGGTGCGCTCCAGCCGCATGAATTGACAATCATCGGTGATGGGCATAGACTTCCTCTGTGGTTGGGCCTGGGATAGACATCAGGAGGGTTCACCGGGAGATGGGCACTGAAATCACTGGGAAATCGCCTCGTCTGAGGAGTCTCGCCTCGGCGGCTCTTTTCGCTGCACTCGGATCACTCGCAATCCCATCGATGGCGGAGATCTTCTTCGCCGATCCGGTCACCCTCACCGAGGAGCTCCGGGCCGTCACCGATCTTCAGGTGGGGGACCTCGATGGCGACGGGGACCTGGATGTCGCGGCTGCGCCCAGCTTCCACACCGAGTTCGCCTGGCTCGAGAACACCGGTGGATCTCCCACGGCATTCATCACTCACCGTGTTCCACTGCCGGAGGGTCTCCGATCCCCCTGGGCGGTGGAGGTGGCCGATGTCGACGGGGACGGGGATCTGGACGTCCTCACCTCCCATCTCCGCGAGGGGGATGAGACCGTTTGGCATGAGAACCTGGGGGGAAATCCGCTCAGCTGGACCTCGCATGTCATCCACCGCTTCGATTCCATCCCCGATGACACCTGGGGATCGAGGTCATTGGCCGCTGCGGATTTCGATGGTGATGGGGACATCGATGTGGTCTCGACCCACGACCATGAGGATGTGCTTCATTGGCATGAGAATCTCGCCGGTGATGGATCGCAGTGGCTGACCCATGTGCTGGATCACGTCAATGGCGCGTGGGGTGTGTCGACAGCCGACCTCGATCGGGACGGCGATGCGGACATCCTCGTGGCTGCGCGGGACACGGGTTTCGTCCATTGGTATGAGAACACCGACGCCGCCTTCGTGCGCCGCGACATCGGCCGCACCGTCGACCAGGCGAGGACCGCCATGGCGGCGGACATGGATGGTGATGGGGATCTCGACGTGGTCTCCTCTTCCACCAATCCGTGGGGATATGACATCGAGTGGCTTCAGTGGCATCGCAACGACGGTGGATCGCCGCCCCACTGGACCACGCTCGGGATCCCCACGGCCCCCAACTTCACCATCGAAGCACTTCCGGTGGACCTCGATGGTGACGGAGATGTGGACATTCTCTCCAACTCGCTGTCAGAGGATCACGCCGCGCTCTGCTGGGTTGAGAGTGATGGCGGATCGCCCCCCGGGTTCACGGAGCACTGTCGGCCCAACGCCGAGAGCCCGGAGCCTGTCCGCTGGGCAGTGCCGGGGGATTTCAACGGCGATGGTGTCCAGGACGTCATCGCCTCTCTGCACCGATCTGACCCCGCCTTCAACCGAATTGTCCTCTTCGAGGGCGTCACATCGGGCGATGCCTATGAGTGGGATGACTGGGTCACCCACGCGACCCCCATCCTCCCCGGCGATGTGCAGGAGCACTCGATTCATCTCCTGGGTGACCAGGATTGGACGGTGTTCAGTCTCACAGAGCCGGCGATGATCAGCGGGGCGATCTCGGGGGCCTCGTCGGAGATCCTCCTCTATCTGCTCACCCTCGACGAGGAGGGATGGCATCTGCTCGACATCGAGGGGGGACGCAATCCCGCCCTCGAGGCTCACCTGATGCCGGACATCTATTATCTCGTCGCGGAGGAGTGGGGGAACGACGCGTTGGTGCCCCACTATCAGCTGAGTCTCAACACCGCGCCCCACACCGGTGATCCCTACGAGATCGACAACTGGGCGCAGGTGGCCACTCCGCTCACTCTCGGTGTGTGGTCCCAGGGGCACTCGATCAACCCGGTCACCGATCAAGACTGGTTCGTGTTCACCCTGCCCCGGAGAACCGAGGTCAATGTCCGCGCCAACAGCGACGGACCCGACATCGCTCTCTATCTGCTGCATCACTCCCCGATGGGATGGGGGCTCGTGGGCTTTGATGGGGATGAGCACGCCAAGATGCGCTTCACTCTGCCGGCCGGCACCCACCACGTTGTCGTTGAGGATCTCCACCGCAACGGTGTGGTCAGGCGTTTCAGCGTGCGTGTCTCGGACTGATGCGGACTTGAACTCTGGCCGCCGATCGGGGAGAGATGGTCCTCACTCTCACTGATCGGCGGTTCTCCATGCCCTCGGATCTCATCCGCATCACCCTCCTCTCACCCCGGAGTGCCCGGGTCGAGCTCTCCCCCTCGGGCGAGTTCCTGGCAGGGCCATCGTTTTTCTTCATGCAGCGGGGAGAGCCCCTTCCCTGGCCCCACAGGGAGAGAGTGGGGGAGTGGCGGGTTCACCGATCAGAGCATCTGGAGATCCGTGTCCGTGACGGGGCGAGAGACCTCTCGGCCGACACTCTCGAGGTTCACTGGACCCTTGACGAGAGAAGCGGCGTCTGGCGGCCGGGCGACGTGGACGAGGCCAATCTTGGCTCCTCGTTCTCCGCGCTCGACAACTGCAATCGCCTGATCACCGCCGAGGGGGTGCACCCTTTCGACCCCATGGATGGACACGACGCCCACCGGTGCAGCACCCATGACCTCTTCCGCGCGCTCGATGCAGCGCTCCGGCCCCACATGGGACGGCATCCGGAGCTGAAAGAGCGCGACGAGGAGATGACCCGCCTGATGCTGGGCAAGCCCTCCCTCTGGATGCCGGAGTTCCCCCCTGAGGTCTATGAGGCTCTCGCCAAGGTCCGGAGGTTCCCCCCGGGATTCCTGACACGCTCGGGTCTGACGGTGGTCCGCGACACGGGCCCAATGTGGGACCCCGAGGCCCAGTGGTTCTCTCCTCGCCCCGGGGGACACATCGACTTGACGCTCATCGCCTGCGGGGACGACTTCAAGGGCACGCTCGGTGAGATCGCGCGCCTCTCGGGGCCGATCCCTCTCCTTCCGCGCTGGGCTCTCGGGGTCTGGTTCTCCTGCTATCGGAAAATGGGGGCGCGTGAGTTCGAGCAGATCGCCCGCGACTTCGATGTCCATGGTCTTCCTCTCGACGTGCTCGTGGTCGACACCGACTGGCACGAGCGCCGGTGGCACGGCTTTGACTGGAACCGGGATCTTTTCCCGAAGCCTGCGGCGTTCTTCGAATGGCTCCGCCGGGAGGGGCTTCACACGACCTTCAATGTCCATCCGGGTTTCATCCCGGCGTCCGACTCCCGGCTTCCCGCCTATCGGGAGCAGAGCGGCTGCGACTCGCCGCCACTGACGGCCGAGGAGGCGCCTCACCCCCTCCACGCCGACTGCGTGCCCGTGGATCTCACCGATCCCGGGCAGGCCCGTGCGTGGTTCGACGTGTTTCACCGTCCGATCACCGAGATGGGCTGCGATCTCTGGTGGATCGATGGCGCCATGGGGCATTGGGACGGTGACGAGGGCACGGCTTGGCTCAACCACCTCTATCACCGCCATGCCCGCGAGCGCGGGAGCGCGGCGCCGCTCGCCTTCTCGCGCGCCTCGGGGCTCGGCAATCACCGCACCACGCTCGCCTTCTCGGGCGACGCCTGGGTGCAGTGGGAGGTGCTCGCGCAGGAGGTCGAGTCGACCATCCGTGGCGCCTGCTCGCTGATGGCCCACTGGTCACACGACATCGGGGGTTTCTGGAACTCCGACTTCAAGGAGAATCGCCCGCCCGACGATCTCTTCGTCCGCTGGACGCAGTTCGGGTGCCTGAGCCCGATCATGCGGTACCACAGCGACCACGGCGTCCGTGAGCCGTGGCTCTTCGGGGAGGAGGTGCTCCGGCTCTGCCGCGAGGCGCTGCTTCTGCGCATGCGGCTCGTGCCGCATCTGGAGAAGCTCGTCCGCGAGGCCCATGAGACAGGGGTCGCGCCCTGGCGCCCCATGTGTCTGGAGTTCCCGCGGGAGGAGGACGCGTTCTGCCGCTGGCATCAGGCCATGATCGGCGAGGGACTGCTGTTCGCCCCTGTGACAAAATCCAGCGGTGATGTGGAGGTCTGGTTTCCCCCGGGGAGCTGGCAGCATCTTCAGACGCAGCGCGTCATCGAGGGGCCATGTGTGGAGCGCTGGCGGGCCGATCTCGGCGAGATCCCGCTGTTTCTGCGGGGTGGATATTCGCTGTCTCTCGCGCCCCCGGCGCGGAGGACGCGGGACATCGATGAGTCAGCCCAGAGCTGATTTCCCAGCCCCCCTCATGGGGCCGTCACGGTTCTTGCGATGCAAGAACACGCGCCGGCCCTGGGTTCTCTGGGCGTCGTAACCCCGGGTTTCGCTCGCTCCGCTCGCTTCACCCGGGGCTATGACCTCTCGCCCCGTCGGGGCTCAGTGAGGTTGTGAAGCTGTCTGGAATCAGATTCGAGGTTGTGAGGCCATCTGGGATCAGATTCGGAGAATTCGGTCAATTCGGATACAGCTCGCTGCACCCGGGGCTGAGTGAGGTGACTGAGCGCGGCTCAGCCCATCTCGCCCGTCATGTCGAAGCGCTTGGACTTCACGATGTGGGCGAGGAACCAGAGGTTGATCTTCATCTCGCGCCAGGCGTTGACGATCGTCTCGCCGACGTCGATGCGGTGCCACTGGAGGTGGCCGAAGCGCCGCAGCGTCCGGCGCCAGTAGAGATTCAGCATCCGGCGCGAGATGCGCGCGCGGCGGCGCACCAGCGCCATCGCCTCCTGGCCCTGGGCGAGCAGGCGCCTCCGCCCCAGCAGTCCGAAGCGCAGGCTCATCTGCGCGGGGATGTGGGGCCAGCGGAGCGGCCGCAGGAGGTTGCGCCCGATGTCCGCCCAGCGGACGACGTATTGGCGGGCCAGCTGCACGCGGTGGTCCCGCTGGGGCCACGTGGCGAGCCAGAGCTCCTGCATCTCCCAGTAGAGCCTGAGCCACTCCCTCATCAGGTGGGAGATCTCGCGCGTGCGGCGCTTGAAGAACGCCCAGCGGCTCTCGATCTCGAATCCGGGGCGGCGATCGAGCCGGCGCTTGCGGCGGAAGAATCCGGTGATCATGGGATGCTCGCCCTCGATCATCGCGTTGCGGTACCAGATGAAGTTCTTCATCACATTGAAGTAGTTGCGGTCCTTCGTCCGCGAGAGGATCGCCCGCATGTTGTCGAAGGAGTAGAAGATCCGCCAGGCGTCCTGGTAGGCCCGCGTCCACTCGTCGGCGGTCATCCGCGGGTGGGGCATCGCCGCGTGGAACGAGTCGTACTCGTTGAAGTCCTCGCTCATCTGGCGGCCCTCGCCCTTCCACCTCTTGTGGTCGGCGGAGCCGGGCAGGGGGGTCATCATGAAGAAGGAGGCCTGGTCGGGCTGGATCTCGTGCATCAGCCTCTCGAGATCGTGGTGGATCACCGACTCGTAGGAGTCGCCGTCGAATCCGATGATGTAGCCGCAGTGGGTCGCGATCTCATGGCGGCGGTAGGTGTCGATCAGCACGCGGTAGTCGTCGATGTTGTTCTGGCGCTTGCCTGAGTCGGCCAAGTTGGCGGGGTTGAGTGACTCCATGCCCAGGAAGACCTGGGTGCACCCGGCGCGGCGCGCCTTCTCCACGAAGTTCGGGATCGTGTGGCTCAGGAGGTCGACCTGCATCATGAAGGTCAGCTCGATGCCCTCCTGCTCGCGCAGCGCGATCAGGCGGTCGAAGATCTCCTCCCACACCCGGTTGCGGGCGAGGTTGTCGTCCACGAAGAAGTAGTGGGTCACGCCCTGCGCCCAGCGCTCGCGCACGGTGGCGGCGATCTTCTCGGGGCTGCGCCACCGCATCTTGCGCCCCTGAACGTTGATGATCGTGCAGAACGAGCAGTTGAACGGGCAGCCGCGCGACGTGTCGACCGTCGCCATGTGCCTGAAGGTGAAGCGGCGGCGGTAGGCTCTGGGCATCATGGGGATCGGCTTCTCGAAGAGGTCCGGCTTGTCGTCGACGAAGTCGTACATCGGCTTGGTCTCGCCCCGGAGGACGTCCCGCAGCATCTCGTGCCAGTGCTCCTCGACCTCGCCGCAGATCAGGGTGATCCCCTCGTCGATCAGCGCCTGCATCTCGGGCTGCATGCCCAGCATCGCGTGCGAGCCCGATGTGTGGAAGCCCCCGAGCATCACCTCCGCCCCCAGGGCACGGAAGCGACGCGCCAGGTCCGAGGCGCGGGGGAACTGGTTGGTCTGGACACCGACGAGGCAGATCAGCGTCTTGTCCGCCGCGCGGCGGGCGCGCCGCATGATCCTCTCGGGCCGGATGTGGTGGACGGTCTCGTCCCACATCTCGATCTGAATATCCACGCCGTCGCCGAGCAGGCGCTCCTGCTTCACCCGCTGTGTCAGACCCATCAGGGCCGCCAGGGTGTTGGAGGGGAGTGTGCCCTTCCAGTGGGTGATCACGTAGCCCTCGTCGTCGTACTTCGAGGGTTTGATCAGGACGACGCGCAGTGTTGTCACGCGAGGGGATGCGGCGAGGGGCATAGAACAATCAGACCTCTGGGATTTGAAAGGGGGGACTGAGCAGAGGGAGCAAGATCCACGCCCAGGGCGGGGTGCGGCCCCGCGGCGATCGGCTGCTCCCCGGGAAGACCCTTTCCCGTCCCGGTGCCCGTTCCTCGACAGCTGATTTGGCGCGATTTGCGCCACGGCTCGCCGCCTCGCTCAGGCAGGGTGGGGCAAAGGAAAAGGCGCCCAGGGGGCGCCCTTTTCTCAGGGTGTGTTCGGGGAGTGGGTCATCCCAACCGCCCGACGGCGGAGAGACGTGAGGAGTGCGCCATGTGCGCCATGAACCAGAGGTTCACTTTGATCTCGCGCCAGCCGTTGAGGATCGTCTTGCCGACGTCGATGCGGTGCCACTGGAGGCGTCCGAACCTCTTCAGTGTCTGGCGCCAGTAGAGGTTGAGCATGCGGCGCGAGATCCGGGCGCGACGGCGCATCAGGGCCATCGCCTCCTGGCCGCGCCCCAGCAGCCTCTTGCGGCCGAGGAGGGCGAACCTCATGCTGATCTGCGTGGGGACACGGGGCCACCGCAGCGGGTTCTTGAAGTTGCGGAGGATGTCGCGCCAGCTGACCACATAGCGCTTGGCCATCTGGACGCGCTGATCGCGCTGGGGCCAGGTGGCCAGCCACAGCTCCTGCATCTCCCAGTAGAGCTTGAGCCACTCCTTGAGGAGATGGCTGATCTCGCACACCCGCCGTTTGAAGAAGGCCCAGCGGCCCTGGATCGGGAATCCCGGCCTGCGATCGAGGCGGCTCTTTCGGCGGAAGAAGCCGGTGATCATCGCGTGCTCGCCCTCGATCATCGCGTTGCGATACCAGATGAAGTTCTTCATCACATTCCAGTAGTTGCGGTCGCTCGAGCGCTGGAGGATCGCCTTCATGTTCTCGAACGAGTAGAAGCGTTGCCACGACTCCTGGTAGGTCTCGGTCCACTCCTCCTCGCTCATGCGCGGGTGGGGCATCGACGCGTGGAAGGAGTCGTAGATGTTGAGGTCGGCGGCCATGGGGCGCCCCTCGCGCCGCCACCGGGCGTGGTCCTCCGAGCCCGGCAGGGGGGTGAGCATGAAGAACGAGGCCTGGTCGGGCTCCAGCTCGTGGATCAGCTTCTCGAGGTCATGATCGAGCACCGACTCGCGCGTGTCGTGGTCGAAGCCGATGATGTAGGCCGTGTGGGTCGCCACCTCCGCCTCGCGCCAGGCCTGGATCAGCTCGGCGTACTGGTCGGTGTGGTTCTGGCCCTTGCCGGCGTCGCGCAGGCTCTCGGGATTGAGTGACTCGACGCCGATGAAGACCTGCGTGCACCCGGCACGCCTGGCCTTCTCGATGAAACGGGGGATGCGGTGGCTCTGGGTGTCGACCTGCATCATGAAGGTCAGCTTGATCCCCTCGCGCTCGCGCATCTCGATCATGCGGTCAAAGAGCTCTTCCCAGCGCTTATTCCTTGCCAGGTTGTCGTCCACGAAGAAGTAGTGCGTCACGCCCTGCGCCCAGTTGTCGCGGATCGACTGCGCGATCCGCTCGGGGCTGCGGCAGCGCATCTTGCGGCCCTGCACATTGATCACCGTGCAGAAGGAGCAGGTGAAGGGGCAGCCGCGCGACGTGTCGACCGTCGCCATGTGCTTGAAGGTGAAGCGCCGGCGGTAAGATCTCGGCATCATCGGGATCGGCTGATCGGTCAGGTCCGGCTTCGACTCGATGAAGCTGTAGATGGGCTGCAGAGTCCCCGCATGGGCGTCGCGGAGAATGTCCGCCCATGAGTCCTCGATCTCACCCACGACCACCGTCACCCCCAGATCGATCAGCTCCTGGATCTCGGGGGGTGTCGCGTCGGACATCGCGATGGCGCCCGAGACGTGGAAGCCGCCGATCATCACGTCGGCGCCCAGTGCGCGGAAGGTCTTGGCCAGGTCCGAGGCGCGGGGGAACTGATTCGACTGAACGCCGCACAGGCAGACCACCGTCTTCGCGCCAGCCCCCCTCCTCATGATTTTCTCGGGGCGGATGCGGTGCACCGTGTCGTCCCAGAGCTCGGTGGCGATCTCGACGTGGGGCCCCAGCGCACCGCTCTCGCGGACGCTGTCGGTCAGGCTCTGGAGAGCCGCCAGGGTGTTGGAGGGCAGCGTGCCCTTCCAGTGGCGGATCACATAGCCCTCGTCGTCATACTTTGATGGCTTGATCAGGATGATCCGCAGTGCATTGACAGCGGTGTGCGTGGACGTGCTCATGAGATAGGGTTGATCTATTCCTGCGCCTTTATCATGTCACTTTGATCATCTGCGATGACCCAGTGCATACAACAACAGACTTCAGAGCGAGGGCGCATGAAATGCAAAAATCCCTCACTTCCGCCCATTGGCACGATCAAAGTCTGCTTCTCGCTGGGGGACGTCAAGAGCAAAGCGACAGATCTCAGGGGTGACCAAGGTCTGGGAGCACATGTGAAAGTGGCATTTCAATCATTGATATTTCACAGGATACACGAGATCTGCGGCTGTGGGCAAGCCTTGGAGCTTCGCGCTCTGGCGAGCTCAGGAGACAGCGCCCTGCGACTCCAAAATCTCCAAGAAGGCGGGCTCAATGTGTCCCATGAACTGGAGGCCGGTCCGGTAGCTTCCGTCCTCCTGTTTTCGGCACCAGATCGTCCGCGCCAGCAGAATCACGGGGGCTGTGCGTTCAGGCAGCGCAATCCCCATCTGAACATAGGATGGCACCTTGACCGGTTGGCTGAGAGTCAGCTGGGCGCCCGATGCCGAGACATCGACGGTGGTCCCTCGTCCCAGAGCCATCGGGGTGGACTCGTCCTGGCAGGTGGCGTAGCGCAGGGAGGCGCTGAAGCTGACACGCGGGTGGGCGCGGCGCTCCGTTGGGTTGATGGGCTGCTGATCCATCGCTGCTCGCTTTCCTCAGGGCGATTCCCCTGACTCAGGGTCCTGCAGGCCGTCGAACGTTGTCTGGCCTTGGCAGATCAGATGGTCCTGCAGCTGGGTGAGAGTGAACTCGGTGATGCCGAAGACCTCGGTGATCTCGGTGATCCTCGTGAAGGGGCCGTTGACGGCTCGATGCAGGGCGATGGCGCCGGCTCTGCGGTGGTCCAGGTAAGGGACGCGGGCCAGCAGCGCGGGAGAGGCCGTGTTGATATTGATCACCCAGGTCTCCTCCAGGAGCGCCAGCTGCCCATCGGTGACCGTGATGGGATCGATCGGCTCCACGTCGATGTGGGCCGTCGTGACCTCCGCCACGGGGGCGTGGGTTGTGAAGACGTCGGTGCCGAGGAATCCCATCGCCCCGGTGGCCGCCTCGGGGGGCAAATAGAGCGAGTAATCATAGGGGTGATGGCGTGGTCTCGGGGTGTAATTCGGATTCGCCAGATCCTTGATCAGGGAGGTGAAATCGACCTCCTGACCCGGCTGCTGGGCCATGGTGCTGATGGCCAGCGGCATCAGAAGCATCAGGCTGATGAGACGTGGCATCATGACGCGACCTCGTCGGCACGAGTCCCTGTTTCTTCATCGACCTGATGGGGTGACAACTTGAGTGCTTCCAGAGAGACGGGGGGAGGGGTCTGCCCGGCAGCCGAGTCCAGCCCTCCCCGCCGTGCGGGGCGGCATGGCGGGTGCTATCATAGGACCGGGGAGCATGCCGTGTGCGGCATTTCCTCCCCTGGTACCCGCTTGACCTGCACGTGAGGGCCATGCTGACGTGGTCAAAACCCTTCGCCTGAGTGGAACAGAGATGAAAAAGACCTCCCGCCCGCCCCAGACTCTCGGTGAGCTGAAGAGACGCGGCCACACCCCCCAAAGTGTCCGCGATGAGCTCCGCACCAATCTGATCCGGGCCCTGCGGGAGGGGCGAAGGCTTTTCCCGGGCATCATCGGATACGAGGAGACGGTCGTTCCCCAGATCGTTCACGCGCTGCTGGCCAAGCACGATTTTCTTCTGCTGGGCCTCCGCGGTCAGGCCAAGACCCGTCTGATCCGGGGGCTGACGGCCTTTCTCGACGACGAGATCCCGGTCATCGACGGCGCCCCGATCCCCGAGGATCCGATGGACCCCGTCACACCGGTGGGCCGGCGACTCGCGGCCGAGGCGGGCGACGACCTTCCGATCCGGTGGCTCTCGCGCGATGAGCGCTACAGCGAGAAGCTGGCCACACCGGATGCGACGATCGCCGACCTGATCGGCGACATCGACCCGATCAAGGCGATGAGCCAGCGGCTCGATTTCGCGAGCGAGGACATCATCCACTACGGCATCGTCCCGCGGTCGAACCGCGGCATCTTCGCCATCAACGAGCTCCCCGACCTCCAGGCACGGATCCAGGTGGGGCTGCTGAACATCCTCGAGGAGCAGGATTTCCAGGTGCGTGGCCATCCGATCCGCATGCGGCTGGACGTGCTCATGGTCTTCACGGCCAATCCCGAGGACTACACCAATCGGGGCAAGATCATCACGCCGCTCAAGGACCGCATCGAGGCGCAGATCCTGACGCACTACCCGCGCACCGTCGAGGAGGGCATCGCCATCATCCGCCAGGAGTCGTGGGAGAGACGCGGCGAGGAGATCGATGCGCGCGTCGGTGACCTCGTCTACGAGCTGACCGAGCACATCGCCGTCGAGGCGCGCCGGAGCGACTACGTCGACCGCAACAGCGGCGTCTCGGCGCGCATGCCGATCACGCTTCTCGAGACGGTGATCAGCGCCATGGAGCGCCGGGCGATCCTCAGCGGCGACACGGTGGCCCACGCCCGGATCTGCGATCTCTTCAGCGCGCTGCCCGCCATCACGGGCAAGGTCGAGCTCATCTACAAGGGGGAGCAGGAGGGCATCGGCCAGGTCGCCGAGCACCTTGTCGGCAAGGCGATCAAGGAGCGCTTCAACACGCTCTTCATCCCGTCGAGCCGGCGCAACCGCGAGGCCCCGCGCGAGGCCTTCGACCGGTTCGCGATGATCATCGAGTGGTTCGAGCGGGGCGAGGTCGTCGAGCTCGACGACGCCATGCCCCATGCCGCCTTCCG
>JAFGKF010000097.1 GCA_016928695.1 Candidatus Sumerlaeota bacterium | reverse complement strand
TGGTGCCTCGAGCACGACGCGGGGATCACGGCCTTTATGCCATCTCCATCATTCGATTCAGCCCGCTTCAGCGGGTGCCTCTTGGCCACTGGCTTCAGCCAGTGGCCTCAACCGACACGCTCTCAGAACTCGTCGGCGAGGGCGTCGAATCCGATGGCGCTGGTGACGAGGTCGACGATCTGCAGCGGATGGACCTCGACCTGTGCGGCGAAGAGCAGCACGGTCGCGGAGGCGCCGATGGCCCAGTGATCGCGCTCGACCTGATAGATCTCATCGAGCGATGTCTGGAGGCCCCTGATCTCCCCCTCGAAGGGCTCTCCGGGAGAGACGCCCCAGCGCGAGGCGTGGACGAGATTCCCCCAGCTGAAGGGTCCGAAGGTGAGCTCGCACTCCTTGGTCTCCCAGAGGCCATACTCGCGCGGGCGCTCGCTGAATCCAAAGTCCCAGTGCATGGCCCATCCCAGCCCGAGGGCGAGAGAGCGGGTGGCGTGGGCCTCGGCCTTGAGGCCACCGCCCAGGCCGACGTTGAGCGTCACGAGGTCTGCGAGGTCGAGGGCGCGGTTCTCCAGGTAGGAGTGATTGGGGTGCAGGATCCCCTCGCCATAGTTGACCCCCGCCTCGTTGACGGCGCAGGCGCTGAGCAGCGTGAGCGCGAAGAGGGTCAGCGCGGCCAGGGTGAGCGAGCAGGCAGTGCGCGGCATGGGCATGTCACCTCCCGGAATTTCCTCCCCATCGTCGACGGGCCGGGGCATTTGTCAACGGTTTGCCGATGGGGCGCGGGGTCGGCTCGATTTGCAGGGGCCAGCGGCAATGGAGCCTCATCATTGAGAGAGGAGCTGACGATAGGGAATTCAGCCCCGGACAGGAGGATCTCGAGGTGACGGGTCAGGCCACGTCCAATGATGCTCTTCTCGCGAGACTCGCGAAGGCAACAGGCGATCTGCCCGCGATGCCGGCCGTGGTGGAGCGGGTGCTCCGACTCAGCCAGGACCCTGACACCAACGTGGAGCATCTCCGGTCGGCGATCGAGATCGACCCGGGCCTGACCAGCAAGCTTCTGCGTGTGGCCAACTCGGCCTACTACGCTCGCCAGCGGAAGATCACCTCGCTCAGCCAGGCCATTGTGACCCTGGGCTTCAAGACGATCCTGAGCCTGACGATGGCGGGCTCGAGCAAGACGATCTTCGAGCAGTACAGTGACGTGGCGCGTGCGGTGCGCACCACCCTCTACGATCACTCGATCAGCACGGCGTTCCTGACCAACTCGCTCATCCGGCTGACACCGCTGAAGATGGATCCCGAGATCTGCTTTCTCGGGGGGCTGCTCCACGACATTGGCAAGCTGGTGATCAGCCGCAATTTCCCCATGCAGTTCAACAAGGTCCGCGTCGCCAACGAGGAGCAGGGGGTCGATTGGCTCGAGGCGGAGATGGCGACCCTGGGCTTCGACCATGAGCAGCTGGGAGAGCATCTCGCCCGTCAGTGGAATCTCCCGCAGCAGTATGAGGATCTGATCCGCCACCACCACACGGTCGCGGAGGCGGAGGTGGCGCAGGCGGAGGCCGCGCTGGTCAACCTCGCGGATCACGTGGCGACCTACCTGGGCTGGAATTTCCCGCGCCCTCATCTCCCCCCGATCACCGAGAGCCCTGTTCTCGGTTTTCTCCGGGTCGATCCCGCGCGTCTCGAGCAGAGACTGGATGAGATGAGAGAGGCGGTCGAGACAATCAAAGCGCTCTTCTGAGCGGCTCAGGGCACTGCGCCCACTTTCTCTCACATTTCAAAAAACTTCACCTCAGGGGTTGACGAACCTCAATGGCAGGCGCATGGATTCCGCCATTCGCCTGCCACAGAGTGCAACCGCCCGTGATCACCTCTGATCTCGGGCTTTTGAGGAGATGGTGATGAGTGAGGTTCAAGAGGCCATGGCACGCACTGAAATCGGTGAGGAGCGCCAGAACGCCCTTCAGCTGGCCCAGCTCCAGTTCGAGGCCGCCGCGGATCATCTGGGGCTGTCCGAGAGCCTCAGGTCGATCATGCGCAGCTTCGCCCGGGTGATCGAGGTGGCGGTGTCGGTGAGGCGCGACAGCGGCCAGATCGAGACGTTCCAGGGCTACCGGGTGCAGCACAGCGATGCCCGCGGTCCCTTCAAGGGCGGCATCCGCTACCACCCGTACGTGACGATCGACACGGTCAAGGCCCTGGCCATGTGGATGACGTGGAAGTGCGCCCTGGTGAACATCCCCTTCGGGGGGGCGAAGGGGGGTGTCGTCTGCGATCCGAGCCAGATGTCACAGAGCGAGATCGAGCGCATCACCCGGCGCTACACGAGCATGATTCAGCCCAACATCGGCCCCGACCGCGACATCCCCGCGCCGGACGTGAACACGAACGCGCAGGTGATGTCGTGGATTCTCGACACCTACTCCGAGAACATCGGCCACCGCGCCCTGGGGTGCGTGACCGGCAAGCCCGTGGCGCTCGGGGGCACGCTGGGCCGCGAGGGGGCCACCTCGCAGGGCCTGTCCGACATCATCACCCTGGCGGTGAAACACCTGAAGATGGATCTGAAGGACCTTCGGATCGTGATCCAGGGATTCGGAAACGTGGGCTCCAACCTCGCGGTGATCTGCCACCGCCTCGGCTGCCGGGTGATCGGCGTCAGCGATGTCTATGGAGCCATTGTCAACAGGGAGGGCCTCGACGTCCCCGCGCTGATGAGGCATGTGGCGGAGGCGGGCCGCGTCTGTGGATTCCCGGGAGCCGAGGAGATCGAGCGCGACGATCTGCTCGAGATCGAGTGCGAGGTCTTGGCCCCCTGCGCCCTGGGCGGCGCCATCAACCGCATGAACGCGGAGCGGATCAACACGCGCATCCTGGTGGAGGGGGCGAACGGTCCGACGACGACCGTCGGGGATGCCATCCTCCGCGAGAAAGGGGTGTTCGTCCTCCCCGACATCCTGGCCAACGCCGGCGGTGTGACCGTCTCGTACTTCGAGTGGGTCCAGGGTCTCCAGTCCTTCTTCTGGACCGAGGCAGAGGTGAACGACCGCCTGAGAACGATCATGGAGGCGGCATTCTCTGAGACGGTTCAGACGGCTGCGAAGGGCAAGCTGAGCCTCCGCACCGCAGCCCACGTGATCGGTGTCCGCCGGGTGGCGGATGCCCTGATGCGGCTGGGACTCTATCCCTGAGAGAGGGGCTCGGGGAACTCGGTTCTCCCGTTGCCATCGAGGACACGCATGAGCTCCTCGGCCAGGGCCTCCGGGGCCTCGGCGAGCACACTGTGGGCGATGTTGGGGAGAAGTCGGATCGCCTCGCGGTGGCCCGCAACCTCGAAGACCTCCGCCTCGAGCTTGCTCCAGACCACACGATCCTCCTCGCCCCAGATGAGAGTCAGCGGTGCCCGGAGCTCAGCCAGCCGGGGGCGGAGATCCACCTCGAGCAGCATTGTGAGGCGGTCGAGCCAGGCTCTGCGCGGGATGCTTCCGAAATCCCGGATCAGGCGCCAGCGCTGCGGCAGGGGGAGCCTCTTGCCCACGATGAACCAGCCGCCGATGTTGACGAACAGCGACTGGAGGGGCCAGGGAACCGTCAGCGCCGCCGCCCGTCCCCACCAGGTGCACTTGCGGCGGCGTGTCCATGAGAGCGGTCCGCTGAAGATCAGGGGCAATTCGCTCTCGGGGTGCTCGAGGGCCCAGGAGATGGCCACGGTCGAGCCGAAGGACTCGGCCATGATGGCACTGGGGGAATGGCGCTCAACGGACTCCTGCAGCATCTGCACGGCGCGGGGATAGGTGAGATCGCGAACCCCATTGAGGTTGGCCCACAGAAGCGTCACCCGGCTGTCGAGGCTGCGCGCGAGGCCCTGCACGAGCGAACGGCTGCCGTCCAGGCCCGGAAGGAAGAGGACGGTCCGCTCCCCCCGGGTGAGCTCGATGAAGGGGAACATTTTCTCAGCCCCCCTCGCCCCGGCGAGACGCGACCACGTCCTCGACGATCTGACGCAGAGTGTGGCGCGGCTGCCAGTCGATGGTCTCGCGCAGGCGTGTGATGTCGGGCACGCGCCGACGCAGATCCTCAAAGCCCTCGCCAAACACCTCGCGGTGAGAGACGTGCCGGATCTCGGATCGGGACCCGGCGACCTTTTTCACGAGCCGTGCGAGATCCACGATCGAGATCTCCTCCACCCCTCCGACGTTGAACACCCGCCCCATGGCGCTGGGGGTGGCCATCAGAGCGATGATCGCCTCAACGACATCGGCCACATGGCAGAAGGTGCGCGTCTGCTCACCGTCGCCGTGGACGACGATCGGCTCACCGGCGAGCGCGGAGTCGACCATGCGGGGGATGACCATCCCATAGGCACCGGTCTGGCGCGGACCCACCGTGTTGAAGAAACGGGCGACCAGCGTGGGGAGGTCGCGCTCACCGTGGTGCGCGAGGGCGAGGAATTCATCGATCAGCTTCGAGCAGGCGTAGGACCAGCGGGGGCTGACCGAGGGGCCGAGAACGCAGTCGTCCCCCTCGGCCATGGGGACGCGGGCGCCCTTGCCGTAGACCTCGCTCGAGGAGGCGATCAGAACCCTCTTGCCCTTCTTTGAGGCGAGCTCGAGGACGACCTCCGTGCCCTTGATATTGGTCTCGATCGTCGCGACGGGGCGCTCGACGATCAGGCGGACTCCCACGGCCGCGGCGAGGTGGTAGACCTCATCGGCGGCATCGACCAGCTCGGCCATGAGGGGGCGATTGAGAACGGTGTCGATGTGATGGGAGAAGCGATCATGGCCCCGGAAAGACGCGATGTTCTCGATGGCGCCCGTGGAGAGATCGTCGATGACCGTGACCCGGTGGCCCCTCGCGAGGAGGGCCTCCGCCAAGTGCGATCCGATGAAACCGCAGCCGCCCGTGATCAGGGTGTGTGTCATTCGTTCCGAGTCCTCAGCAGAGGACCATGGCGAGGGGAAAGACCCCCGCGCAAGGGAAAATCCACCCCTCTCAGAGCCGGGCAGGATTGCCCTTGCCCTCAGGTTCTCAGGCCGCGACGCGCTGAATCTCGACGCGGTCGAGGCTCATCTCGCCCATCCCCAGGGCGTGGGCGTTGACGATCCATGGCATGTCGCCGGGCTCGAGCCCGAAGAGCGTGGTGCCAAAGGCGTCGGCTGCGACGGGGTCCGTGGTGGCGGCGACGGTGTTGCGGAGCTCGACGTCCGCGAGGTCTCCGCCCTGGGGACCGTTGCGGAGAAGAATGCGGTAGGCATCGATCACGGTGAGTGCGGGGGCGAAGTGGGCGGTGAGATCGGGCAACACGCGGTGGATGTTCTGGTGGAGCTGGCCCCGATTGCCCCCGATGCTGCCGAAGAAGTTCTTCATGCCGAGTGTGAGCTGCGAAATGCCGTGTTGCTTCGCGATTGGGACGTTGATGATGACGCGGTTGGGCGCCGGTGCCATCCGGGGATGCACGGGCCACGTGGTGAGATGCTGACCGCCGATCGCGGCGGGGGTGCAGTCCGCTGCACGGAAGAAGGCGACCTCGGCCCCTGCGGCCTGGGCGGTCTCCGCGATGCCCGAGAGAGTGTAGCACTGGCGCGGGTTGTTGCAGGTGTTGTCGAGCACGAGAACGGAGCCGGCCCGTGCCTCCTGGAGACACATCTCGATCAGAGCGCGCACCACGTCGGGGTTGGTGTTGGCGGCGAACTCCGGCGCGCGGGCCCATCCGATGTTCGCCTTGAGAACGACCTCGGAACCCTCGGGAACATAGGCCCGGATCCCGCCGATGGCTGCGATGGCGCGGCGGGTGATCTCGGCGGGGTCATCCCCCTGGGCCACGGCGAGCACCGAGAGACTTGGCAGCTCCTGGGCGGGAAGACGGGGCACGAGGTGCGCGGCGCCTGTGACCGCCAGTGCCCCCCCCGCCGCGGTCTTGAGGAAAGTCCTCCGGCTGCAGTGGTCTCTCATCGGGTTCTCTCCTTCACGAGTACGGGGCGTTCGCCCCTCCGGTGTCGAGGAGCATCTGGTTGGTCTCGGAGCGGCTCTCGCCGACCGACGTGACAATGATCGCGGGCTGGTCCACCACCGGGCACACATAGGTGCAGATTGCACATCCTATGCAAAGATCGGGCCGCACATGAGGCCGGGCAGGCGCACCCTCTCTCCCCTGCCCCAGACCGCGCCCTGGGCCTCTCCCCTCGCCCTGGCGCATCTCGATCGCCTTCTCGGGCGTGGGACAGTGCTCTTCGCAGACAAGGCACTCGATGTCAAACGCCCAGGGCAGACACCGGTCCGTGTCGACGAAGGCCAGGCCGATGCGGGTCTGCTTCTTGGCCTCGAGGTCGAGCTCCTCGATGGCCCCCGTGGGGCAGACCTGGCCACAGAGTGTGCACTCATATTCACAGTAGCCGTGCGTGCCAACCCCGATGGGTGTCCAGAGCCCCTCCAGCCCCGACTCGAGACCCGTGACCTGGAGGAAGTTGGTCGGGCAGACCTTGATGCACTCCGCGCATTTGATGCATCGCGAGAGGAACTCCGGCTCGGGGCGGGAGCCTGGGGGGCGGATCAGGCGGGGATCGACGCGTCTCAGATCCATGGGGGCGCGGAGCATGGGTGGGATGATGGCCCCCACAGCGAGCGCCCCAATGAGGCGTCGGCGCCCCAGGTCGAGGCCGGGCTCCTCGCGTCGCCGGACCTTCGGCAGCGAGATGCTGATCCCCCCCGAGGGACAGGCGGGGACGCAGTTCCAGCACATCAGGCACTCGTGCGAGAGCCAACCGTCTCTGATGTGCGGGTCGGCCGCCCCCTCGCAGGTGCGATGGCAGAGGCCGCACTCGTTGCACAGCTCGCTGTTGATGCGAACGCGGAGCACCTG
>JAFGKF010000096.1 GCA_016928695.1 Candidatus Sumerlaeota bacterium | reverse complement strand
AGCCACTGCTCGCACCGCGCCGCGTCGTGCATCTCCCGATGGAGATCGGCGTCCGGTGTGCCGCGGTAGGTCTCGACAACGAGGTCGGCCAGCTCATGGGCCATCTCATCGAACCACGGATGCCATGAGAATCCCTCAGGCAGTGGGGGGAACCCCCGCGGTGCCCCGAGACTCTTGACCATGATCAGTCGGCGACGCATGGACCATCTCCCATTTCAGCGGGGTCAGATTATTCAGCTCTGCACAGTCAATGCACCGCGCTGTGGGGGCGCAGCACTGCTGCGCCCACCTCTCAGGAGCCGCATGGCACGGGCGCAGCATGCTGCGCCCCTACAAAAACTGCGTTGAAATGAAATGCATTTTCAATGCAGAGCTCAATAGAGAATTGCCCCTGCCTGCACAAGATCCATGACGCCTTGTCAAGATGCACCTGATACATCTCTGTGGGCGCCTTCGACCTCAGCGCAGCATCAGCCCCGCCGGGGTCGCCTCGGGCTCCCACTCGGCGGTGATCGTGTAGGAGACGCCGTTCAGCACACCGACTTGGCCCGTGTATGAGGTGCCCCAGTCCTCCGGGGCCGTGCCCACCGTGGTGTGGCACTTGACCCCGGCGAGCCACGTGCCAGGGACGGGGTGATCGACGGTGATCGTCTCCTGCGAGGAGGTGCCGTTGGCGGCTGAGATGACCCCGGGCTCATTTCGCAAGGCGAAATCTCCCTGGCGGAGATAGAGGTCGAGGTCATACGTGTCGTCGCCGCTCAGGGTCACCGTCAGCCTCCCCGTGTTCGGGGGAATGCTCATCGTGAAGTGGTGATACTGCTTGTCGCCGATCCGCTCGTGGCCCGGCGCGCCGTTGTCGTCCATCTCACGGGCCACGCCGTTGGACAGGGATCCCTTGATCGTCGGCAGGCCGCCGCCATCGAGAGCGTATTGCAGAATCGCCGCCATGAGATCGAGCCGCTCTCCGCTCGTGACGCCCTCGGGGTGGGAGCCGATCACGACGAGACGGCCCGCCGTGAGCGACTCCTGATAGGCCCAGCAGCTCGGGTTTCCGTGCATCTCCTTCTCGAGATAGTCGTAGGTGAGAAGCACCTCGGAGCCGGGGACCCAATAGGTGGGATCGTTCTCGATGACATAGCACCCACCGTTGTGTCTCACGTTGGCGATGTGAAGATCGCCGCCGAAATCACTGTACGCGAGCAGCGGGGAGCCCGGGGGGATGAAGTGCCCCGTGTGGGCATCGAGCAGTCCCGTGGTGTGCGACATCCCGGGCCAGAGATGGAGATACTCCGCCACCGGCGTTGTGTTCCATCCCAGGGTGGCGATGAACGCCCCCGCGCAGGAGCCCGTGTAGGAGCCCCCGTTGGCGAAGTGGTCCCGGAACCTCTGCCGCCCCTCCGCCCCGAGCGATGTCCCGTGGGCGGTGGCCGCCCCGCCGTTGAGGTAGACGCAGCGGAAGCGGGGCTCTCCATCGGGATAGAGCAGCACGCCGTTGTCATCATGGATGTCGGCGACGATGACCTTGTCCTGGATGCCCTGATCATCCGTCGCCAGATACTCCATCGAGAGTCCGAGATGGGCGGCGGCGGGCAGTGTCGTCCGGCTCGTCAGCGAGACGCCGCCGTCCATGAACAGGTCGGCATAGAATCCCTCCGCGGCCCGGGGGGTCCCGCTCAGCGCCAGGGCGGCGCCGAGCAGCGCCCCGGCGAGTCGTGTGGGCCTCGCTCTCACTGCACCGAGAGCATCACCGGCATCAGCGTGAGGATGGGCTCCTCGCTGAGGATGCTCTGCCAGAGGTGAATCTGCTGCAGCATCGCCATCTCATCGGTGCCGAGCAGGCCGCTCAGCCAAGGGGGCGACGCCGTCATCGCCTCGCCCCCCATGTAGCGGGCGAACCACTCCATGAAGTTCTCGGGCGGTGGGAGCTCCATGATCTCCAGGCTCTCGATCTCCCAGTCCTCGAGCTCGGCCAGCTCCTGCGCGCGGTTGAGCGCATCGTCCAGCCCCCCGAGGCGGTCGACGAGGCCGTTCTCGACCGCCTGACGCCCCGTCCAGATACGACCCTGGGCCACGGCCTCGAGCTCCTCGCGCGTCATCCCGCGGCTCTCGGCCGCCTTCGCGGTGAAGGCGTCGTAGATGTCCTCCATCAGGGCGGTGATCGCCGCCCGCTCGCTGTCGCTGAACGGCGTGAAGACGGAGAAGAGCCCGGCGTTTTGGCCGCGCGAGATCGCATCGTGCGTGATCCCCAGGTGCCCCTCGAGGAGCCCCGTGAGAACGAACTTCCCGCCCAGGACGCCGATCGAGCCCGTCAGCGTCCCCGGCTCGGCGAGGATCTCCGTCGCGCCCATCGCAATGTAGTAGCCACCCGATGCCGCGACGCCGCCCATCGAGATCACCACCGGTTTGATGCGCGTCAGCGCCCGGAGCTCACTCCAGATGATGTCGCTGGCGGTGGCCGAGCCCCCGGGGCTGTCGATGCGGATCACCACCGCGCGGACCGTCTCGTCGTCGCGGCACTCGTGCAGGAGATCGATGAAATCGCCGCTTGTGATGAGGTTGGGATCCGAGAAGGGCCCCTCGTCGGCCGCCCCCTCGATGATGGGACCGGTGGCATAGATCAGCGCGATCTTCGGGTTGTCCGACTCCGGCTCCTCGGGCACCCGCCCCTGAAACATCGAGATGAGCTCGAAGATGTTCAACTCCTCCGCGCCGCCCTCCTCCTCGCCGTACTCCTCATCGAGGACGAAGCCATCGCCGACGCTGATCTCCACGTCGGCCCAGAGCTCCGTCGGCGTCGCCAGTTGGTCGACCAAGCCGGCCTCGACCGCCGCCTCGGCGGTGAACGGTCCCTGATCGATCAGCGCCACGACCTGCTCGCGCTCGAGCCCTCGCCCCTCGGCGATCATGTCGACGATCTGATCCCACAGATCGTCCACCAGCGCCGTGTGCGCCTCGCGCATCGCGTCGGTGAACGCGCGCTCGGTGAACATGTCGCCCGCTCCCTTGTAGACGCCGATCTGGATGATCTCGGGGACGATGCCGAGCAGATCGAGCAGCCCGCGCAGGAAGACCCCCTCCAGCCGCAGCCCGGTGATCAGCAGCGCGCCCTCGGGCGCCATCACGATCTCGTCGCACGCCGTGGCCAGAAGGTAGCCCCCCATTGTCTCGCTCGTGAGGAGGGCGATCACCTGCTTGTCCTCCGCGCGGAACTCCGCGATCGCGCGGCGCAGCGACTGGATGCGGCTCAGCCCCAGCCCCGGGGAGTCGATCTGCAGAATGAGACCGCGCACCTGCTCGTCGTCCCGCGCCTCATCGAGCCAATCGAGCAGATCGCGGAAGTTCTCCGATTGGGGATTGAAAAAGTTGTATGGATCACGCCGCTCAGGCAGAGGCTCGTCGAGCGTCAGCGTCACCCATCGCTGGATCTGAGCGGCGCCAGTCGGCTCGGGCTCGATGTCCGTCGTGTCGATCTCGGGCAACCCCGCACCCACGCCGATGGTCAGCGCGAGGGCGAGGAGCAGATTGAGGGGAAGACATCTCATGGGCACAGTTCCTCTCGGCAGTCTCACTGATCAGACGCAGCGGCGCGGTGCCGGGTTGGCTCGTCCCGCACCTCACGGCCAAATTCCTCCAGGACGTCCCAGACGCCCTGCTCGTCCAGGTGGACCAGATCGAAGATCATCAGACCATCGCTGCCGCGATAGGCCGCGCGCAGCGCGCGCGCGAAGCGCTCGCGGTCGAACTCCCCCGTGGGCGACTCGAACAGATACTGCTCGACGTAGAGGCTCCCGATCACAGGGCACTCCCTCTCAACCACCTCGCGCGCAAGGGCCGCGGCGCCCTCGACGCAGAGCCAGTCGCCCGTCAGGCCACGGGGGTGGGGTGGGATCTCATCGGGTGTCACCGCATAGAAGTAATCCCCTGTGAAGAGCATGTCGACATGATCCGCATAGCCCGTCCGTCGCCAGCCCGGGGGGAAGCCCTCCCAGGGTGGCTCGAAGCGGGGACTGGCCCAGTTGACGCCGACTTCCCAATAGATCGGGTACCACGCCCCGACATAGTCGGCGAAAACGCATTCGGGATCGGCCATCTTCACGTGCTCGCGCGCCTCCTCGATGAAGGCGCGGATCGTGTGCGCGCGGAAGAGAAGCCAGTCATCGAAAAGCGGGCCAGGCTCGATCGCATCCATCGCTGTCCCCGTTCGCACGTAGACGTCCTCGGGCCAGCGCTCGATCTCATGCCCCAGATACTCCGCGAAGGCGCGGTGCGCCCAGGGGCTGAAGTCGCCCCAGAGCTCATCATATCGCACACGGTCGAGGACGATGCCGTCGATGTCGTGCTCGGAGACCACTTCGCGGATGAGGTTCAGGGCATGGGCGCGGACCTCGGGGTGATGGGGCGAGGTGAAGGCCGTGTAACTGCGCCGGTGCTCGGTCGTCGGGCACAGGCGGGGCGCCTCCTCCCCCTCCAGCCAGATGTGATCCCAGGCCGCCCAGTCGGGGTGGTCGGAGAAGGCTGGGCCACGGAGCGAGTCGTCCTCCAGGGGCGCGGTCTTGTGCCCCTCGGCGAAGACATTCATTGCGGCATAGACCTCGAGCCCCCGCTCATGGCCCAGGCGGCAGGCCTCGGCCAGGACATTGAAGTCGGGGTCGACCTCATAGACGTGCTCGGCATCACCCCGGATCGGCCAGCGCTCCAGCCGTGGCGCGAAGCGGCTGTCACAGAGCACGTGGCCCGAGATCGGCCGGACGTCGATCACGACACCCGTCACCCCCGCGGCCACCGCGTGATCGAGCACGGCCGCCAGGCGCTCGGTCGAACCGATGCGCTCGAGATTGGCCGTCGCGTCGCACCACAGGAAAATGGGAGGGCGCTCATTGGTCCGCTGGAAGGGGAAGGGGAAAATGACAGCGCATCCCACGGGGAGGATCACTGGGATCAGGATGAGGGATCGGATCAGGCTCGGTCTCACTGGCACCGCTCCGCTGTTGACGAGAGAGGCATGAGTTCGCACATTTGGCGAAACCCCGCGGATCGGGGCAAGGACAAAACGATGCCGGCACCTCAGTGGCTCCGCGATCTTGACATGTCCGTTCGCCGATACACCACCACCGGCGTGCGGTGGCTGATCTACATCAACCTGCTGGTCTGGATCGCGGTCACGCTGATCGGGGTTTTCTCGCAGGAGCTGTTCGGGTGGGTGGCCCTGCTCTTCCCCTGCACGCCGCTGGCCATCCTCCGCGGCTGGGTCTGGCAGTTCCTCACCTACATGTTTCTGCACATCGATCCATTTCACGTCTTCTTCAACATGCTCATGCTGTGGTTCATCGGCACCGTGCTCGAGCAACAGTGGGGGCGACGCGAGTTTCTGCGCTTCTTCCTCTTCTGCGGCGTCGGCGCCGCGATCTTCTACGAGGCGATGGTGCTGATCCGCCCCCTCATCACCGATGTGCCCATTTTCGCCTCCGGGACGGGGCGAATGATCGGTGCCTCGGGGGCCATCTATGGCCTGCTCTTCGCCTTCGGATACCTCTATCCCGACCAGCCCATTCTCTTCGGGATGCTGATCCCCATGCCCGCCCGGGTGCTGGTGGCCATTCTCATCATTCTCAGCTTCATGAGCTCTCTCCGCCCGGGGGCGGACAACATCGCCCACTTCGCCCACCTGACGGGGATGCTGGTCGCCTGGCTCTACCTGAGATTCCCGTGGTGGCACCGATGGGGTCGGCGGCGGCCCCGCGTCGTGGTCACGCGCTTTCGAGATCTCTGAGGCGCTCGCGGATCGCCCCCTCGAAATCGAGCGCGGGGAGGTTCGAGACAACCTCCTCCACCGGCGCGTCATCGCCCAATCCCCCGTGAAAGGGAACCGGGCCCCAGATCGGGACATCGGTCGCACGCGCCAGTGTCTCGGGATTGGTGCGCTCCGCGAGGTCCGGGTCACCGCCGTGGCAGCGGTTCAGGACAACGCCCACCGTCTTCACACCCCGCCCCGCCAAAGCCTCGAGCGTAAGGAGCGTGTGGCTGAGCGTTCCCAGATCGGTCCGAGCCACCACCAGTACGGGCAGGCCCGCCGCCGCGGCCCAGTCGGCGAAGAGAATGTGATCGGTCAGCGGCACCAGCGCCCCCCCGATGCCCTCGACGATCAGCCACTCGTGGCGTGCGCGCAGCTCGGCCAGTGGGCGGGCGGCGGGATTCGATCCCACATCGTGCCCCTCGAGCCTCGCCGCGGCGCTCGGGGCCAGCGGCGCCTCGAAAAGCACGGGGGCAATCAGGTCCTCGGGGTCCCCACTCCGGGCGGCGGCCCGGAGAATCTCGGCGTCACGCGCGACCAGGTGCCCCTCGGGATCGCGCGTGCAGCCCGAGGCGAAGGGCTTCATGACGCCCACGTCGAGCCCCGCGCCGCGCCAGGCCCTCGCCAGAGCGGCGGCGATGATGGTCTTCCCCACCCCGGTGTCAGTGGCGGTGATGAGGAGAGATGGCATAATATGTATCCGAATTGACCGAATTGACCGAATTCAGGCTCGCCTGAGACGGGGATTCAGGATGCGCTTCATGATGAGCTTCTCAGATCCGAAATTGACGAGATAACCGAGCTCCAACTCTGCCGCTTTCAGATAGCTGAGCAGCTGAGCCTCAAACCGGGGATGGAGCTCCGGAACGGCCTTGAGCTCGACGATGATTCTGCCCTCGATCAGCAGATCGAGTCGGTACTCATCAATGATCTCATCCCGATACGAGATTGGGATCGGCCTCTCGCATTCAAAGGCGATCCCACGCACTCGCAGCTCACTCTGCAGCGCTCTCTTGTATGTCTCTTCACGAAACCCGGGGTCCAATCGATTGAAAACCTCCATCATCGCACCCTGGAGGCGATAAGAGAGATCTTTCTCGATCAGATCTTTTTCCACTGTCGCTGATCCCATGATGTTTGGATCAAAATCTGATTCGTTTCATTCGTTCAATTCGGATACTATCTCACAAATCTCGGCATCACATCGGCACTCGTGAACACGCCGGTGATGCCCCGCCCGCGGAGCCAGAGCCCCGTCTTCATGTATCCGAACGCCGGGCCGTTGACGTTGGCGGCCATCGACGTCTCGTCGCCCAGGGTGAAGGTGTGTGTGGAGCGTCTGCCCTCGAAGGTGACGCCGGTGACGCGGACGTTGGTCGAGACCGGCTTCCGGGCATGGCGCGTGTCGACGATTCCGCCCACCTTCACGCGCTCGCGTGTGACCACACCCGCCTGCTCGAGCATGATGTCATCGGCGTGCTCCATCTCGTGGAGCTCCAGGATCCCCTCGCGCTCGTCGAGGAAACGCTCCACCTCCTCGTCCGTCATCGCACGCGCGCGCTCGAAGTCCATCCCCCGCTGGTGGGCGATGTCCTCGCGCACCGTCGCGCGGTACGCCTCCCAGTTCGCGATGCCGACGCCGAACTCGATTTGCACATCCTCGATCGTCTGAAACGACTGCGCGGCGAGCGCCGCCGCAGCCGTCAGGAGCCCCGGGGTCGCACCGCAGCCGGTCATGTGGATCATCCCCGCCTCGCGGATCACATCGTCGAGCGCCAGGATCGCCTCGACCGCCACCGTGCGCTTGAGGGCGTCAACCGACACCCCCTGGAAACCGCTCTCGGCGATTCGGCGAATCACGGAGGGGATGAAGTCGCTCGGCAGGTTGGGAAGCGCCAGGAAAAGGCCGTCGATCTCACCCGCCGCCGCCAGCGCGATCACCTCGCCGATCGGGTCGTCGCTCGCCCGGCCAATCGGCAGCGAGGCCAGCGTGTCTCCGGGGGCCAGGGGCTCGACCTCCGAGGCCGCGATGCCCTCGGGGCGATGGGCCCAGCCATGGGTGTCGCACATGGCCACCAGCCGCATCTCCTCGCGGGGCTCGAGGACCGCAGCGGCCGTCTTGCCGAGTCCTCCGCAACCGAGAATGCCAACGCGCCAGGGCTGAGTCATGGATCGATCCTCCTGCATCACCGGGTCGGGAAAAAATGGGGCCCCAGCAGAGCCGGGGCCACACCGCTTGTCAAGGGCAAGGGCGGGGGCGTCAGTCGACCCCCTGGCGCCCGCCCTCTGTCCTCAGCTGAGTGCGGTAGATGTCCCCCGCTGAGATCGTGCCATTGGTGGGATCGTACATGTTGGCACCCCCCGTGTAATCGCGGTCGGGGCCGATCGACCCCATTTTCCAGAGGCCGTAGTGCCGATCCCAGGGGGCTGTCGCCCACCCCTGGGCGATCTTCGCATTTTGGATCTGGCCGGCGCTGAGAAGCTGACCCTCATAGGCATCGGTGTCACCCCCCGCGGCGGCGATCGACGCATCCACGTTCTGATAGAAGAGAGTCAGATAGATGGGCTCCGCCCCTGAGTTGGGGCCGCCCATTTCGACGAACGGGTCAGGCGGACGAGCATTGGTGACATAGGCGGTCGGAGTCGAGAGCTCAGCGGGAAAGAATCCGTCGGCGGCGCTGAGGCTGCTTCCGCTGATGATGGGATCGCGGACCTCATCGGCGGGATAGGCGTTCCAGTCAATGCGATAGGCCTCGACAGCGGTGGCCATCGAACGCAGGTCCGCCCGTGCACGGCTGACCTTGGCCCGTGTCTGAGCCTCCAGGAAGTTGGGGACGGCGATGGCCGCCAGGATGGCGATGATCGCGACGACGATCAGCAGCTCGATCAGTGTGAAGGCTTTCCGATGGTTCACAGAGCCTCCTCTCAATTGATCTGCTCGGCATTGGTGCGAATGATGTCGCCCACGGAGATGGTTCCATTGGTGGGATCGTAGGTCTGGCTGAGGCCCAGCCCCTCTGGATCGGTGTCGGGCTCCGATGGATTGTTGATGTCCTCGAACATGTTTCGCTGATCGGGACCGGCGCTGAGCATGAACCACTCGATCACCGGACCACCGAAAAAGCGGTTTTGAATATCCCGGCTGTTGAAGAACTGATAGCTGTGCAGCCCCGGCAGATTCTCCCCCACCACGGCAGTGGTCCAGTCGGTGTATTCGAAGGTTGGCCTCTCGTCCTTGACACCCATCACAGGGTCAAAGGTTGAGAAGATGTCGATTGGCAACGAGGTGATGTAGGACTGGGGCGTGGTGACACCGCGGAGGCGGTTGTTGAAGTTGGCTGGGCTCAGGTGTGTGATCCATTGATCCGTGATGGGATACATGTTCCAATCAATGCGATAGGCCTCGATGGCCGTGGCGAGCGATCTCATGTCCGCTTTGACCCGGCTGACCTTTGCGCGGGTCTGGGCCTCGAGGAAGTTGGGCACCGCGATGGCGGCGAGAATGGCGATGATCGCCACGACAATCAGAAGCTCGATCAGGGTGAATCCCGCGTGCTTGTTCATTTCACCCCTCCCTTCCACGCCATTTGTAACCTTCCAAATGGGCTTGCTTCCAGCTAAAATGCAGAGGCGGAGCCCTGCAAACGCGGGATTTGGTGCCCCCCTCGGGGCTCAAACTCAGCGATATGAGTGGATCAGCGCCTGGAGATCAGGTTGTCCGCCGTATTCCACCTGCTTGGCGCGGAGATCCCTGATGCGCTTCTCGTAGGGCACTGAGTCCACCTGGTAGAAGACGCCGATCTGTGGCGCCGAATGGAGCGACAGGGCAAAGGCCGCGGCGCGGTCGGTGACATCGTGATCCTCAGGAATGTCCACCACCTGAGGACGGAGAGTCTGGTATGTCATGTTGACGTTGAAGGTGGGACACGGGGAAAGAACATCGATGAACGCAAAGCCCGGATGCTGAATGGCTTTGACGTACAGATCCTTGAGCTGCTTCGGGTTGCCCGCATAGCCCCGGGCGACGAAGGTGGCCCCGAAGCCGATCATCATCGACACGGGATTGATGGGAGCCTCCAGGGAGCCCATCGGGGTGGTGCCTGTGACCATGCCCGTGGGGCTGTTCGGCGCGATCTGGCCCTTCGTCAGGCCGTAGACCTGGTTGTCCATCACGATGTAGGTGATGTTCGGGTTGCGTCGGACCGTGTGGGGGATGTGGCCCGCCCCGATCGAGAAGGCATCTCCGTCACCCCCCGCGGCGATCACGGTCAGCTCGGGGTTGGCCAGCTTCACCCCCATCGCCGTCGGCAGGGCGCGGCCGTGAACCCCGTGGTAGCAGTAGGCGTTGACGAAGTAGGGCAGGCGGCTCGAGCAGCCGATCCCGGAGATCAGCGCCAGGCGATGGGGCTCGATCTCGAGCTCGGAGAGCGCCTGATAGAATGCGTTGAGCGTGCCGAAGTCACCGCACCCGGGGCACCAGATGGGTTCCCTCATGCTCTTGTAGTCTGTCGGCTTCATCTTGGCTGCGGTGGCCATGGCTCCGTGTCTCTCCTGATCACATTGGCGGGGGGATTCAAAGATCGGCTTCGGCCTTCACGATGGCATCGAAGATCTCCGAGGGGTTGAACGGCACGCCCTCGGCCTTGAGAACCTCAACGGGCCTGATGTCGAACTTCGCCTTGAGGAAGTGGGAGAACTGGCCGGTGAAGTTCTCCTCGACGACAAGCACCTTGCGGATGGGGCTCTCCTCGAGAAAGCGCCGCAGGCGCTTCTCCGGCAGCGGCGAGACAATCCGGGGATGGAAGTGGGAGACCCTGATCCCCCGCTCGGCGGCCATCTCGATCGCCTCCTGAATCGCCCCCTTCGTCGACCCCCAGCCGATGATGCCGAGGGCGGCATCCTCGACGATCTCGAAGTCGGCGACCCACTCGTCGAAGTCCTCTCTGAGCGTCTCCAGCTTGCGGAAGCGCTTGGCGTTCATCCTGTTGTGGTTCGACCCGGTGTAGCAGGGTGAGCCGTTCTCATCGTGCTCCAGGCCTCCGGCGATGTGGATTCCGCCCACGGTGCCAGGGATGGCCACTGGGGAGACGCCCGTCGGTGTGTCGCGGTAGCGCTGATAGCCCACCAGCTCCGCCTTGGTCGGCTGCAGGCGGTTCTCGACCACGATCTGCGAGACATCCGGCTCGGGGATCGTCTCGGTGCGGAAGGCCAGGCTCGTGTCGGAGAGGACGATGACGGGCAGCTGGTATCTCTCGGCCAGATTGAAGGCACGGGCCGTGAGATGAAAGCACTCCTCCACGCTCGCGGGGGCGACGATGATGCGGGGGACCTCCCCCGCGGAGCCGTAGATTGCGAACTTGAGGTCGGACTGCTCCTGCTTGGTCGGCAGACCGGTCGATGGCCCGCCGCGCTGGACGTCGATCACGACGACGGGCAGCTCCTGAGTCGAGGCCAGGGTCATCAGCTCGCCCATCAGCATGAGACCCGGCCCTGAGGTCGCCGTCATCGCCTTCTGGCCGGCGTACGACGCCCCCAGGCAGGAGGCGAGCGCCGCGATCTCGTCCTCGCACTGAACCACGGTGCCACCGAATCGCGGCAGGTGGCGGCTCATGGTCTCCAGAATCGAGGAGGCAGGGGTGATGGGGTAGCCGGCCATGTAGCGGCAGCCCGCCGCGATGGCCCCGAGCGCCGTCGCCTCATTGCCCGAGATCACGATTGTCCTGCGACCGTTCTCCCCCCCGCCGTCGCCATTGGGGGGCGAGGGAAGGACTGCGCGGCCATTCGACGACTCGGCACCGACCTCATAGCCCGCCTCGAGGCAGGCGATGTTCACGGCCAGGATCTTCTCGCCCTTGCGCCGGAATTTCTCCGTCAGCAGATCCCGCGTCACGCTGAGGTCGAGGCCTGCGATCCGCGCCAGAAAACCCAGGGCAACCATGTTCTTGCCGCGGTTGGTGCCCCCGTGCTCCTTGGCGATCTCGTTGAGTGGAACAGGGATCGTCTCAGCCCGGATCTCCATGCCCTCGAGGTCGCACTCGGAGGGATCGTAGTAGATGCACCCCCCGTCGGCGACCGTCTCATGGAACGCGTCGAGCGCCTCCTGATTGAACGCCATCAGGTGATCGAACTCGGTGGCGATGGCCCTGATGGATCTGTCGGAGAGCCGCATCTGGAACTGGGCGAGCCCCCCTTTGATCTCGGCCGGAAAGATCCGGTAAGTCATGATCGAGTGACCGGCGCGCGAGGCGGCTTTCGAGAGCAGCTCCCCTGTGGAGATGACGCCCTCACCACCCTCGCCGCCGATGCGGATCATGACACTGGAGTCTGACATGCTGGGATTCCTGTCCTCTGCAGGCTTGGTTCGAACTCCGGGGTGAGTTTCAGAGGGCTCTGTGGGTGCAATCCCCATGCCTTTATTTTCGCCATCTGCGGTCCCTGTGCCCCCACACAGAGATCTCATTTCCCACGTGTTGGAAGAGGAGGGCGGCGAGCCTGAGCTTCCAGGTCAACCGCCGGTGGCGCAAATCGCATGCAGACGACTTGTTGAAAATGATGACTGAAGTGCTGTGAGGAGTGAGCCGGAGCGCCGCTCAGGTGTTGGCGGACACATTCATCCCGTGGCGCAGCCCCTTCTCCAGCGCCGCGAGGTTGAACTCCTCCGTCCCCGCCGGGACCGTGTCGCGCACTGCCTCGCGGATGGCCTCGGGCGAGATCAGTCCCGTCACCGCGGTGAAAAAGCCGACCATCACGATGTTGAGAACGATCTTGCGTCCCAGCTCCTCCGCGATCCGGGTCGCCGGGATGCCGCAGGTTCGGATCGTTGGCCGCTGATCGGGTCGCAGGTCGACCAGATCCTCCTCATAGATGAGGAGGCCGTCGTCCTTCAGCTCCGGCTCGAAGCGGGTGTAGGCATCCTGGTTCAGTGCGATCAGGATGTCCGGGCGGTGGATGTAGGGGTAGCGGATCGGCTCCTCGCTGATCGAGAGCTGCGCGGAGCAGGCGGAGCCCCGGGCCTCGGGCCCGAACGCCTGGATCATGGTGGCGTGCTTGTTGTCGAAGATGGCGGCGGCTTTGCCGATGATCATTCCCGAGAGGATGACCCCCTGGCCGCCGAATCCCGAGATGCGAAGCTCTGTCCTGCTCATCAGGTCTGCCTCCGATTCCTCTCAGCTCACGCGGTAATCGCCCGAGGAGTCGCGATGCGACTCGGCGATGGCGTCCTCCATGTGTTTCCAGAAGTCCTCGACGTCCTGCATCATGATGATCAGGTCGTGCTTGGCCCCCCGCTGATCTCGGACATAGCTCTTCAGAACGGCCTCCTGGGTGAAGCCGAGCGACACGAAGACCGCCATGGCCGCGTTCTGGCACGACATCATCTGAGCCATCACCTTCTCCAGCTTCAGGCTCAGGGCCAGGTGGAAGATCTCCCGCGCCAGCGCTGTCCCCAGCCCCTGGCCACGGCAGTCGGTGGCGACCGAGACTCGGATCTCACCGACATGGGGTGACCAGCTGCTGGCCTGGCGGTGGAGCGAGGCGTCGGCGACCACCCTGTCGCCGTCGAAGGCGAGCAGGGGAATCATCCGCTCATAGTCGATGGTCCTCGCCCAGCGCCGGATGACCGCCGGGTTGGTCACATCGTCGCGGAAGAACATCCGGTCCTCCGCGGGGACGCTCTGGAAAAAGTGCAGCAGGGCCGCCTCGTCCCCACTCTCCATGGGGCGGAGGATGATCTCCTTGCCCGATCTGAGTTTCACCGTCTTGGGGAATTCCATGGGGGTCATGGCATGCTCCTCAATCCTCGCGGGGCTCCCCGACGCCCTCCCAGTTCTCCGCGAGGGTGAACTTGTCGCCGAGCACCGCGCGGTGCTGCTGCACCTGGGCCTCGAGCCATGTGGGGCGGCTGGTGTCCACGAACTTGCCGCAGATGATCTTGGATTGGAATCCCAGGGCGACGTCCCGGGTGGGGGCCCCGTTTTTGATCTCGCTCTGCTCCCGGTAGTACTTCATGGCGTCGATCCCCGCCCCCAGCCGGTTGCGGCGGGCATAGAGGGTCGGGCAGGGCGCGACCACCTCGATGAACGTGAAACCGGGCTTGAGCAGCGCCTCGCGGATCGACTTGGAGAGCTGGCGGACGTGGAACGACGTCCAGCGCGCCACGTAGACGGCGCCGCACGACTCGGCGAGATAGGGGAGGTTGAAGGGCTCCTCGAAATTGCCGTAGGGAGACGTGGTCGCCTTCGCCGTCAGCGGCGTGGTCGGTGTCACCTGGCCGCCCGTCATCCCATAGGTCATGTTGTTCACGCAGATCACGGTCATGTCCATGTTGCGCCGCGCCGCGTGGATGAAGTGGTTGCCGCCGATGGCGAAGAGGTCTCCGTCGCCGCTGTAGACGACCACCTTGAGCTTGGGATTGGCCAGCTTCAGGCCCGTCGCAAACGCGATCGGGCGGCCGTGCGTCGTGTGGAACGAGTCGAGCTTCAGGTAGCCCGCCGTCCGCCCTGTGCAGCCGATGCCCGAGACGATCGAGACGTTGTCGCGCGGGATCTTGGACTTCTCCAGGGCATCGGTGAAGCAGTTGACGCTGCTGCCGATCCCGCAGCCCGGGCACCAGATGTGCGGGATGCGGTCCATCCGCAGCCACTGCTCGGTCGGATTGTGCACCTCGCAGGTGGGGGCGGGGGGAGCCTGTGTGCTCATCGTGCGGCCTCCTCGATCACTCGCAGAATGTCCTCGGGGTCATGGACGGCCCCCCCGGCATGGGGCACCAGGTGAGTCGTGGCCTGACCCTGGGCGCAGCGCTCAACCTCATAGTAGACCTGTCCGAGATTGAGCTCGGGGACGACCAGCGCCTTGACCCGGCCCGCGAGCTCGCGGATGAGCCGGTCGGGGAAGGGCCAGACGGTGACGAGCCGGAGCCATCCGACCTTCAGCCCCTTGGCGCGGGCCTCCCGGATGGCGGGGAGGCAGACGCGCGAGGTGATGCCATAGCTGACCACGACGATGTCCGCGCCGTCGACGCCGTCCTCGCGGATCTCGATGATGTCGTCGGCGTTCTTCAGGATCTTGTCGCAGAGGCGCCGCACCAGCGTGTCCTGAGTCTCCGCGTTCATCGCCGGGTAGCCGCGCTCGTCGTGCGTCAGCCCCGTGATGTGGGGATAGTGCCCCATTCCCGCGTGTGTCATGGGTGGGATCAGATCCCCATCGAGCCTGTAGGGCAGATACTCGCCGCCGCGCGGGACATCCGTCAGGCGCCTCGGCACGATCTCGATCTCGTCCGGATCGGGGATGACAACGCGCTCGATCATGTGCCCGACGCACTCGTCCATCATCACGAAGACGGGGACGCGGAACCTCTCCGAGAGATTGAAGGCGCTGATCGTCAGGTCGAAGCACTCCTGGGGCGAGTCCGGCGAGAGGGCGATGATCTCGTAGTCGCCGTGGCTTCCCCAGCGCGCCTGCATCATGTCCGCCTGGCCGGGGAGCGTCGGCAGACCTGTCGATGGCCCCCCCCGCTGGACGTTGACGATCACGCAGGGCGTCTCCGTCATCACGGCCAGTCCGATGTGCTCCATCATCAGGCTGAATCCGGGGCCGGAGGTCACCGTCGCGGCCTTCGCGCCTCCCCACACGGCTCCGAGGATGGCGATGGATGAGGCGAGCTCATCCTCCATCTGGATGAAGATCCCCCCGACCGTGGGGAAGCGTGAGGCGAGACGCTCGACCACCTCTGTGGAGGGGGTGATCGGATACCCGGCGGCGAATCGGCACCCCGCCGCCAGCGCTCCCTCGGCGCACGCGTGATCTCCGTCGATGAAGTGGGAACCTGTCAATACACCCTTGGGATCTGCTTTCACGTCTGCCCTCTCAGTGCAATTGCCCGTGGCCCGGCGCTCGGCGAGGCCATGCGCGGATCAGATGCGGTGGCCGAAAATCGCGAAGTCCGGGCAGTAGGCGCCGCAGAGGCCGCACCCGGTGCACCTGTCGGCCGCAATGATCTCAGGGAAGTGATAGCCCTTGAGATTGAAATCCTCGCTCATCGCGAGCACATCGGTGGGGCAGAACTCCACGCAGAAGTAGCACCCCTTGCAGCGCTCCCGATCGACGATCACCTCACCGCGGATCTTCGGCTTGGCTTTCTCAACCTGACTCATCAATCGAACCCTCTCAGAGGCGCCCTGAGGGCGCCTCTCAGGCGCTCGGGAGAGGGATGAAATCGACCCCCAACTGCCCCCTGAGGGGGGGTGGCAGCCGCTCCCTCAGCACCCAATGGCCTTGAACGATGTGGCCTAGGCCTCTCGCCGGGACCCGTCAACGAAAACCTGGAGAAAAAGCACTGGGGAAAACAAGTTGGTGGGCCAACCGGGAATCGAACCCGGAACCTGCGGATTAAGAGTCCGATGCTCTACCTAGTTGAGCTATTGACCCGCCGTGGACATGCCAATCCCCGTCTCACCGGTCAAGGGGTTTCTGGGAGGGTTGCGCAGCCGAATGACACCCCACCAATCGTGCCGGAATCCCCATTCCGGCACTTTTCCAGACTGTCATCGGCGGGGGTGCCAGGCGCATGTTCTCTGTGGAGTGCACAGGCTTGCCCGTGCTCCAGAGACGCGGCGGCAAGCCGCCGCACTCCAAAATCAGAGATGGAGCACCGGCGCCCTCGCCGGCATGTTCTATTTGGAGTCCTGCGGCTTGCCGCAGATTCACGGGCAAGCCCGTGGACTCCATATCAGACCGAGCGAGCGAGCAAGACCCCCAGAGAGTTTGCTCGCTCGCTCGGTGATTATTGTCGAACGAGGTGCCGAAGCCGCCTACACGCCAAAGGCGCTATGGCGCCGATTCATGGGAATTCCGGCACGATGTGAGAAAATGAAAGAGGAGGCTCCCGAGCCTGGAAGAGAGGGAGTCGAGGGGGTGAGGGAGAAATGGGAACAGGGCCACTTCTCAATGCCACTCTGAACACAGAGAGGCGCGGAGCCCCTCCAGGGGGCTCCGCACCCAGTGTGGGAGTGAGGTGCCGGGCTCAGTCGAAGTCCAGATAGAGACCGTTTCCGCTGATCGAGACGAACCAGTCGTCCTCGCCGAACTCGATGGTGAAGTCGTCATTGACGGGCTCGGGATAGACCACCGCAACGGGCTGGATATCAGTCGGCTGAATCTGCCGCGGGTGATACCGGGGGACGCTCTGAACCGGCGCGAAGTCCCAGACGACGTGCTCCCAGGGCTCGAGATGGAACTGCTCGGAGACACCGTCATAATTGAAGGTGTATTCCCAGCGCACCTCGGTGCCGCCGGCCCAGACGTCGTGGACGACCACTTGGTCGCCAGGGGCGATCTGACCGATGTACGCGCCGTCGATGTAGATGTCGGCGACCAGGTTGCCATGGTTGCGGAACTCGACTGTCCCCCGTGGTGCGCCACAGGGCGTCTCGATCGGGTAGCCGATGTGGTGGGTGTAGGCGGCCGCTGACCCCGCCAGACCGACGGTCAAAAGGGTCGCAGCCCAAAGTGTGCGAACGATGGTCTTCATGGGAGGGGTCCTCCGCTTTGGGGTTGGGAGGTCTCTGACCTCGTGTGCCATGCAGAGGAGCAGGGATGAGGCCAAGAGGCGCCGCGCCCCCGGCCACATCACACATCACTGTTGGATCATGAGTTGTGCGCCAACGGAACCCGGGAAGAAGCTGGGAACATCCAGATTTCAGGCGACTTTCGCCGATTTGAGGGACAAGAGTTCGCCGATTTTTCAGAGGGCGACCGAATCACCCCCAGATCGGCTCAGTGGTCGATCACCTGCTCGAAAACCCGACGGGCATTGTCGCCCATCACACCCCGGATGACCTCTTCACTGTGTCCCCTCTCCCTCATCGCCTCGGCCACGATCTGCCAGTTCGCGGGGCTCTCCAGGCCCACAGGATAGGCTCCGATGCCATCATAGTCCGAGCCGAGCGCCACGTGCTCGGGCCCGGCGACCTCGATGGCGTGGTCGATGTGATCGAGATAGAGGTCGAGCGTGACCACCGCCTCCTCGGGCATGTTCTCCTGAATCAGTCGGCGGCGGGCCTCGCGATAGGCGCCGGTGCCGCGCCGGTGCTCCTCGGCGAGGGCGTCGATCTCCGCCCGGAGAGAGTCCGCAGTCGCATCCCAAGCCGGCTCCCAGGTGAGGCTCAGGTAGCCCGGGAAGATGTTGAGGCCGATCACCCCGCCGTTCTCCGCGAGTGCCCGGAGCATGTCGTCGGTCACGTTGCGTGGGTGATCCGACAGCGCTTTGCAGCAGGAGTGCGAGAGGACGACCGGGTCCGTGGTCACCTCGAGGGCGTCGTAGAACGTCTGGTCCGAGACGTGGCTCAGGTCGACGACCATTCCGATGCGGTTCATCTCGCGGACCACGTCACGGCCGAAATCCGTCAGGCCCATCTCGGGATTCCGAGGATCCGTGGAGGAGCCCGCCCAGGGCAGATTGTTCATCCAGGTGAGCGTCATGCCGCGGATGCCGAGGCGGTGGAACTCTCGGAGGATATCGAGGTTCTCATCGATCGGCGCCCCGCCCTCGAGCCAGAGGATGATCGCGATGCGTCCCGAGTCGACGATCTCGCGGGCCTCCGCCATCGAGCGGGCGAGGGCCATCTGATCGCGGTGGCGCTCGGCCTGCGCCTCGAAGGCTCCGATCATCCGCATCGCTCGTCCGGTGGAGGCGATCCCATGGAGCGATCGCGAGTCGGTCCAGACCGCGTAGACCTGCTCGGTCACATGCCCCTCGCGCATGTGGGGCAGCGTGGCGTTGGGCCAGGGCCCCTCGTCAGCGAGGTCCACGCCGTTGTCGATCACCCGGAGCAGTGTGTCCGAGTGCAGGTCCATCACCGGGATCGGTGCCGCGCTCATTGCCACGGCGATGATCGCCACAGCGGTTGCCAGAGCCCATCGAATAGCCATGTCGGTGCTCCTCTCACTCGATCACTGTCAGCAGATCGGCCACGTCGGTCACATCATCGTCATTGGCGTCCGCAGAGTCGCTGGGTGGCGCGAGGCCGAGCAGGACGCCCAGGATGTCCTCATCGCCGACGATGCCGCCAGAGAAAAAGGCCATCGCGTCGGCCATGATCTCGGCGCGGGCTGGTTCGCCCAGGATCATCTCGAAGGGGAAACCGAGGAAGACGACCTTCCCGCCACCACCCGAGCCATCGTGGACGATGGCCGCGCCGCCGGCGCCCCCTCCCACATAGCCCATCGCCACCGTGGCCCCCCCACCGACCGCTGTCAGCTCATCGGGGGAGTCGACATCGTATCCTCCATGGGTCCCGTCATCGAATGTGAGGAACGGGTTGCCGATGAAGATGCCTGAGGGGCTGGGCGCGGCACTGTATGTCCCAGCATCGTTGTTGGCGTTGCCATTGAGATCGGTGTGGAGCTGACTGTTGATGAAGGCGCGATCCGCTGTGCTGGGTCCGCTGTCGCGGTCGAGATCCCAGGCGATCTCCGAGCCGGAGACGAAGAGGTTCCCGCCCGCGCCGAGGACGGCGGAGACAAGCGACTGCTCGGTGGCACTGAAGGTCTCGTCGTCAGTCGACTCCTCACCGCAGATCCAGACGACCGTCCGATAGTCCGTGAGATTCACCTGGCCGGCTGTGACCGCCTCATTCGCGCAGGAGTCGAAGGCGCGCCCCGCCGCGGCGATCGCCTCGCCGTGCTGCGCGACGTAGTCAAAGGAGTTCATCTCCCGTGGGCGGATGCGGTCGAGGAATCCCCCACCACCACTGGTGCCGCCGATGTTCGTGGCGGCATAGTCCTGGGGGTCGAGGGTGCGATCGAAGCGATCGAAGCCATTGACGACCAGGACATTCGCGTGACCTGTGGGTGAGGTTCCCACGCCGACGACCTCCGAGGGCATCGATTCCCCTCCCGCGTTGGTCGCCGCCACGCGGAAATAGAAGGTCTCGCCCAGCGGCAGATCGCTCACCGTGAACGAGGTCGCCGAGGTCGTCGCGACGGGGGCGAAGCCGAGCCCGTTGGGGGACTGCCAGACCCGGTGGCCCGTCGCCGGGCCGCCATTGGCCACGCCGCTGAGCGGCGCCAGCCACGAGATCGTCACCTCACCCGGCGCGGTGTTGATCGCGCGCACGTTTCGCGGAGGCGAGGGGAGGAAAACGAGCGGGGGTGGCTCGGTCGCATCGAACGTGTTGAAGTAGCGGACGATGCCCTGGTAGCAGCCGCGGGCCATCGCATCGCGGACGTTGGGATCGCGCATCAGGTCGGCGTCCAGTGCATTGTCGTGGAAGGCGACCTCGATGATGGTCGCCGTCATCTCGTCGTTGATGTTGCCGCTCGAGATCTCGCCGTAGGCGCTCGTGTAGGTCGCGGACGAGCGGTCCACCCATGGGTGCTCCCAGTTGGAATCCGCGGCGTTGCAGACCGCGTCGAGATTGTCGGCGATCAGCTTGGCGTACTCCGCTTGGTGGGTGGGGGAGCCCGAGGTCGTGATCAGCGCCACGCACCCGCGCGCGGCGCCACTCGAGGCGTTGGAGTGGAAGCCCAGGTAAACCTGGCCGTAGAAGTCGGTGTTGCGGTTCATGTTCGCCGCCATGCGGGGCGGGGTGCCGACGTTGTCGCTGGAGTCGCTGCTGGAGCCGTCATAGACGCTGCTGCTTCCCCCCTGGCCGATGCCGCTCTGCACCCAGTAGCGCGAGGCCTCCTCGCCGCGCTGATAGCCGGAGACGCCCCCGCCGCGATTGATGTCGCCGATGCCATTGCCGAAGCGGATCGCGTCGGCGATGACGTTGCCTCCCACCGCCGACTGATTCGAGATCTCGACATGGCCCGACGTCCCGGCCAGGAAATGGTACTCACCGAGGTAGACCCATCCGCGTCCGACGTTGCGGTGATCGACGCGGACCTCGCAGGCGCCCCCTGAGTGAACGATGCGATAGAGCTGGTCGGTGCGATTGGAGCTGTCCAGGACCCATGTGTAGACGGGGTAGAAGCCCTCTTCGGGGATCGTGGGCGTGTAGCGCGCCACGGTGGTCTCAGTGGCCGAGGTCTCGGTCCAGCGGTAGTGCACGCTGTCGGAGGCGTCGCCGTAATACGGTGATCCCGTGCTGGTGTTCCAGGCGCCGGGAGTCGTGGAGAAGCCCGGGTCGTCGTTGTCGACGATCACCTCATTCGGTTGGTAACCGATGGGCCGCATGGGAACCACGGTCGCCCCCGCGTTGAAGCAATAGCGCGCGAAGACGTTGATCTGGTCCAGATTGCCGTAGTCCTCCACCATGTCATAGAGCAGAGGCCGCTGGGTGTACCACTCGCCCACTGTGCTCCACGTCCAACCGTGGCCACCCGAGAAGTAGACCACCCGGCCCGAGAGTCCTCCCTGGGGCTGGCTGTTCGGAGAGACCGCGTTGCGGGCGGCGCTGCGGACGGCGGGCGGTGCGGGTTCGCCGAAGAGCGTCATGTCGGGCTCCGGCGTCACCACCTCCTGCCGAGCGATCACCTGCTCGATGGGCACCGCGGCCGATGCGCCGGGAGGGCGAACCAGGATGCGCAGCGCGGTGATGTCGGAGTCGAGCAGAGCGCTCCGCTCCGTGATCTCGCGCGTTAGGAGCTCCGCCTCGCCATCGCTCAGTGTCTCCGTGGACAGGTCAACGAGGGCGACAGCCTCACTGCCCGCGATCTCGATTCCGCGGAAGATGGCCGCGCCATCGAGCAGTGCCATCTCCTGGGCGAGCACAGTGCCGCACAGGAGGAACAGAGTCAGTCCAACTGAAATTGATCGCAACATATTCTGTTCCGCTTGGCTGTATCTTGCTCTGTAGGGGCGCAGCACGCTGCGCCCTTCCGTGCTGGATCAGTGCACGGGCGCAGCACGCTGCGCCCTTCCGTGCTGGATCAGTGCACGGGCGCAGCACGCTGCGCCCTTCCGT
>JAFGKF010000095.1 GCA_016928695.1 Candidatus Sumerlaeota bacterium | reverse complement strand
GGGATCGACCTGGGTTCCCAGCTCGGTGATGGTCCGGCCGTTGACCCGGACGCATCCCGCCCGGATCAGCTCCTCGGCCCGGCGCCGGGAGGCGATGCCACACTGGGCGAGATGGCGCTGGAGTCTCATGGGGCTGGGGTGAGAGGCGCCGTGCGGGGGACTTGGGCGTTGGGATGAGCGAGACACATGCGTGCTCACCCGGGGACAGGTGACATCGCCGACCGGTTCAGCGACTCAGCTCATCATCATCCTCATCCCCGCTGTCGTCCTCATCATCCTCGAAATCCTCTTCGTCGACCTCAGCCCTCGCCCCATCGATCTCGCGGAGCTCGTCGTCCTCGAGGGTGTCTTCGATCTCCTCAGGCTGATCCTCCCCATCCCCCGCGTCGGGGGAGGTCTCTTCGCCCTGGGCCTCGTCCTGAGCACTCTCAGCCGCTCTGTTCGCCGTGGTGAGAAGCACGCGGAGCTCCTCGATCGATGGCAGGTCACCGAGGGTCTTCAGGCCGAAAGTCCGCAGAAAGGTCTGCGTGGTCCCATACAGCGGAGGGCGCCCCAGCGTCTCGCGGTGCCCTGTCACCTCGATCAGCCCCAGGTCGAGGAGATTGCGCAGCACGCCACCGGCGTCCACGCCGCGGATCACCTCGACGTCGGCGCGTGTGATCGGCTGGCGATAGGCGATGATGGCCAGGGTCTCCAGCGCCTGGGGCGACAGCGGGTTGCGTCGCCGGGTCCGGTGGAGCGAGTAGACCCAGTCCGCATGGCGGGGCCGGGTGGCCATGATCCATCCGCCGGCGACCTCATGGATCATGACGCCGCGCGCGGACTCGTCGAGCTCGTCGCGGAGCTCGATGAGCATGTCGAGCACCTGCCTCTTGCTCCATCCGGGGAGGAGGCTGGCCAGGCGGCTCACGCTCAGTGAGGCATTCGAGGTGAAAAGCAGAGCCTCGAGGATCGCCTTCGCCTCGGTGGCGGACCCCACGCGGGGGAGATCGCTCTCCCTCTCCTGGACGACATCGTCGACAGGGGTGATGGCCTCCTCAGGGATGTCGGGGGCCTCGGTGGGGGGGGTCTCTTCGGACGTTTTCTCAGTCATGGGTCGATCCGCGTTCGGTCTGGGCGCCACGGGGCTCAGTCTCGCCGTCGTCCGGCTCCTCCCCGCGGCGAATGATGTGAATGTCCTCGTAGAGGGCGGCCTGCTCGATGTGCGCCTCGTGGGCTTTGACCATCTCGAGCACGGCCATCAGCATCACGATCATCTGGATCTTGGTTCGGCAGGCGTGGAGCAGGGTGCTGAAGCGCGTCCGCCCCTCCTGCTGGAGGGCATCGCGGAGCTGGGCGAGGGCATCCTCGACATGGGCCTCCTCGTCGAGAACCTCGTGGCGGCGATCGACCTCGATCAGCTGCACCACCCGGGCGAAGGCTCTCAGGAGAGTGTCGATCTCCTGGGGCGGCATCTCGTTCTCCCCATCCTCACGCGGCCTGGGGGGCATGTGGGTGCGGTAGAAGATGCGCATCTGGGCGACCTCCCGCTCGCTCAGCACCTGCGCGATCTCCTTGAACCGCCGGTATTCGATCAGCTGGCGGACCAGATCCTCGGTTGTCTGGATCGCGATCTCGCCCTCCTCCTCGTCGTCCTCGACGTGGGGATTCTCGGGCAGGAGAGTGCGCGACTTGATGTTGAGGAGGGTGGAGGCCATGACGAGGAACTCGCCGGCGATCTCGAGGTTGTGGCGCTCCATCCGAGCCAGGTGCTCGAGGTAGCGGTCGGTGATCTCGGCGATGTTGATGTCGAAGATGTCCATCTCGTGGACGCGCACGAGGTGGAGCAGGAGATCAAAGGGCCCCTCGAAGGTCTCGGTCTGAACCCGGAGGGGATCGGGGGGGCGGGGCGTGGTCTCGGCAGCCACAGAGTTCGAGCCTATGCAGGGGGCTCGGAGGCGTCCAGGGGAAAGGGGTGGGGAGGCGTCAGAGGAGCTGGCGGAGCACGGAGGGGGCCTGCCGTGCCAGCTCAGTGCGTGTGTAGGTGAAGTCGCAGCCCAGCGCCTTCGCCTTGGTGCGGAGCTCGTCGCCCGCGTGGGTGCCGAACCCCACGATGCGGGCCCTGTGGGCTGGGTGGTCGTCGTCCTTCAGGTGCCGGATGAGGGCGAGGGGGCGGAGTTTCTTCGAGGCCAGATCCAGGAAAATGACGACGGGGGGCTTTGCCGTGGCCTGCTCGAGCGCCTCCTTGGCCGTGTGGACCTGCTCAATGGAGATCCCATGGGCCTGTGCACTCTCTCTCAGGGCTGTCTCCACCATCAGATCCTCAGCCACAATCAGCGCATAGCGGTCCAACGGGGTTCTCCTCCCCTTTCATGAGAACAGATTATAGCTCAAAGGCCGCACAGTGACACAGAAAACCCAAAAGGCAAGATCTTCTGATTCTCAGGGGAAGAGCGGGCGCAGCCGCTCGGCCATCTCCACGCTGGGCACCGCCACCTGGATTTGCTCAAAGGCCGGCTGGGCGGCCCGCAGAATCTCGAGCATCGGTTCGAGCCTCGTCTCCGGTGAGAAGGGCCCTCGCCCTGCACTGAGGGGGGGCAGGGCCACTGTCCGGCAGCCGAGATCATGGGCCAAGCGGATGGCGCTGTCCGTGGCTTTCCAGAGAGCGGAGTGGGTCGTCTCGATGAGGCAGACATAGACGAGGTAAAGCGCGGGGCCTCTGCCGCCGTCGGTGACGCAAGCCTCCCCTGGAGTCAGGGGGCCCCGGCGCCAGAGGTCCCACAGCGGCCGCCATCCGGCATGGCGGCGGATGGATGTGCTTGTCTCGCTCAGGGGGCGCAGGAGCCAGGGCAAGCGGTTTCGGCCCCAGGGATGGATCTGGGCATCGACGGCCAGGGCGCCGATGTCGCCCACGATCAGAGTCAATTCACCCATGACGGCAGAGCCTGAGATCGGAGCCCCCGGGGGTCAATGCGAAGTTGTGGAGATCTGAGGACAGACACATTGGGGGCTGACAACACCGGTCGGCTGTGGTTGGTTTCCACGATCATGTGGCAGCGGCGCACACGTCAGTTCGGCCTGCTCCTCATCGACGCCCTGATCCTGGCGGCGGTGCTGGCAGTGGCCTATGAGCTGATCTTCGACTTTGATGTGCCCGCCCGGTACATGAGCCAGTTCCGCGCAGTGCTTTTGCCCATTGTCGCGTTGGAGCTGCTTCTGCTCTGGGTGTTTGGGCTCTACCGGCGGATGATGCGATACGCCGGAACCGGTGACATCGTCCTCATCACCGGGGCCATGACCATCACACTGATGGTGGGGCTGCTGCACTTTCAGCTGATGCGGGCCATGGGGCACGTGGCCGGAAGCACGGAATTCGCCCCCTGGCTCTGGCCGATTCCCAGATCCGTCCTGGCCATCAATTGGCTGGCGGGGATCGGCGCCGTGGGGGGCGTGCGGCTGGTCCGACGACTGGGGCAGGCTTGGCCCGCGGGGGGCATGGCCGGTGCGCGACGCGCCCTCGTCGTGGGCGCGACCGATGTGGGCGACTTCGCTGTGCGGATGCTGCGGCGCAATCCCTCGGTTGGTCTGCGGCCGGTGGCGATCCTCGACGAGTCCGGCGCGCTGGTCGGGCGGACCATCCAGGGCCTGCCGATCGTGGGGGGACTGGGAGACCTCGGGGCGGTGCTGAGCGACTGGCAGATCGACGAGGTGCTCGTCGCGCTGCCCGCGGAGCAGACCGCGGTCATCAACCGGGTGGTCGAGGAGGTCCGGCGCCACGGCGTGGCCGTGAGAGTGCTCCCCGGCGAGAACGAGCTGATCGCGGGGCGCCGCACGCTGGGCTCGCTGCGGCAGGTCGACGTGGCCGAGGTGCTGGGACGCGAGCCGGTCGACACCCGGCTCGAGGAGTCGATGAACTACGTCCGGGGCGAGACGGTGCTGATCACCGGTGCGGGGGGATCGATCGGCTCCGAGCTCTGCCGCCAGATCGCCGACCTGGGACCGGCCAAGATGCTGATGGTGGGCCGGGGCGAGAACAGCCTGTTCGAGCTCGGGCTGCGGCTGGGGCCCGAGTCCGAGAGCCGCCGGATCCTCGTCGCCGACATCCGCGATGAGCCGAAGATGGAGCGTCTCTTCGCCGAGCATCGGCCCGGCGTCGTCTTCCACGCCGCGGCTCACAAGCATGTCCCCCTCATGGAGAGCGCCCCCGATGAGGCGGTGAAGAACAACATCCTGGCGACGGATCTCCTCGCGCGCCTGGCCGATGCGCATGGAGTCAAACGCTTCGTTCTCATCTCATCGGACAAGGCGGTGCGTCCGACCTCGGTGATGGGCGTGAGCAAGCGCGTGGCCGAGCAGGTGATCACCGACTGGGCGAGGCGGAGCCCGGTGCGATTCGTCGCCGTTCGCTTTGGCAATGTCCTGGGGTCACGGGGGTCGGTCGTTCCCCTGTTCCGCCGCCAGATCGAGCACGGGGGACCCGTCACCGTCACGCACCCCGAGGCGGAGCGCTACTTCATGACGGTGGAGGAGGCGGTGAGCCTCGTGCTCCGCGCGGGGGCTGTGGGTGAGTCGGGTCAGCTGTGCGTTCTCGACATGGGTGATCTGGTGAGGATCGAGGACCTCGCCCGCAATCTCATCACGCTCTCGGGCCTCGAGCCGGGCCGCGACATCGAGATCCGGCACACGGGGCTTCGCCCGGGCGAGAAGATCAAAGAGGAGTACCTCAGCGCTCAGGAGGGATTGCAGAAGACATCGGTGGGGAAGGTCCTGATCACACGCCCCGATGAGACCGACTCCGAGGCCCTGCGCGCGGACATCGAGGCGCTGCGGCGCGCGGCCGAGCGGGGAGAGATCGATGAGATTCTCCGGCTTCTCTCCTCGCGTGTGCCCGAGTATCGGCGCCCGAAAGACCCTGAATCCATTTGACTTTTGTCTCTCTGGACGACACTCTCTGCCGTGGGAGCACGCAGGGACTGAAGCCGAATTTGACTCAGCATGAAAGACGGGAGCCTGCGAGCCCCCCTCTTTGCACTCGCTGACTCTGTCACGGCAGGGAGCACGCTGAGATGGCGAGCCGACGACTCCAGCGCCGACGCACCGTCAATCGCCTCCTTCTCCGGGTGCTGGCTCTCGGTGCCCTTGTCGCCGTCCTGGGCGCCGTCTGGTCCGCCCGGTCCCTTGTCCACAGCGCTCTTTTGACCTCCCTCGAAGAGAACCTGAGATATCGCGCGGAGACTGTGGCGCGTCTGGCCACCGACGGAGCCGCGGTGGAGGATCTCCTCGCCGACGTGGATCTCACCGAGGCGCTGGTCTTTGCGCCGGATGAGAGCGACGACCTCCGGTGTGTGGCGGCGACGCACAGCGACCTCATCGGCCAGGAGCCCTGGGAGCTCGCCATGACACGCCGCGGCGACCTCCCCACCTTTGTCTCGGCGGCATCGGGTGAGGTGACGATGGCCGGGGGGGCCGACCTCGCCGACATCGCGCTGCCGATCGGTGACGAGGGGGCGATCCTCTACGCCTCGCTCTCGGTCGACTCGATCGCCTCACCGCTCCGAGCCACGACACTGGGGGCGCTCTGGCGCGCGGTGCTGATCGCAGCGGTGGTCATGGCGCTGGTGATGACCCTGCTCGCCCTTCGACTGACCGCTCCCCTTCAGCGGCTGGCCCAGGCGGCAAAGGAGGTGTCGGAGAGCCGAGCGGGCGCTCACATGGAACCCGAGGGACCCGATGAGATCGTCTCGCTGGGGGCGGCGATCTCCGCGATCGCCTCGGAGGCGCAGGCGCAGAGACGACTCGCGGAGGATGAGGCACAGCGCTGGCGCTCGCTGTTCGACGAGATCCCCAGTCCCGCCTTCGTCTTCTCCTCCAGCGGCCGGGTGCTGCTGGCCAACCGCCGCGCGGGGGATCTGCTCGAGATGGACCCCGAGGTTCTCTGTCAGCGGACCCGCGACAATCTGATCGACAGCGGCGGTTCGCTTCGGCTGCCCGATGACGAGCGGATGTCGGCCCACTGGGTCGAGAGCTCGCTCGTCCATGAGGGGCGCCCGGCCGTGCTCGCCATCGCCATCGACCTGAGGGCCCTGCGCACGGCGCAGGCTCGCCTGCGGCACCTGGGCCAGGTCCTCGACGAGGTCGACCTGATGATTCTGGATCTCGACACGGAGGGTCGCATCCAGGCCTGCAACCGCGAGACGACGCGGCGGCTGGGTGAGACGAGCGAGGCCCTCCACGGTCGAGCCCTGACCGAGATCTTCTCCGAGAGACCCGCTCTGCCCCCCTGGAGCCAGATCGCCGCGACCCTGCGCGCGGCGGATCACTGGACGGGGGAGGGGGCGCTGCGCACCCGGAGCGGCAGCCTCAGTCAACTCCGGCTCCGCATCGCAGCCATGCCCGCCGTGGGCGACAGTGGGCCCGGGAGCCTGGCCGTGGCTCACGACGTCACTGAGCTGCGCTCGGCCCAGGATGAGCTCACTCAGCTGCGCGACCTCAGCCGCCTGGGACCCCTCGCGGGGATGTTCGCGGGCGAGATCCAGCGGATCGTGAAGAACACGATCATCTACACGTCGCATCTGCGCAGCCTCTGCGGCGAGGAGGCCACCCTCATCGAGGGGCTGGGTTCCATCGAGTCCAATGTCCGCCGCGCCGCCGAGATCTCACAGCGCATCCGTCTCTTCGCCCGCCGCGCGGCGATGCGAATCGCGAAGACCGATCTCTCGCCGATCCTGCAGCGCATCGCCGCGGCCCCGGCGATGATCAGCGCGCGCAACGTCACCGTCACCATCGACATCGACAACTATCTGCCCGAGATCCCCACCGATGGCCGGGCGCTGGCCGAGGCGCTCCGGGCCATCGTCCGCAATGCGCTCGACGCGCTGCCCCGGGGAGGGACAGTGGCGATCGCCGCCCACTGCGATCCCGAGGGCACGGTGAATCGGCGTGTCCACATCCGGGTGAGTGACAGCGGCCGGGGGATGGACGCCGTCACACTGCGCCATGCCATGGAGCCGCTCTACACCACCCGCGAGGGGGCGGAGGGGCTGGGGCTCACCACCGCCGCCGGACTGATTCATCTGCTGGGGGGAGAGATCACGATCCACAGCCCGCCGTCTCAGGGGGTGACCGTCGAGATCGCCCTTCCGCTGACGATCGAGGAGCAGGAGAGCCTGCCCGACCTCCAGGCCGTCAGTCGCCTCACCCTCAAACGCCCAAAGACTCCGGCCGAGCGGGAGCTTCAGGAGAAAGTGGATCGCGGCGTGGAGGAGCTGCTCAGCGATCCCGCGCCCGAGAGTCCCGTCGAGTACCCCGAGGAGCGGGTGATCGAGGACGCGGAATCAGAGGAGGACGAGGAGATCGAGGAGGAGTCTGAGGAGGAGGAGCTCGAAGAGGACGAGAGAGATGAGGTCGTGGACGAGGAGGGGACAGAGGACGAGGACGAGGAGGCCATGATCGACCCGGGCGAGGGTCCTCCTGTTCTGCTTCTGGTCGACGACGAGCAGATCGTTCTCGATCTGGTCTGCGACATTTTCGAGGACGAGCCCTTCGAGGTCGTGCCCGTGCTGGGGGGCAAGGCGGCGGTCGAGGCGTTGGAGATCCTGGGCGACCGCCATGTGATGGCCGTCGTCGATCTCTCCATGCCCGATCTGAACGGGTGGGAGGTCGCCGCGGCGCTGGCGGAGCAGCGCCCCGGCCTGTCGATTCACATCGCCAGCGGCTACGACACGGAGGAGGAGGACATCCCCGAGGAGGTCCGCGACGTCATCGCCGGGCTGATCCGAAAGCCCTTCCGGGCGGGCATGCTGCGCGACCTGATCGAGAAAGAGCTCATCCGATAGATCTGAGCGCCATGGGCCGATGGCGTCTCACAGAATCAGCATCGCATCGCCGTACGAGTAGAACCGGAACCCGCGCTCGATGGCCCACTGGTAGGCGCTGAGCACGCGCTCGCGCCCGGCGAAGGCGCTGACGAGCATCAGGAGGGTCGAGCGCGGCAGATGGAAATTGGTGATCATCGCGTCGATCGAGCGAAACCGATGACCGGGCCGGATGAAGAGATCGGTGGAGCCCGACTGCGCCCGGACGATGCCCGCGTCATCGACACATGACTCGAGTGTCCGCACGGCGGTCGTCCCCACCGCGATGACGCGGCGGCCCTCGCGGCGGGCGGCGCCGATCGCCTCGGCGGTCTCGGGTGGGAGCGTGAACACCTCGGCGTGCATGGGGTGATCCTCGATGTCGTCGGTCATGACGGGAAGGAAGGTTCCCGGCCCGACGTGGAGCGTGACCTCCACCCACCCGATGCCCTGAGCCCGCAGCGATGCCATGAGTTCGTCGGTGAAGTGAAGCCCCGCCGTGGGTGCCGCGACGGAGCCGCGCTCGCGGGCGTAGACGGTCTGGTAGCGCTCGCGGTCGAGTGTCTCGAGATCGCCCGGCAGTGTGGTGCGATGGCTTCGCGCGCCGAGGATATAGGGCGGCAGGGGGGTGGTGCCGACGGCTTCGATCACCTCCCACCAGTCACCCTCCCAGTCGAACCGGATCAGGCGCTCACCGGGACCACGGTGGGAGATGACCTCACCCCGGAGCCGCCCGTCACCGAACACCAGGCACTGGCCGGGAAGGAGCTTCTTCGCTGGGCGGCAGAGGCAGAGCCAGTCGGTCTCGCTCTCGCGCTCGACGAGGAGTGCCTCCATCTTTCCCCCCGTGCCGTGGCGGTGGCCGATGAGTCGCGCGGGGAAAACGCGGCTGCTGTTGACCACGAGGAGATCGCCCTCGCGGAGCCATCGCCCGATCTCGGCGAAGAGCGTCTCCGCGCACCGCCCCGTCATGCGGTCGAGCACCAGCAGGCGGCTGGCGTCGCGCCGCTCGGTGGGCACCGCCGCGATCCGCTCCGGCGGGAGGTGATAGGTGAAGTCCGAGGTCTTCATGTCTCATCCACAGATTGCACAGATTGCACAGATTCAAAGAAAAATCTGTGTCATCGGTGAAATCTGTGGACCGGAGTTCAGGGGCTGGCGGGGGAGGAGGTCGCCTCATCGGTGACGGGGGAGCCACTCACCTCGGGTGAGCCCGGCTCAGGGGCCACCGGGGGTGGGGGCGGGGGGATGAGGTGGACACCTCTCAGCTGACTCGGATCGATCCTCAGGGGAAGCCTCTGCCGGAACCAGGAGGTGTACCGCTGCCCGGTGGCGAACTGGGGGAGCAGGGTGTAGTTGTCGACCACGCGCACGAGGGCGATGCCGAGGGGAAGGTCCTTGCCGATGAGCTCATTGACGCGCTCGACTCCCACCTGATTCTCCAGACAGTCGAGAAGTCTCTCCGCGGTCTCGCGATGTGACTCGGAGCTCTCGAGGTCCTCCCAGGGGATCGATCGGTCAAACTGATAGACCACTCCCAGGGCCAGCGCTGTGAGGCCGATGACGCGGCGCCCCGTCTGGGGATTGATCTCCGGCTCGGTGCCGTCGTCGATCTCGACCTCACCGAAGAAGAACGAGGCAGGTGAACCGACGATCTCGGAGAGCTCGCTGTTGACCTCGCCCTGGAACTCGCTCGCCTCGCCTCCCCGCTGCTGGATCTGAAGGAACGAGAAGACGAGGATCAGCGCGGGCATGGTGAAGATCGCCATGCGCCGCGCGCGCCTGACCCGGTGCGCGGTCAGCTCGTCGAACTGCGCCATCGCATGGGCGGGCACGGGATCGGGATTCTCGAGTCGCACCACATAGGTCTCGGCCCAGAGGTCGTGGATGCCCTGCTTGACCGGATTGGTGCCCACCAGGGAGACCTGGGTCAGGTAGAGGCTGAAGAGCACCCCCATGGCCAGGCGCATGGGGAGATCCCACTGGAGAAAAGCCTGCTGAATCCCGCCCAGCATCTCCACGGCGCTCAGGAAGAGGAGGAAGGCGAAGATCAGCACGAAGCGCTTGAGATACGCCCCGACAGGCGGCTCACCGAAGTCCTCCGTCACCACGCGGAGCCGGATCAGTTTTTTCCCGAGTGTCTGGCCGGGCCAGACCTGGACCGGGATGATGACAAAGAGGATGAAGAGAAGCGCGACGCCGAGCAGGGGACACATCGGCCCGAGCCGGTAGAAGAACTCCGCCCCTGAGCCCTTGGCGATGAGGTTGTGGCCCACCGCGATGAGAAGGACATCGAACGCGAGCGCGAGAAGGCGGACCCAGAATCCCGCGAAGACGGGCACCTGGCGCCGTGGAGGAGCCGGCCGCTCGCCCCTCGGCGGCGGTGGGACTCGGCCCTCGTCGTAGAGGGGTTTGCGGAGCTGGATGCGCTGATCGGCCATGGCGGTTGAGAGGCGGAAGGGTGGGGGGCTGAGATGGGGAAGTCAAGAGAACTGATTCACCACAGAGACACAGAGGAGCGCAGAGAACACGGTCGCTGTCATCCCGATGTTTGATCGATTCACCAGGCCGCTCTCACGTTTCCCCAAGACGCTCCAGATCACCCAAGTCCTTCGCTCTCCCGATGGCTCGCTTGTTCGCGATGAACTGAGCCCGTCCTATGAAGTGCACGGGAACCTCGCCATAGGTTCCGGCCTCCCTCCCTGCCCATGCCTCTTCCCACGAAACTCCTGTGACCGAGGTCACGATGTCCACGCGGACAGGGGGCACACCGAGCTGCACCACTCTGTCGGGTGTCACGAAATCATCCATGGTGAGATCCAGCGATCCGAATCCGAACTCGGCCAACGCGCGGAGAATCCGCTGTGCGTTGTCTGGGACCGACCTGACGAGGAGATCGAGATCGCCTGTGAAGCGAGGCGCTCCATGGTGGGCGAGCGCATACCCGCCCACGATCAGGAATTCGACCTCATGAGCGCTGAAAAGCGCGAGCAGTTCTCTGAAGTCGGGCTGAACTTCCATGCCGCTGCCTTCTCAGGAGCTCGACTGCCTCGATCCGCTCCTCCGGGGACTTCGCAAGCCAATGGGTCAAGTCGTCGGCGCTGTCTGACGACCTCTGGAGGTCGATTCTCTTGACGGTCTTCTCGATCATCTCTGCTCTCTCATGTCAACGGCTGAGGACACACCACAGGATATTCTAGCCAGCAAACCCAAGAGTGTCCAGCCCCTTCCCTCGCCTCACCTGATCCACCAGAGAGTCACAGAGAGCACCGAGCCATTATCTCCCAACCATCTTTCGCAGCGCCACCTCGTCGATCACCTCGACGCTGAGCTGCCTGGCCTTGTCGAGCTTCGAGCCGGGGTCCTCGCCCGCGACGACGAAGTCCGTCTTCTTCGACACCGATCCGGAGACCTTCCCCCCCGCGGCCTCGATCCACTTCTTCGCCTCGGCGCGCGGCACACTGAGCGTGCCCGTGAGTACGAAGGTCTTCCCCGCGAGGGCATCGCTCGTCCGCTCGCGCGGCTTGCCCTTCATCGTGAGCCCCGCGGCCTGAAGGCGGTCGAGCAGCGCGGTGTTCTCGGGGTGCGCGAAGAACTCGTGGACGCTCGCCGCGATGGTGGGGCCGACGCCCTCGACGGCCTCCAGGGCCTCGAGCGGCGCGGCCTCGAGGGCATCGCGCGAGGGGTAGGCCTCGGCGATGAGCCGCGCGGTGCTCGATCCCACATGCCGGATGCCGAGAGCGAACAGCACGGCATTCCACGGCCGCGCCTTGCTCCTCTCGAGGGCGGCGACGAGGTTCGCGGCCGACTTCTCAGCCATCCGCTCGAGCGCGGCGAGCTGGGGGGCGGTCAGGTGATAGAGATCCGCGATGTCGTGGATGAGCCCCTGGTCGACGAGCTGGTCGACCAGCTTCTCCCCCAGCCCCTCGATGTCCATCATGTCGCGCGCGGCGAAGTGGCGGATGCGCTCCTTGACCTGCGCGGGGCACGAGGCGTTGACGCAGCGGATGGCGACCTCGCCCTCCTCGCGGACGAGCTCCGAGCCGCACTCGGGGCACTCGGCCGGGAAAGTGAAGGGCCTCTCCCGGCCCGTCCGCAGGCTCTCGACGACGCGCACCACCTTCGGGATGATATCACCCGCCTTCTCGATGATGACGCGGTCGCCCACCCGGACGCCGAGCCGCTCGATCTCGTCGGCGTTGTGGAGCGTGGCGCGGCTGACGGTCGTGCCCGCGACGAGCACGGGCTCGAGGTTGGCCACCGGTGTCGCCGCGCCCGTGCGACCGATCTGGACGACGATCTCGCGGACGGTCGTCTCCGCCTGCTCGGCGCTGAACTTGAACGCCACGACCCAGCGCGGGCTTTTCGACCGGACACCGAGCGCGTCCTGCAGATCGCGTCGGTTGACCTTGACCACAAGGCCATCGACATCGAACGGGATCTCGCGTCGGCCCACCTCCCACTCCTCCGCGAGGGCGATGACGGCGTCGATGCCCGTGACGACGCGCCGGTTCGGCGTCGCGCGGACGCCCGCGGTCTCGAAGAGATCCATCATGCCCGAGTGTGTGTCGGGGGCATCACCCACGACCTCGCCGACGCCGTGCGCGGCGAATCGCAGCGGGCGCTGGGCGACGAGCTTGGGATCAAGCAGCTTGAGCGTCCCCGCCGTCGAGTTGCGCGGATTGGCGAAGCGCTCGAGCCCCTCCGCCTCGCGGCGGGCGTTGAGCGCCTCGAAGGCGCGGCGCTCCATGTGGACCTCGCCCCGGACCTCGAGCACGTCGAGGGAGGCGGCGGGACCTCTCAGCTGAAGGGGGATATCCGCGATGGTGCGGAGATTCTGGGTGACGTCGTCGCCCTGTGTCCCGTCACCGCGCGTCGCGCCGAGCACCAGCGTGCCGCTCTCATAGCGGAGGTTCGCCGCCACGCCATCGATTTTGAGGTCGACACTGTACTCCAGGGGATCGCTGCGCCCCAGCTCGCGCTGAACCCTCCCCTCCCACTCGCGCAGCTCGTCGGGGCTGTACGTGTTCTCGATCGAGAGCATGGGGATGGCGTGGGCGACCGTCCGGAATCCCTCGAGCGGCGCCCCGCCCACGCGCTGGGTGGGTGAGTTGGGGTCGGCCAGCTCGGGGTGTCGCCGCTCCAGCTCCTCCAGCTCCTCGACGAGGGCGTCGTACTCGCGGTCGGAGATCTCCGGCGCCGCCTCCTGGTAGTAGAGGCGGTTGTGGCGCTCGATCTCGGCGGCCAGGCGGCGCATGCGCTGTTCAGCAGATCTGCTCATCGCTCGGATTCATCCACAGATGGCACAGATTTCACACAGGATCATGGGGATTTCTCTCGTTCTGTCATTCGAGAAAATGCATTCCCTGCATTTCAGTGCCCTGTCTGGAGTCCAGCGGCGCACCGTCGCCAGAGCGCTTTGGCGCGTCGGAGACTTGCCGCTGAAAAGCGAAGAGGAACCGCAGAGTTCGCAGAGGCCGCTGAGAACCTCGGACCCCTTGCCATCGTCTCAGCGATCTTGTATGTTCTATCCGCTCTGGAGTTTTGCTCGGCGAGGAGGTCAGACAGAGGTTGCCTGCCCCGGCGAGCCGGGG
>JAFGKF010000094.1 GCA_016928695.1 Candidatus Sumerlaeota bacterium | reverse complement strand
GTGAGCCTGGTCATCTCGGGGTGTGCCGATCCGGTGGCGGATCTCCTCTGGCCGACCGACAGGTCGCGCCGCTTCTGGATTCCTCTGATCCAGGCCCTCGGCCTGGGCATCGCTGGAGTGGCGCTGCTGGGACTCACACTGTATCTCCGCAGTGTTCCCGGACCTGACAGCGAGGCGCTGCGCGCTCATTGGCCCCTCCAGGGCCGATGGCGCGTGGTGACCGCGGGACGCCATCGCCTGACCAACTACCACAGTGGCCGGGCATCCAACCAGACACTCGCCGTGGACTTCGTGATTGACGGACCGCGGGATGCCTCGCTGGGGCAGCCGGTGTTCGCCCCCATCTCGGGCATCGTCGTCAGGGCGGTGAGTCATCTCCGGTTGGGAGACGACCCCGCCGGAGGAAATGAGGTCGCCATTCAGACCGACGAGGGGTTCCTCGTCACACTCGCTCACCTCGCGACGGACTCAGTCCTCGTCTCGGAGGGCGATCGGGTCCAGGCGGGCCAGGAGATCGCCGCCGTGGGCAACTCCGGCAACGCCGACGAGGCCCATCTCCACATCCAGGCCGAGCGCGGGGGCATCGCCATCCCCATCCTGTTCGGACCCGAGCGCCACTGGCCCCTGAGGCACCAGATCATCGATGCAAGCCCGTGAGACGGGATCACGGGATCACCCGGATGATATTGATCCTGTCAATCCCGTGATCATTTCCAGACAGCGGTGATGCGCGAATCGATCAGTCCAGCGAAACTCCCAATCTCTGGCGAATCCCCTCGACATCGAGATCGAGAAGCACCTCCCGCATGTGCTCCATGTACTCCTCATGGAAGCCGAAGCCCCCATTGACCATCTCATCCCACGCCTCATCGAGAGACCAATCCTGGACAACCATCCGATACGCGGCCATGACGACCCCCGTCCGGTCGCTCCCATGCCAGCAGTGCACCAGGGTCGGCCCCCTGGTGAGCTGAATGACCGCCAGCGCCTCCTCGATCTGCTCCACGGTGATCTCATCCGCCTCGGCGGGAACTCGGAACAGCCGGAGATCGAGCCCCTCCGCCTCATCCTCGTCGTCGTGCCCGCTTCGGAGATTCAGGACAACTTGGATCCCGAGTGCCGCGACCTCGGCCAGCGCCTCACTGTCGGGCTGGGCCGAGCGATAGAGGTGATCGTTCACACAGTGAAAGTTCTCCAGCGAGCTGCCGATCATCGGCTGCGCCCAGATGAGCGGACGCGGACGCGGCAGATCCGCATGGAGAGGAAGCGCCAGCGTCAGCAGCAGTGAGAGGGTTGCCACCACCCCTCTCTCAAACCCTCTGTGGGAACTCATGAGCCACCACCTCCTCCCTCCCCATGAGCCAGGGAGCCAGTCGGATGTCAATCTCCACCCCCGATCTTCCCCCTTGAGCCTTCGGCATCGGGCTGTCAAACACGGGAGCCGAGGGAATGGCGATGACCGCAGAGATTCAGCGACTTCGTCTCCTTGAGAGCACCCTGCGCACGGCTCTCGCAGCCGCGGCTGTGCTCTTCGTGCTCCTCTATCTCGCCATGGCCTCTGTCCGGGTGCCGTATCCCTACGAGCTCGAGACGTGTGAGGGTGCGGTCGCCGATGCCTCCGCCCGCATCCTCGATGGCGAACCCCTCTACGCCCCCCCCACGCTCGAGCATGTCATGATCAACTACACGCCGCTCTATTATCACGCGGTGGCGCTGATGGGGCGGATCACCGGGGGCATCTCGCTCCCCACGGCGCGTCTTGTCTCCTTCCTCGCCTCTCTGGGATCCATGGCGCTGATCGGCCTCTTTGTCTGGCGTGAGACGAGGCACCGCCTCGCCACCCTCGCGGCGGTCGGGCTCTTCGCCGCCTGCTTCGAGATCGGGGGGGGGTGGTACGACCTCGCGCGGATCGACAGCCTCTTTCTCCTCTTCCTCCTGGGGTCAATCACGCTTCTGCGGGGCAAGCCCCGCACTCTGAGATGGCTGCTGGCCGGGGCACTGATGGCGGCCGCCTTCTTCACAAAGCAGACCGCGCTCGTGATCGCCCTGCCGATCGCTCTCGGGGTCATTCTGATCGACTGGCGGCGGGGCCTGCTCTTCACCCTCGCGGCCTTCGGAGGGATGGCGATCGGATCGTGGCTCTGGATGCAGGCGACCGACGGCTGGTTCGCCGAATACGTGTTCCACATCCCGCGTGGGCGCATGGGCCTGTGGCGCCGGTGGGACATGCTGGTCGCCTTCTGGACGAGCGATATCATCCGACCCATGGGGATCGCGCTGGTGGCCATGCTTCTCACGCTCCTCTCGCTCCTGATCGATGGAGGTGAGAGACGGCGATTCATACTCCTGCTCTTCCTCGCCATGGGCATGTTCGGAGGGCCATGGGCCGCGCGGATGACCGCCGGGGCGTTCTGCAACAACGTCATCCCCGCCTATGCGATGCTGGCCATCTTCTTTGGCCTGACCATCGGGCGCGCCGAGGAGATGCTCCCCCCCGGCATTGACGAGGGGGCACGGGGCCGCGCGCTCACCCGCATGGTGCTGTGGACCGCCTGCCTCGTGCAACTCGCCGGGCTCGTTTTCAATCCCCTCAAGCACCTGCCCACGTCGGCGGACCGGGAGGCGGGAGATGATTTCATCGCGCTTCTCCGCTCCTTCGAGGGAGACGTCTTCATCCCCTACCACGGCCACCTGTCGTCGATGGCGGGCAAGCGGACCTTTGCCCATCTCAACGCGCTCTCGGATTATCTGCTCATGGGGAGCGAGCCGGATCGCACGCGCCTGGAGGACGAGCTCCGTCGGGCGATCGAGGAGCAGCGCTTCAGCGCGATCATCCTGGACACAGGCTTCGGTGAGAGTGATCTGGGGCTGGACGTCTCGGCCTCCGACTACCTCGATCTCATCAGGGAGCATTATCAGCTGCGCGACCCCGTCTTCGACAATCCCAACGTCTTCTACACCCGGACCTGCGAGGTCTCACGGCCGGAGACGATCTGTGTTCCCAGACATAAGACTCCCTGAAGATACAAAGCACATGGTCTGAGCTCTGTGGGCTCTGCGACACGAAACTGCGGAAGGGGTGAGCTCAGCCTCCCTCGCCCGATTCCAGGATTCGCTCAAGCGTTTCAATGAGGGGTGGCAAATCCACTGTGACTGTGTCCCATAGGATATTGATATCAAGGACATCATAGCCATGAATCAGACGATTTCTCGTGCTGATCGCCTCCTGCCAGGGGACATGGGACCACTTGTCCTTTCCTTCGGATGAGACCTGTGAAGCGGCCTCTCCGATCACTTCCACCAGACGGGTCAGGGCGAGTTGGAGAAGACGATCCCGAGCCAACTCCTCTCGGGATCTGCCACCGGCAATCCTCACGGCCTCCCTCGAGTGCTCGAGCATGTGCCTCAGTCGAACGGTGTCATCACGCCGCGTCATAGAGGGGCTCGACCTCCCGGATCACCTCATCACGGAAATGGGGGCTGAGAAGACCCGCTGTGTTGAGGTCCACCCGGCAACCCAGGACCTCTGAGAGCTCGCTCTCCAAGCGCGCCAGCCCAAAAAGCCCCACGCGCGTGCCTGGCTCGAACTCCACCAGCACATCCACATCGCTCTCGGGCCGGAAATCATCGCGCAGCACAGAGCCGAAGAGTGCCAGTCGCCGGATGCCGTGGCGCTGGCAGAACTCTGCGACTCTGTCCTGCGGGATGGAGATGCGCGCACGGGACATGACGGCCATCCATTTGCCGGATTCATGCCAGTGTGCGGCTTCCTCACTCAGCTTTCAAGGGTGGAGTGCAGTGACAGCCCCTC
>JAFGKF010000093.1 GCA_016928695.1 Candidatus Sumerlaeota bacterium | reverse complement strand
AGGCGGCGGTGATCATCGGGATCGCGTGCGAGCGCCGCGCAAGCGCGTTCGCGGCGGCCGAGCGGGCGATCGATCGCCTCAAGGAGATCGTGCCCATCTGGAAAGGGGCCTGAGGGGGGGGCGATGCAGCCCAAATGGTGTTGACAAACCCACTCACCTCAGAGATGACGCTCCGGATTCGCCCATTCTCCGGGGATCACCTCAGTGAGCGGGCCGTGACGGAGACTATCTGATTCAGGAGTGATTTCCGATGGCTGATGTGAATGCCAAAGTCAGCGACAATGTCGAGGGCCCCTGGTACGTCGACGACACCTGCATTCTGTGCAGTCTGTGTGTCGATCTCGCCCCCAACAACTTCCAGGAGAGCGAGGACGGGGATCACGACTACGTCTACAAGCAGCCGGACACCCCCGAGGAGGAGCAGGCCTGCCAGGAGGCGATGGAGCAGTGCCCCGTCAACTGCATCGGCAACGACGGCTGATTTTCCCCCTCCGCAGCTCTGGTTTCGGTCCGCAGCACCTCAAAAACTGCTGACAGTTCCGGATCGCTGCCGCACAGTGCATGGTGATGACTCGATGGGATTGCACCTGTCTGCGCTGTGCCGCCCTGGCGGCGCTCGCTGCCCTGTGCGCCGTCGCACCGGCCAAGCCCCCCCTTCACACCTCCCTCGAGGATGTGGGCATCACGGTCCCCGGGGCCTTTTTCCCGGGGGTGGAGCCGAACTCTTTTCTCGGGCGCTCGATCTCGGGCGCCGGTGACGTCAACGGCGACGGTGTGGCCGATCTGCTCATCGGTGTTCCCCGGGCCGATCAGATCGACGATGCCGATGTCGGTGAAGTCCACCTGATCTTCGGCGGTCTCCAGAGCATCGGCGACGGGGGATATTTCAATCTGAGCCTCATGGGGGGCACACGCAGTGTGTGCTTTGTGGGCTCGGGCGAGGATGCGCTCACCGGCCAATCGGTGGCCGGGGCAGGCGACGTCAATGGAGACGGCTTCGACGACATTCTGATCGGAGCCCCGAGCAGCAACTCCTCCACACCCCGGCCGGGCACCGCCTTTCTGATCTATGGTCACGAGCAGTGGAGCGACGGGGCGGATATCACACTCGCCTCGCTGACCTCGGCCGAGATGACCCGCATCGAGGGCATCCTCGGCGGGGACCGCTGCGGGGTCAGCGTCGCAGGGGCGGGGGATGTCAACGGCGACGGCCTGGCCGATATCCTCGTCGGCGCCTCCAGCTCGAATGCCGCGGGCCGTGACAATGCCGGTGAGACCTACCTGATCTGGGGCAATGTCGCGGGTCTGGGGGAGACGATCAATCCCGTCGGCTTCACAGGCGCGCAGGGCGTTCGGATCTTCGGTGCGGCGAGCTCCGATCACGCAGGCATCAGTGTCGCCGCGGCGGGTGACATCACCGGCGACGGCATCGACGACATCATCATCGGAGCGGACGGTGCCAACACAGGGGGGACCGACTCGGGGGCAGCCTATCTCATCTTCGGCGCACGGTCCGGAATCGGGGCACCTTTTGGATTCATCGACCTCGGCGCGATCGTTGGGACAGACGGGGTGCTCTTCAGCGGGCAATCCGGGGGAGACAATCTGGGGACCTCCGTCGCGGGCGCTGGGGACATCAACGGCGATGGCATTGACGACCTGCTCCTCGGGGCTCCGCGGAGAGACATCAGCGGTCAGGTCGACATCGGGCAGGCCTATCTGATCCGCGGAGTCTCAGGGGGTCTGCCCGGGGGCGCCTCGTTCAGCCTCGCCACACTCAGCGGTGCCAATGGCAGCCGGATCGAGGGTGTGGCGGCAGGTGACCGCGCGGGCGATGCGGTCGCGGGTCTCGGCGATTTCGACGGCGACGGCCTCTCCGACCTTCTGATCGGCGCCCCCATGTCGTCGAAGACCCCCCCGGACACGGGGGACGGCTACGTGGTCTTCGGCCAGCCCAATCCCCTCGGCAGCGGGGGCACACTTCGGATCGCTGACCTCAGCGCACTGACCGGCATCTTCCTCGAGGGCTTTGGCCTGAGCAGCCGCGCGGGCAGCGCCTGCGCGCCCGGTGGGGACATCAACGGCGATGGCTCACCCGACCTGTTGATCGGCGCGTATCAGGAGGACATCAGCGGGATGAACGCCGCCGGCCAGACGTGCCTGGTGTGGGGCGTCACCCAGAGCGTCACAACGGTCTCTGTTGGTTCGCTCCCCTCGGGTGAGGCCGCCACGGGCTGGATCGGCGCGCTGAGCAATCCCGCGGACCCGTGGGGCTCCGTGCGTGCCGCGGTGGGATTCGAGGACGGAGTGGGGCCGGGGGCGGATGCATCGAGCCGTCAGGTTGCCTTCATTCACCGGGAGGCGGCCACCGGCGCGGGGCTCCCGACCAACCTGGTCCCGGTCCACTGGGAGATCAGCACCGAGCGCACCGGCTGGACTGCGGCCTCGGTCACGCTGCATCTGACGCTGGACGAGACACGGGGCTTCGATGAGACCACACTTCAGATCTATCGCGCAGACACATCGGCCGGGCCCTGGAGCGCCGTCACCACGATCTCCAATGGCCTGCGGAACGAGGTGACGGCCACCGGTCTGACCGACCTCGGCCTCTTCACCGTCGGCGGGACGCCTCTCACCTCCTCTCAGATCATCAATCACCTGCTCGGCATCACTCCCATTCCCCCGAGCCGGCTCGACTCCGCCGATCTGAGCGCCGATGGTGTCGTCGACATCGCCGACGCGGTGGCGCTGATCAACCTCGGGCGCTGAGCCCGGTCGGCCACTGCAGAGGCACGGATTCACAGATCCATGCATATGGTGGGGCGACTGTGAATGTGTTCGAGGCCGGCATCATCGCTGGAGCGCCAGCCGGTGCGGCGATTGGCGCTGCGGTTGGCCAACCGGCTGGTCCACTTGGCGTCGCCGGTGGCGCCATTGCAGGCCTAGTGGTGGGGGGCGCAGCGGGTTGGCTGTACGCGCTGCTTTTCCTGGTTCTCGTGTCGATCGCTGGGGTGCTCTGGCGCGCCGCACGCGGGCGTGCAGACGCAGTTCCCTCCGAGGCCGAAATGGAGCGGATGATGCGGGTTGGGATTCGCGGCATTGTCTTCGGTGTCTTGGCCGCGTTGCTCTGTTGGTTCAGGTTTGGCTGGCTGCCTGCGGTGGCGGCCGCCCTTGCCATTGAGGTGGGCACGGCGTTCGCGGCGGTCGCCGGATGCGAACTGCGATGAGGCTGGCAGGGGGGCTGGCGAAGGAGGCTGCCAGGCGCTGGGCATGCTCGTTCAACTGCGCCAGTCGTCACCTGGAATCGTGCGTTTCATGAATTCATCGAACAGTGGCACTGTGAAAGCCGTGTCCCCATGGCCAGGGCTCCAGACCATCCCCTTGGCAATGAGCTGGCTGCGGATGGGTCCCAGAGAGGTGACCTTCTGTTTGAGCACGGCGGCGATATCACCAGAGCGATGAGGTCCGGGGCCGAGTTCGGCCATTGCCCGGAGGTAACGTCTCTCGGATGGGATCATTCGGTCGAATCGCACACGGAAGAAACTCTCATCCAGAGCCGCAATCGCCAACTTGGAAGCCTCCTCGACATCGATGGCTCTGATCGGTGATGTCTCTGCAACGTCCCAGACGTGTTTTCCCCACTCCTGGAGGAAATAGGGATAACAGTGTGTATGAGTCAGGATCTGTTTGAGGGTATCCGGCTCAAACTGCACTCCTTCGTCTCGCGCCGGTTTCTCAATCGCAAGCTTGGCATCATCCTCAGACAGAGGTCCCACCTCGGGGAAATCGAACAATCGCTCTGCATACGACTTGGCCTTCCCCATTCGCCCACGCAGCTGGGGTAATCCCGCACCGACCAGTGTGACTGGCAAACGGCGCTGTGCTGTGTGGTGCAAAGCCATGATCAGCGCCGCAAGCTGCTCCTCGGGAACGTACTGAAGCTCGTCCACGAATAGAGCCAGAGCCTTGTCACCTGCTCGGCAAGCCTCACCAACTGCCTCGAAAAGAGATCGGAGATCATCTTCGAGAATCCCATTGTCAGCGAGGCCCGGTTCGGGTTCCAAATCGAGTCCCACTTCGATGTCTCCGTATTTGACCTTGAGGGCAGTGGCAAAACCGGCCAGGGCGCGCAAAGCTCTTCGGACCAAATCTTTATCACGCTCCACGCGTGAGAGATACAGCAGAGATTGACGAAGCCGAGGTGCCAGAAGCGAGGGCAGAGAGCGACCCTCTGGCGCCTCCACTTGAATGGTCTGAATCCCGGTCTTCTCCGCGTCCTCACGCATCCGGGCCAGCAAAACAGTCTTCCCCACTCCCCGCAATCCCACCATCAGCAGGCTCTTGGCTGAACGGCCAAGACGACTCCGCTCCAATGCAATGCGCACCTTCTCACGAAGATCATCTCGCCCGGCCAGCTCAGGTGGAGGCGAACCTGCTCCGGGTGCGTAAGGGTTTTTTACCGGGTCCATGCCATATTTATGTCTATCTTAGGACAGTTTATCAAGAAAAAATAAACTGGGTTTAGATTCGCCAAACTCCTGCAGGCAGCCCTGGGCAACTCATCACCATTCACAGATCACATCACAGGACACCGCTCTCACCCCGCCAGCCACATCGCGAGCACCGATGCGCCGACCATGGTGGTGAAGTTGTCGGAGCCGTGGGGGGAGAAGGCCTCGAGCACGGTGCTGAGAGCCGCGATGAGAAGAGCGTGGAGGCCGATCGTGAGCGCCGGGAGGTCGGTGAGAACCACAAGCGCCAGGGCCGCCCCCAGGGAGCTCACCAGCGCCACCGCCGCGCTCCCCTCAAGCGACCGCGTGCAGGGGACTTTTCGGAGCGTGGGGACGTGGTACTCATGCCGCCCGAGCCACACGCCGATGGGCTCACCCACGGCGTCGCCGCACCCCGTCACCAGGTATCCGACGAGAGCGAACTCCCCCGCGAGCAGGTTGGAGACGATGCCCCCCGCGATCGTTGTGAGGAGCGGGACGACGACATAGAAGGCGCGGTGGGACGCGTCGCGCTCCCGGGCCATGCCCTCGAAGACGGGATCCCCCGCGCCGCGCCAGACTCCGATGAGGATGACCGTGACGACTCCCACCGCATAGGCGTTGACGGTGGGCACCTCTCCGATGATGTGGGCGATCGCGGCTCCCATGAAGATGGCGAAGTGGAAGATCTTCCGGGTGAACCCGGAGCGGACTCTGTGTCGCATCCGGAGCCATCCACCGAAGTGCCCCACAGCCCATGCCCAGACGGCACCGATCGCGCAGACGATCGCCGCCCACTGCGGGGGAAGAAGGATCTCCTCAGGCCAGATGGTGGCGAACCTCGCAGTGTGATGATCTGGTGACTCTCAGAGAGCACCCAGGGTTGGACTCGCCGCATCTCTCCCCCACTGGACCGATCATTTTCCCCTGACGTGCTTTGCCGCCGAGGCGGAGACCACGCGCCCCTGGGGGGTGCGGTTGAGAAATCCGATCTGGATCAGGTAGGGCTCGACGACGTCCTCGAGTGTGTCGGGGTCCTCGCCGATGGCCACGGCCAACGTCTTGAGTCCCACGGGGCCGCCGCCGAATTTCTGCATCACCGTGGCCAGGTACGTGCGGTCGAGGAGATCGAGTCCCATCTCGTCGACGTCGAATGCCTCGAGTGCCTCGCACGCCACGCCGCCGGTGACGAAGTTGTCGCGGTGGACCTGTGCGAAGTCGCGGACGCGGCGGAGCAGGCGGTTGGCGACGCGCGGCGTCCCGCGCGCGCGGCGGGCGATCTCGTGGGCGCCGCGCGTGTCGATTCCGACACCGAGAATGCGAGCCGAGCGCTCCACGATCCGCTCGATCTCCTCAGCGCCGTAGAACGCCAGGCGCTCGGTGATGCCGAAGCGCGTGCGCAGCGGTCCGGAGAGCATCCCCGGGCGCGTGGTGGCGCCCACGAGAGTGAACGGCTTGAGGTGAAGACGGACCGAGTTCGCGTGGGGCCCCTCGCCGAGCATGATGTCGATCCGCCAGTCCTCGAGTGCGGGGTAGAGGCATTCCTCGACGACCCGCGCCAGGCGATGGATCTCGTCGACGAAGAGGACGTCTCCCTCTTCGAGGGTGGTCAGGATCGCGGCGAGGTCGTCTTTGCGCTCGAGCACCGGGCCCGAGGTCTGGTGGAATCGGGTTCCCATCTCCTGGGCGACGATCGTCGCCAGTGTCGTCTTGCCCAGCCCCGGGGGTCCGAAGAGGAGCAGGTGGTCGAGCGGTTCCCCGCGCTGCTTGGCGGCGGTGATGAAAAGCCTGAGCTCATCGACGACCGGCATCTGCCCGACGAATTCCTCGAGGCTGTGGGGCCGAAGCCCGACCTCCGCCTCGTCGCCCTCCTCGGGCAGGGGGTTGAGGATATCATCGGTCATGGGACGGGACTCTGCCCCTGCGGTGTCGCAAGTGCCATGTTTTTCAACAGATCAGCCCTTCGGTGGGGGCTGCGAGAAGAGCCGGTCTCGGAGGCGAGACCGGCTCTCAAGGCTTGGTAGCGGGGGCGGGATTCGAACCCGCGACCTTCGGGTTATGAGCCCGACGAGCTACCGGACTGCTCCACCCCGCAGCGCTGAGTTTGGGATCATAGGCCCGCGGATTCGCTTGTCAAGCCCTTCAGTCCGGATTCTCTCCTCGGTCAATTTGCACCAGCACCTCGCCCGGATGGGTCATCTTGAACTGCTCGCGGGCGGCTCTCTCGATGGCGCGCGGATTGGTCAGAAGGGCCTGGCGCTGCTGCCGCATGGAGGCGATGTCGCTCTCCACCTGCTCGACCTGTCCTCTGAGCTGATCGCGCTGGGTCCGCGCCTCGGTGAGATCATGGATGCGCTCGAGGTTCCACGCCGCCCAGAGGGCCAGGCAGACGGCGATCAGGGAGACGGTCCGCAGAAGACGGAGCTGAATCACGATGCTCAGGGCACGCGCGAGTGGATGGAGGGCTCTGGGTTTCGTGGCAGTCCGCTGAGCGGGGCGGGGTGAGGTGCGCTTCGGCATCGGCGATGGACTCCCCCCAGCGTGTGTCCACGGCGGCCACCCCGGGGGAGCCTGGGGCGGCGCGGCGCTGAAAAAGATCTCGCCCCCCTGGTCGGCCAGTCCTATGCTTTTCGGACCAGGGCGGAGAGAGCTCTGAATCCCCCGGAGACGCCGTGTATGCAACGTGAATGAACCGAACCTGATAGGTGGGTGCCCGCACCGCCGCTTCCGCGATCCCCCGAGGGGGCATGGCGTCCACAGAGCAGTATGAGAGCTCCCGGTTCATTGACGTTGGCTCATCACAGCCTGCATCCACCAACGTCCCAGGGGAATCAAAGATCAAGTCGTTCGGCTACTGAAAGTATCAGCCTGTGCCTCCCCCGACGCAAGAGAATTTCCATCCGAGCCCTCTGGCGGGTCTTCGGCCCATTCGCTCGAGCTGGGTGGGGCCTGTTGTCATCGGTGCGCTGGTCATTGTCTGGACTTTCAGCCTCTGGACGTATGATCGGCAGGTGACCAACAGCTGGCGTGAGGATCGCGATGAGCGTCTCGAGCTTCTGAGCCATCTGCTGGCGAACACCATCTCTCAGTCGATCCAGACGGACCTCACGGGCATCCAGATGATGCTGCGGACCTGGCGCAACTCGCGCGAGATCCCCAATGCCGTCGAGCGTGAGCTTCAGATCAACGCCATCGCGCGGCGCTGCGGCTTCGTGCGGCACCGGGTGCTCGTCCGCCAGTCGGGCGGTGGCTGGAGCGTCGTCGCGGGCGACCGGCGGGGGCGCCCCACGCCCGAGCACCCCGTCCTCGCCAGCCGAGCGCTGAGCGAGGACATCACGGTGAGCCCCTTGGAGCCCGCCGGTGAGGAGCGGGTGGCCCGGATGCATCTGTATGCGGGGGCGGCCGGTGAGCGCGGTGAGCAGATCGTGGTCGAGGCGGTCTGGGAGCTCACCCGGGAGAGTCTTCTCGCGGAGATCGGGAGTCAGCCCTGGTCCGAGCTCGAGCAGATCGTGTGGGGGCTGCGCAGCCGGACGGGGGAGGAGATCCTCACGCTGCCCGACGTCGAGCCGAGCAACGATCCGCTTCTGACCGACGTCACGGTCTCCCCCTGGATCGAGTGGCAGCTGACGCTCCGGCCGCTCCACTCGTGGTACGAGGCCGAGACCGATCTGCGCCGGACCATCTGGCTTCTCGGCGGCGCCGCCATGGCGCTGAGCCTCGCCTTCCTCCTCCAGATCGAGTACAAGAACAAGATGCTCGTGCGGCTGGCCAATCGCTCCATCGAGTCCGCCGCCTTCATTGAGACGATCCTCGACGGCTCGGAGGACTACTCGATCATCGCCACCGATCTCTCCGGGCACATCATCCGGACCAACCGCGGCACCGACCGGCTCTACGGCCACCCCCCCGGCAGCCTGATCGGACAGCCGATCAGCCTGCTGACCCATCCCCAGGCCCCCTCGAGCGATCGGCTCGATCATCTCCTGCGCGTGACCCTGGAGAGCCACCGGTACGATGACGTCGTGGTCGTCCGCCGTGCCAACGGCCGGATGATCCACGTGCAGATCTCCTCCTCTGTCCGCACGGACGCGGGGGGCCACCCCGTGGGCTTCGTCATCATCACCCACGACGTCACGGCGCTGCTCGACCGGACGGTGCGCCTGGAGCAGCTGAACGCGCAGCTGACCGAGCAGACGCGGGTGGCCAGGCGGGCGAACCGGATGGTCAACGAGTTCCTCGCCAACATGAGCCATGAGCTGCGCACGCCGCTCAATGCGATCCTCGGGTACACGCGGCTGGTCAAGCGCAAGACGGCCGGTCTCATCCCCGAGCGCCAGCTCACCAACCTGCAGCACATTCAGGAGGCGGGGGAGAGTCTCCTCTCCCTGATCAACGATCTTCTCGATCTCTCGAAGATCGAGGCCGGCCGCATGCCGATCCAGTGCGAGCGCCTCGACCTCCGGGCGCTCGTCAACGAGATCGTCTCGACCGTCCGGCCCCTCGCCGAGAGCCAGCGCGATGAGATCGAGGTCGATGCGGCGGAGAATCTCCCTCCCATGGTCTCTGACGCTCAGCATCTGCGCCAGATCCTCATGAACCTGGTGGCCAACGCCATCAAGTTCACCAGCAAGGGGACCATCACAGTGGTGCTCCGCGCAGGGCAGGACCCTGAGACCGTGCAGATCCTCGTGCGGGACACGGGCATCGGCATCCCGGAGGAGCAGCTCCCGCACATCTTCGAGGCGTTTTACCAGGTCAACGGGGCATCGCAGCCACCCCAGAGCGGGAGCGGCCTCGGGCTGTCCATTGTTCACCGCCTGGTTCAGCGTCTCAGCGGCGCGATCTCCGTCGACAGCCGGCTGGGGGTGGGGACAACCTTCACGCTCACTCTGCCCCGCGATGTGACAGCGGTGCCCGACAGACCCGAGGCGAAGGAGAGCTCGGGTCAGGAGGCGTCTCCCCTCGAGCAGATCAACGAATGAGCACCGCCGGCGCCACCATCTGTGTGATCGACGACAACGCCGACAACGTCGATCTTCTCGAGCAGGAGCTCTCCGATGCGGGTTACCGCGTGGTGACCGCGCTCAGCGGGGAGTCAGGCCTCGAGGTCATCGCCGCGGAGAGGCCCGACATCGTCCTGCTCGACATCATGATGCCCGGTCTCAGCGGCTACGAGGTCTGCCGCCAGCTGCGGCACGATGAGGAGACCGCCGCCCTCCCCATCATCCTGGTCACGGCCAAGACGGGGACCCGCGACGAGGTGATGGGGCTCGACGCGGGGGCCAACGACTACGTCATCAAACCCATCAACATCGAGACCCTTCTGGCGCGCGTGCGCACTCAGCTGCGCATCAAGACCCTGCAGGACGAGCTCCGCCGCAGCTATGAGAGCTTCATCCGCCTCGACCGGGCCCGGCAGGACATGATCTCCATGCTCGCCCACGACATGAAGACGCCGCTGATGACGGTCAGCGCCTCGACCAAGCTCCTGATGGACAGTCAGGTGCAGGCCGACGGCGAGCGCATCAGCAAGGTCTCGAGCCTCATGCTCAAGTCCACACACAAGCTGCGCGAGCTGGTGGAGGACTTTCTCAGCCTGGCCCGGTGGGATCGGACCGGCCTCGCCGCCGAGATCTCCGTCTGCGATCTCCGCGAGATCATCCGCGACGTCCACGACTCGTGCGAACCTCTGATCCGCGACCGGGATCTCACAGTCGAGATCGACCTGCCCCCGGGCGAGCTGATGGTCTGCGCCGACCCCGTTCTCCTGAGCCGCGTCTGGCAGAACCTCCTGTCGAACGCGATCAAGTACAACCGCCAGGGGGGATCGATCACGCTTCGGGCACAGGAGCAGGATGGCATCGTCACCTGTGAGGTCACTGACACCGGGATCGGCATCCCCGCCAGTGTGTTGCCTCGGGTCTTTGAGATCTTCTTCCGCCCAGAGGGTCGCAAGGAGATCGAGGGCTCGGGCCTCGGGCTCGCCGTCGTGCGCGCCATCCTGCGCGCCCACAGCAGCGACCACGAGATCACCAGTGCCGAGGGCGAAGGCACGACTTTCACCTTCAGGCTCAATGCTGCGAAGACCTCCGAGACGGTGTGAGCACGAGCCCCCCACGTGTCAGGATGACACAGGCCTTGATGGAGGAGAGGGGATTCAGCCGTGATCGTCTCGGCTCAAATTCCTCGATTGTGTTCTTTTGACACATGGTCACTCGGCGCACGTATCTCTCTATCACTGTGACCATTTGTTTTATGTCTCAATACCGCCATTGGCATCCTCCATGCATCAATCTGGGGTGAATGAATGAAGCGATCTCAATCCACTCGATAGAAAGGAGGGCATCCCCATGTCCCTGATTCGCTTCACCCCGAGACGTGACAACAGCATCTGGAGGCCCTTCGCCGACTTGCAGTCGGAGATCAACCGGCTGTTCAGCGAGGGTGTCCGGTCCTCGGTCGAGCCAAGCTTCATGCCGCCCATCGACGTCCTCGAGAGCGAGAACGGCATCGTCATCAAGGCCGACCTCCCCGGTCTCCGCCGCGAAGACGTCCAGGTCTCCATCGAGGAGGGCGTGCTGAGCATCCGCGGCAAGCGCGAGGAGAAGAGCGAGGTCAAGGAGAACGGCTTCGTGCACGTCGAGCGTGCCGTGGGCCAGTTCCTCCGCTCGGTGACCCTGCCGTTCGAGGTCGACCAGGAGAAGGTCAAGGCCTCCTTCAAGGACGGCGTGCTGACCGTCGAGGCGCCCAAGAGCGCGGCAGCGCTGCCTCGCACAATCGAGATCAGTGCCAACTGATCTCCCCTGAGAGACGAACCTGAAGGGGTGGAGGGCGGCTCAGCCCCCCACCCCTTTTCCGTTGAGTGCCCTGGCCGAAGAGGCGTTGACTGATCAAGGAGAGACAGCATGCGACTGGACAGACTGACGATCAAGGGACAGGAGGCTCTGCAGGCCGCCGCGTCGGAGGCCTCGGAGCTCGGCCACGCCGAGATTCTTCCCGAGCACATTCTGACCGCCCTGCTCGACCAGGAGGGCGGCGCTGTCGTGCCCGTGCTTCAAAAGATCGGGGTGCAGCCCGATGCGCTCCGGTCTGAGACCGCCCAGTGGCTGGCGCGTCAGCCGCGTGTCGAGGGGGGCACGCAGGCGCAGATCGGCAGACGCCTGGGGAGCGTGCTGGACCAGGCATGGAAAGATGCACAGTCGCTGAAGGACGAGTATCTCTCGACCGAGCACATTCTGCTGGCCCTGGCCAAGGAGAAGGGGGGACACGCGGGTGAGTCGCTGCGCTCGGCGGGGGCTTCGGAGGCGGAGATCCTCGCCGCCCTGAAAGAGGTGAGGGGCTCGCAGCGGGTCACCGATCCGAACCCCGAGGACAAGTATCAGTCGCTGCAGCGCTACGCACGCGACCTGACCGACTCGGCGCGTCAGGGCAAGCTCGACCCGGTGATCGGCCGCGACGACGAGATCCGCCGCTGCATCCAGGTGCTCTCGCGGCGCACGAAGAACAACCCGGTGCTGATCGGTGAGCCGGGCGTGGGCAAGACGGCGATCGTCGAGGGGCTGGCGCAGCGCATTGTGGCGGGGGACGTCCCCGAGGGTTTGAAGAACAAGAGGGTGGTCGCGCTGGACCTCGCGTCGATGGTGGCGGGGGCGAAGTTCCGGGGGGAGTTCGAGGACCGTCTCAAGGCGGTGATCCGCGAGATCGAGGAGAGCGAGGGGGAGATCATCTGCTTCATCGACGAGCTTCACACGCTCGTGGGCGCGGGGGCGGCCGAGGGGGCCGTGGACGCCGCGAACATGCTCAAGCCGGCGCTGGCGCGCGGGGCGATGCGGACCATCGGCGCGACGACGCTGAGCGAGTATCGCAAGCACATCGAGCGGGACGCTGCGCTCGAGCGGCGCTTTCAACCGATCATGGTGCTGGAGCCGAACGTGGAGGACACGATCGCGATTCTCCGCGGGCTCAAGGAGCGCTACGAGGTGCACCACGGCGTCCGCATCCAGGACGTCGCGCTGGTGGCCGCCGCGGTGCTCAGCCACCGCTACATTGCCGACCGCTTCCTTCCCGACAAGGCGGTCGACCTGATCGACGAGGCGGCCTCGCGTCTTCGGATCGAGATCGATTCGATGCCTCAGGAGATCGATCAGGTTCAGCGCCGGATCACGCAGCTCGAGATCGAGCGGGTGTCGCTGAAGAAGGAGAGGGACAAGGCGTCGCGGGAGCGACTGGAGCGTCTCGAGGCCGAGCTCGCGGACCTGAACGAGCAGATCAGCGAGCTCAAGGCCCGCTGGCAAAACGAGAAGAGGGCCATCGAGAAGATTCAGCATCTCAAGGGGCAACTCGAGCAGCAGCGCCTCGACATGGAGCGCTTCGAGCGCTCGGGGGAGCTCGAGCGCGTGGCCGAGCTCCGCTACGGGCTGATCCCGGAGACCGAGCGCGCCATCGAGGCGGAGAACGCGCATCTGACGCAGCTCCAGAACGGCAGCCAGCTTCTCAAGGAGGAGGTCGACGAGGAGGACATCGCGCAGATCATCTCGAAGTGGACGGGCATCCCGGTCTCCAATCTGCTCGAGAGCGAGCGTGAGCGGCTCGTGCGGATGGAGGACCGCCTGCACGAGCGGGTCGTGGGGCAGGACAGCGCCATCGCGGCGATCGCGAACGCGGTGCGCCGGGCCCGCGCGGGGCTACAGGACCCGAATCGCCCTCTGGGCTCATTCATCTTCCTGGGTCCCACAGGCGTGGGGAAGACGGAGCTGGCGAAGGCGCTCGCGGCCTTCCTGTTCGACGACGAGCACGCATTGGTGCGGCTCGACATGAGCGAGTACATGGAGAAGCACTCGGTGGCGCGGCTGATCGGCGCGCCACCGGGCTACGTGGGGCACGAGGAGGGGGGGCAGCTGACGGAGGCCGTGAGGCGTCGCCCGTACTCGGTGGTGCTCTTCGACGAGATCGAGAAGGCGCACCCCGACGTCTTCAATGCGCTGCTCCAGATCCTGGACGACGGCCGCCTGACCGACGGCCAGGGGCGGGTGGTGTCGTTCAAGAACACGGTGGTGATCATGACGTCGAACATCGGCTCGCACCTGATCGACGAGATCGGCTCGCGGGACCAGGAGAAACTGGCCAACGCGATGCGCGAGGCTCTGCGGCAGACGGTGCGCCCCGAGTTTCTCAACCGCATCGACGAGGTGATCGTCTTCCACGCGCTGACGAGCGAGGAGATCATCCGGATCGTCGATCTGCAGATCGCCGACCTTCTGAGGCGCCTGGAGGGCCGGAAGCTCCAGATCGAGGTCTCTGACGACGCCAAGCGCTTCCTCGCCCGGGAGGGCTACGATCCGAGGTACGGGGCGCGCCCGCTGCGCCGCGCGATCCAGCGGCATCTGCTTGATCCGCTTGCGCTCAGGATGCTCGAGGGTGACTTCACGGAGGGGGAGACGGTGCGGGTGGATATCGACGGGCCGGAGAAATTGGGGTTTGCCACCAGCTGAAGCAGGTGGCCAAGAGGCGCCCGCTGAAGCGGGCT
>JAFGKF010000092.1 GCA_016928695.1 Candidatus Sumerlaeota bacterium | reverse complement strand
TGGTGTGCCGGAATGGGAATTCCGGCACGATGGGGATTTCCTCTGACTCCCCCTCTCCCCTCACTCCCTCTCCATCTGATACTCGTTGTAGGCGCGCATCAGCGTCGCGTGGGTGAGCACGCCGACGAGGCGGTGCTCTTCGCGGCTGGCGACGACGGGGATCATGTTCGCGTCGCTGTGATCGAGCATGCTGACCGCCGTGTCGATGTACTCCTCAGGCGCCATCACCTCGGGCGCGGGGTCCATCACCTCGCAGATCGGCGTGGTGTCGGGCTTGTTGGCCGCCATGGCCAGATTGAGGTCGTAGAGCGTCACGAGACCGAGCAGCTCGCCCCCCGCGCGCTCGACGACGGGGTAAGCTCTTTGCCCCACAGTCTCGGCGTACAGCAGCGCCTGGCGGATCGTCATCGTCGGCTGAATCGAGAAGAACTCCGTGGCCATCGCCTCGCGCACCTGGATCTGCTTGAGCGGATCGCGCGCCTGCGTGTCACCGATCCGGAGACCCCGGCGCTTGAACTTGACGGTGTAGATCGAGTCCTCCGCGAGGCGGAAGCCGAACAGTGTCGCGACGACCGTGGCGACCATGATGGCGGGGATCATCGCCTCGCTGCGGGTGAGCTCGTAGATGATCAGGATCGCTGTGATCGGGGCGTGGGCCGCCGCGGCGAAGGTCGCGGCCATGCCGATGATGGCGTAGGCGCCCGGCGGCGCGACGTGTCCGGGGAGAATGAGCTGCAGGAGCAGTCCGAATGAGCCGCCGAGCATCGCGCCGATGAAGAGCGCCGGGGCGAACACGCCGCCCGATCCCCCTGAGCCGAGCGTCATCGAGGTCGCGAGGATCTTGGCGAAGACGAGGATGACCATGAGACCCATCGCGGCCAGAATCGGACCCATCCCCCCGGCGGCATCGATCAGAGGCACGGCACTGTCGGCGAGTGACTCGATGGGCAGAAGCAGCTGCGAGGGATCGGCGTCGATGGGGCCGGGCGTCAGAGCGCCCAGGCGGGTGAAGATTGTGCCGTTGAGTGTGGCGTTCATCACGCGGTAGCCCGAGCCGAAGACGTGGGGCAGCGCGATGCCGATCACCCCGACACCGAGTCCGCCGAGTGCGGGCCTGAGCCACGGACGAACGGGGATCTTCTCGAAGAGGTCCTCGATGAGATACAGGGATCGGACAAAGAGCCGGCCCACGAGGGCGGCGAGCACTCCCAGAACGATCCAGAAGAAGAACTCCCAGACGTGCAGGAACTGCCAGGGGGGCAGTTGGAAGATCCGATCGCGCCCCATGAGCAGGTGGACAGTGACCCACGCCGTGGCCGACGACAGCACAATGAAGATGAGCGAGCGGGGGCGGAGCTCGCCCAGCAGCACCTCGATGGCGAAGAAGACCCCCGCGATGGGGGTGTTGAAGACGGCCGAGATGCCCGCGGCGGCGCCGCAGGCGACGAACGTCTTGATCTTGCGGGTGGGCATGTGGAGCACCTGCCCGATGAGCGAGCCGAGCGCCGAGCCCACCTGGACAATGGGGCCCTCCTGCCCCGCCGAGCCCCCTGAGCCCAGCGTCACCGCCGAGGCGATCGACTTCACCCCCCCGACACGGGGGCGAATGCGACCGCTCTCCCTCGACATGGCGAGCATGACCTCGGGGACGCCGTGGCCGCGCGCCTCGATGGCCCAGCGGTAGACCATCGGCCCGACGATCAGACCGCCCAGTGCGGGGATCCACATCTGAACGAACTGCCACCCCATGTCGGTGGGTGCTCCGAAGCCGAGCCAGTGGGGGATGAGGTGAAAGCACAGGGTCGAGATGCCCGCGATCAGCTCGAAGAAGACAAACGCCGCGAAGCCGCCCCCGGCGCCGATGACAATGGCCCAGAAGACCGACTGCTGATCCTCGGTGATTCTCAGGCGGGCGACGAGGCGCCAGTAGATGCGGACGACGCGCGAGGGCATGGCGAAGACATGGTGGTGATCCCGGGAGAAGATGCAAGTGGGATCACTCGCGGTCCCTCTGATAGTCGTTGTAGGCCCTGATCACCGTCGCGTTGGTGAGCACGCCCACCAGGCGGCGCTCCTCCCGCGAGGAGATGACGGGCAGCATCCCCGCGTCGCAGTCCTCGAGATCCGTGATCGCCCGATCCAGGTACTCGTCAGGCATCGCCACCACGGGGTGATGGTCCATCAGCTCACCGATGGGTGTGGTGTCCGGGCGATTGCCGGCCATCGCGAGGTTGAGGTCGTAGAGTGAGATCAGGCCGAGCAGATCCTCGCCCCCTTCGCCGACGACGGGGTAGGCGCGCTGGCCGACCGTCTCGGTGAAGAGGAGCGCCTCACGCATCGTCATGGTCGGCTTCAGGGTGAAGATCTCAGTGGCCATGGCGTCGCGCACTTGGATCTGCATCAGGGGATCGCGCCTCTGACTGTCACCGATCCGGAGACCGCGGCGTTTGAACTTGACCGTGTAGATCGAGTCCGGGGCGAGCTGGTAGCTGATGAGCACGGCGACGACGGTGGCCACCATGCTGGCCGGAATCATCGCGTAGTCGCGCGTGAGCTCGAAGAGGATGAGAACGGCCGTCATCGGCGCGTGCGCCGAGGCCGCGAGCGTGGCGGACATGCCCACGACGGCGTAGGCGCCGACCGAGGCGGTGTGACCGGGGAAGACGAGCTGCAGGGCAAGGCCGAAAGCCCCCCCGAGCATCGCCCCCACGAAGAGCGCCGGCGCGAAGACACCGCCCGAACCCCCCGAGCCGAGGCAGAGCGAGGTCGCCAGGATCTTGGCCAGCGCGAGCACGAGCATCAGAGACATGGCGCGGATCAACCCCGATGCTCCGATCTGATTGATCAGCGGATTGATCGTCTCCTCCCCGGGCTGGATGAGAGGGACCTCGAGCGCGGAGGGATGATCGACGAAGTCCAGATTGATCAGCGTCGCCTCCCGGGTCTGGATGGTGCCGTGCAGCGCCGCGGTGATCTCCCGATCGCCGGTGCTCAGGATCTGGGGAAACGCGATGGCGATGAGGCCGACCATCAGCCCCCCCAGAGCGGGGCGGAGATAGACGGTCAGAGGGAGCTTCTTGAAGAGATCCTCGACCCAGTAGAGCACGATGACAAAGAGCCGAGCGGTGAGGGCTGCGAGGATGCCGAGCACCGCACAGAGCAGGAAATCCCCCGCGTGCAGAAAATGCCACTTCGGCACCTCCAGCAGCGGTCGCTCTCCCATCAGGCTCACTGAGACGACCCAGGCCGTGACACTGGCGACAGCCACGAAGGAGAACGACCGGGGTTTGAGCTCACCGATCAGCACCTCGATGGCGAAGAAGACACCGGTGATCGGTGCATTGAACACCGCCGAGATCCCCGCGGCGGCCCCGCACGCGACAAACGTCTTCACCTTGCGTGCCGGCATCCGAAGCCATTGCCCCACCAGAGAGCCCACCGAGGCCCCGATCTGAATGATCGGTCCCTCGGGACCCGCCGAGCCCCCTGTGCCCATCGTGATCACCGACGCCCCCGCCTTGACCGCACCGACGCGGGGGCGGATCCGACCCGATTCGCGCGAGAGCGAGAGCATGACCTCGGGCACGCCGTGGCCGCGCGCCTCGATGGCCCACCGATAGACCATCGGCCCCACGATCAGCCCGCCCAGCGCAGGGATCCAGATCGCGATCATCATCCAACCCATCTCGGTGGGGGAGTCGAAACCCAACCGGTCGGGAAGGGAGTGATAGAAGAGATGCCCCAACCCCTCGATCGTCTCACGGAACAGATAGGCGGTGAAACCCGCCGCCATCCCAATGACCACCGCCCAGAACACCGATCGGTGGTCCTCCGTCAGTCGGGGTCTCCAGCGGATCTTCGGCATGGCTTTCTCAGTCAGATCAGGCATGGCCATCCGATGTGATAGAGAACGCCTGGGAAGATGCAAGACCCGATTCCACCTCGCCAAAAAACTGACACCTGGTGAGAGGTTCGCCGTCAGAGACCCAGCGCCACCGCTGAGGATGGGAGATGGGATGCGCGCTGTGATCCACTGATTCAGAAGGGATTGGAGAGCAGTGAGAGCGAGAGCGCCGCTGGCATCTGACTTGCCCACAGGGGGACTGACCCTATCCCGGGACGAGGTGACCAGTGTCCCCCAAGGCGACTTTCTCTCTCTGTGCGGTGACGGTGTTTCTCATCAGCCTGGCCGCCTCTGTCCCGGGTCGCAGCACTCTCGAGGAGATCCGGGTCTACGACAACCTGACAGATCTGCGAGTCGTCTTCGACATGGATCGCCTGGCACTGATGGAGATCGATTCCGATCTGCCGGCGGGTGAGCTGACAGTCCTCCTGCGCAACACCGACGTGGCGGAGAACCTGGCCATCGAGGGGGAGCGCGCAGGCGATCTCATCGAGGTGCTGGAGCCGGGGGCCTCGACATCGGACCCCCTCACGGTGCGCATCCATGTCGGGCAGCCGCTCGAGGATGCGAATCACTTCGTCCTGCGCCAGCTCAGCGATCTGGTGATCAATCTCGAACGGCAATCGCCCCTCCTCCCCCCACTCACCACCGAGACAGCCGATGCCCCTGCCACCGCTGAGACCGTCAGCGCACTGGCCACCGCGGAGACGGCCGATGCGCCGCTCACAGCGCAGACCTCCGTGGCCCCGGTCACCGAGGAGATCGCAGCGGTCCCTGATGAGGTGCAGGTTCTCCCCCCACCGGTGGATGACCAGGGGATCTCATCTCAGGAGGAGGCGGATATCCCATGGGAGGCGAATCTCCCTCCGGAGGTGTTGCCCGATCCGGAGTTCAATCTCCCCGATGAATTGACCTCAGTGGGAATTCAGGATCGGACGCAGTCCATCGTGGGGGAGCTCTCCGCTCTCAACGTGCCGGTGCCGCAGGCGGTTCTCCAGTACACCCCTGACGATCTCCCGGTTGTCTCCCCGGCCGCGACGGGCTATCGAGCGCTGACGAGCGACTATGCCTGGACGCCTGCGGAGCTCGAAGATCTGCCCCCCCCTGTGGGCGAGAGATATCACTCCGCCATGGCCTCAGGGGGACGCATCCGCGCGGTGAACGCTCTGCATGCGGCCATCGCCGACGATCCGCAGGGCGAGGCGGTCGAGCAGATGGTCTTCCTCATCGCCGAGCAGCACTTCTGGATTGCGCGTGAGAACGCGGTCGGTGCGGAGGATGATGATCCACCCGACTGGTTCCGCGCGATCAACGACTTCCGATACGCGCTGCGCCACTGGCCGCGCTCCCGGTGGGCGCCGCTGGCGTGGCTGCGCATCTGCGATGCGTATCGGCGGATGGGCTGGGCGATGGAGGTGCTCGCCACGCTGGAGAGCTTCCAGCGGGCGGGGACGGACTACTCGGTGGGGGCGATCCTCCACATGCGATCCGAGGTGCTCCACGAGCTGGGCCGCGAGGACGAGCGCATCGCCGTGCTCGGCCAGCTGCTGGACGTCGATCCCCATGGCCCCTTCACAGCCATCGCATGCCTCGATCTGGGACAGCTCCTCCATGAGCGGGGGGACGACATCGCCGCCTACAATGTCTTCCGCCGCGCGTGGGAGCTCGATGAGGATCAGACGAAGAGCGATCCCGATGTCCTGACAAACATCATTGAGACCAGCATCACCAATCAGGACCTCGACTGGGCCACTCAGCTGATCGAGCACATCTTCCGCAGCTTCCCCGCGCGGCCTGAGAACGCGGAGGTGGCCTCGCTGCTCGCCGCGGTGCACCGCGCCCGGGGAGAGACCGAGCAGGCGCTCTACGTCTACCGCGGCATGCTCAGCTTCTATGGCGAGAACTGGCTGACCGCTGAGGCGATCATCCGCCTGGCGGATCAGGCGCGCGAAGACGAGGCCAACGGGATCACCAGGCCCGAGGTTCGCGAGCACGCCTATCTCGATCCCGAGTGGGGATACACACGCGTGATACACCGCTTCCCCGATGTGGAGATCGCGCAGGTGGCCCATCTGCGGCTGGGTCAGCTCTTCATCGACGAGGGGGAACCGGAGAGAGCCATCATCCATCTCAACGACATGCTGATCGACTGGCCTGAGAGCGAGGTCCGCCCCCTGGCGGTCGAGATGATGGACAGCGCACTGGAGGAGGCGCTCGAGCTCCATCTCGGAAAGGGAGACAGGGTCGGCGCAGTGGCTCTGATGCGGATGAGCGAAGATCTTGTGGTCGAGCTGCAGCCCTCCGCCCCGCTCCGCTGGCGCCTTGCCCAGGAGCTCGCAGACCTCGGGCTGTGGAGCCAGTCGGCCAACCTCGCGATGGGGCTCCTCGACGAGTGGGGTGGCCAGACAGCGTCGGACCTCCCATGGGAGGAGATTCTGATCACTGGCCTCGAGGCCCTTCGCCACGTCGGCCGTTCACAGGAGGCCCTCGAGACGCTGACGGAGCTGGAGGGCGCAGTGGAGTCCGCCTCCCATCGGGCGACCGTGGCGCACATCCGAGCGGGACTTCTCCACAGTCTCGGACGATGGGACGAGGCCCTCCGGGCGGCCGAACAGGCGCTGAGCATCGGGGGATCCGAGGAGCAGAGACTGACGGCGATGTTCCTGCGCGCGGACTGCACCAAACGCACTCTGGGGCCCGAGATGGCTCTCCCACTGTGCGTCGAGGCGCTGGTGGCTTTCCAGAGAGGCGGGGGCGAGAGCCTGACCGCCGCCGTGCCCTACGAGATCGTCTTTCAGCTCGCCGACTGCCTCTATCAGACCGGCAACTGGGGACGGGCCCAGCGTGTCTATGAGGAGCTGGTCGAGCTCTACCCCGATGCCGACGAGCGCGCGATCTTCGACTATCGCATCGCTCAGTGCATGGCGCAGCGCGGAGAGATCGAGCAGGCGCGGGGACGACTCGAGATGCTGATGGCCGCTCATCCCTCGACGGTGTGGGAGACGATGGGTGGCCAGTCACTGCGTGACTTCGATTGGATGGAGGAGTATCCCGAGATCTTCAGTGATGGGGGAGTTCTGCAGTGATGCCCGCGGAGCTCAGGGAGCAACTCGGCGGGGGGCTCGATCTCGAGTCGCTGAGCCGCGCCTTCGAGAGATTCACGGCCTCCGCCGAGGTGCTCGAGGGGCAGCAGGCCGCCCTGCGCGAACGCATCGCCGCCCTCGACATCGAGTTGGCCGAGGCCAACGACCAGCTCTCCCTGAGTCTCGAGACCCAGTCAACGCTCGCCACCGATCTGCACAACGTGCTCGAGAATCTCAGCGCCGGCG
>JAFGKF010000091.1 GCA_016928695.1 Candidatus Sumerlaeota bacterium | reverse complement strand
TCAGGGTGTGGGGCCAGAGGATCTCATCATCGCCGAGTACCCCCTGTGGTGGACTCTTCCGGGGCGCCACGCGACGCTGACGCAGTCGCTCGCCTCTCTCGGTCAGGCGACGGACTTTTTCCCCGAGAACATGCCGTCGGAGCGCTTCCTCTACCCCTGTGACTGGCATGAGGCGCGCTTTGTGATTCTCGACCCCATGACAGAGCGGTGGCGCGCGGAGTTCGACCCCGCCGTCCGCGAGGCGGTTCTCGAGATCCGCGGCCTGTGGCGGCTGGTTCACCAGACCGGCCGACTGAGCGTGTATGCCCCGAGAGTGACGGCGGAGTCGTCGGACAGCCTCTTCGACCCCGTGCCCTGGGACACCCCCGCTGCCCCGGTCACATCGGTCGAAGCTTCGCCATGACCAGAAAATCCTCATGCTCGCCCGCGTGATACATGGCGCGGCGAAGGGTGCCCTCGATCTCGAACCCGGCCCTCTGGTAGGCCTTCACTCCCCTCTCGTTTTTGGCCCAGACATGGAGCTGGATCCGCTGGAGGTTGAGTGTGTCGAAGGCGTAGTCGGAGATCAGTCGCGTCGCCTCCCCCCCGAAACCCTTTGACCAGTCCTCAGGGTCTGCGATCGCAATGAAGAAGATCGCCGCTCCACTGACCCAGTCGATTCTCACCAGGCCGGTGTTGCCGATGGCGCGACCCGTGGGCCGCTCACAGATCGCGAGCATCACGGTGTGGGGATCGCGATCCCACTCCTCGATCTGGCGGCGGATGGCCTCATCACTGCACGGGAGAAAGCGGAAGAGGGGGTATCGGGTCTCCGGGTCATTGGCCGCCCGGCTGAGCATGGGGACATCTGCGGGCTCGAGGGGCCGCAGGGTCACCCGCTCTCCCACCAGGAATGTGCTGTGCGACGGTGTGTGATCGCTCATCTTCTCTGCCCCGGAGATGGATCAGGAGGCGGGGCCGCAGGACTCTCGGACAATGAGCTCGGTGTCGATCATGCGCACAGTGGGCTCCTCAGCGGGCACAGAGCCTCCCCCGGGCTCGAGGCCGAGCCTGTCGAAGAGGATCTCGGCCGCCTGGCTCCCGATGAGATCCATGGGCTGGCGAATGGTGGTCAGCCGTGGTGAGATGTAGCGGGCCAACCGGATGTCGTCTCCCCCGGCCAGCGAGACGTCGCCTGGAACGCTGAGCCCCCGCTCCTGAATGGCGTGCATGGCGCCGATGGCCATGCTGTCGTTTGTGGCGAAGATCGCCCTGGGGCAGCGCGGGCGCTCCAGGAGTTTTCTCATCGCCTCGTAGCCGGACTCCTCGGAGAAGTTTCCGTAGGCGACCATGGCCTCGTCGTAGGCGATGCCGTGGCGCTCGAGCGCGGCCCGGAATCCCTCATCGCGGTGAAGCCCCACAGTGGTGATGTCGAGGCCCTTGATGTAACCGATCTCCCGATGTCCGAGCTCCACGAGATGATCGACGACGCGTCCGGCGCCGGCGCGGTTGTCCGCCACGACCGAGCTGAACCCCTCTCTCTCGGAGTTGATCAGGCAGACGGGCCGCTTTTTCTCCCTCAGGATGTCGAGCCAGTCATCGGTCGTCAGGGTTCCGACCACCAGCATGCCATCGATCCGTCTCTCTTTGAAGAGGCGATCAACCACGCCGTTGGAGATGAAGGACTCCGTCGCCACCTCGAGCATCAGGCTGTAGCCCAGCCTGGCGACCACATCGGTCACGCCTGAGACCGTCTCGGAGAAATAGAAGTCGCTGAAGACATGATCGATCTGTGGGACGAGGAGCGAGAGCACGCGTGTCCGCCCCCCGACGAGAGCGCGTGCCATCGCGTTGGGGTGATAGTCCATCTCCTCGACGATCTCGAGAACCCGGCGCTTGGTGTCGGGATTGATGCGAGGGCTGTCGTTGAGTGCCAGACTCACTGTGGATCGGGAGACATTGGCGATCCGTGCAATGTCTCGAATGGTCAGTCGACGGCGCCCCATGTGACTCTCCCTGACTCTGTGATCACTTCCACACCAGAGAAAACACTGTCGCTGGCTGAGCTACTTCACTGAAGCGATCATAGCAACCTTTTTTAAACCGGTCCGAGTCCCAGCCAGTCAGCGCTGCTGCGAGAGGTGGAGTCGAAACGTTTCGAGATCCTCAGGGGTGTCCAGATCGCGGTGAATCCACGGATCATCTACCACGACGGTGCCCCAGAGCTCCTGATGGGCATACACGACAGCCCTCGCCCCCTCGCTCAGTGGGGCCTCGCGCAGCGCCTGGAAGAGAGCCGCCGGAAACCAGACCGGATGCCCATGGCGCTCTCTGAAGACCGGCCGCCAGAGCCTCTGGGGGTCCTCGCGCGCCGCGGAGGCCAATCCTCGATAGGTCTCTCTCTGCACCAGAGAGAAGTCCACCTTCGCCAGGAGAAAGCCCTGCGCCCCCTCGGGCAACACCTCCATGGCGATGTGCAGAGAGCGCAGAGGGCCGCTCTCTGGCCTGGGATTGACGAGGGTGTATCTCAGGTGGGGGATGCTTCGCACCACATCGTCGCGGAGAGCCGGGGGCACAACGGCCACCAGAGGAGAGAATCCCGCCTCATGGCACGCCGCAGCGACGAGACCCAGCGGCGTCTCGCCGCTGAGGTCAATCAGCGCCTTGGGCTGGCCAAGGCGCCGCCCCTCGCCTGCGGCCAGAAGCACGGCAGGCCATTGGGCGATGATATCTCCCACGGATTCCGCTCAGTCTCTGAGCTCGCTCAGGTCGGATTCGATCTCACGGCGCAGCTCCCTGTCACGTCTCTGTCCGTCGTATTCACCTCCGGGCTGAACGGCGCGCGGCGTCAGGAACACCACGATGTCGGATGTTCTCCGGACCTCGCTCTCGCGGCTGAAGAGATATCGGACGAGGGGGACACGGCGCAGCACGGGCACACCGCTGCTCTCCGAGACGATCTGCTCGCGCGTCAGCCCGGCGAGGGTGAGTCTCTCGCCGTCGCGGAGAACCGCCTGGCTCTCGACCGACCTTGTCGACGTGATGGGCAGGCCGGTCGCGCTCAGGCCGATGACGCTCGAGACCTCGGCGTTGACGTCCAGCCGGATCGTGTCTGCCCCGATGAACGGGGTGACCTCGAGCCGGACCCCCTCGGTTGTGACCACGTCGGTGAAGATGCGCGATCCCTCGTCATCCTGCTGGAGGAGAGCCACCGTCTGGTGCTCGGTCGCGGATTCGATGACGCCGGTCTCGGTCTGGAGGACGGTGATCCGTGGGCTCGTCAGCACCCTCGCATGCCCCTCGCTGATGAGGTAGTTGACGAAGGAGGCCAGGGCCTGGGGGCTCATGTTGTCGAGAGAGGTCGCCACCGTGAACTGCTGCGACCGCGTGTACTCGGGAGTGAGGCCTGAGATCACACCTGTCAATCCCCCCTCGGTCACCCGGGCATCGATGTCCGCATCGCGTCCCCGGTCGCTGAAGTATCCGAACGCGGCATCGGCATCGGTGGGGAGCGTCATCTTCCAGGCATCCCACCAGAGCCCCAGGCTCTCGTCGTCGTCGCGCACGATCTCGATGATCTCCGCCTCGATCATCACGGCCTGGGCCGGGGTGTCGAAGGCGCTGATGGCTCGGATCATCGCCCGGAAGTTCTCGGGGGCGTCGTTGACGTAGAGGGCATTGGTGGCGTCGTCGGGGATCAGAATGGTCCTGTCGGTCGCATACTCCTCGAGGAACTCGGCCACCTCGCTCGGGCGGCGGTGCTCCAGCATGAAATAGGCATCCAGCGTCCCATCGGCCCAGGAGGAGATCCCATCGCGGTCGAGCATCTCGATGGTGCGATCCAGGCCGGGGAACATCCACTCGGGGGCGGTGATCACCATGTAGGTGTCCTCCGCATCGGTGATCAAGACCCCGCCCGTCTCGGTGTCGAATTGGGCCTCGCCCCCCACCGCCAGGGTGTCAACCCGCCCCTCCTCCTGCTCCACGGCCTCGTCGATGACCTCGAAGAGATCCGCCGCGTTGGCGTGCTCGAGGTGGTAGGTCCGAACGACGTAGTCGATGTTGTCCTGCGTGTCGATCACCTCGAGCCGGGCGCGCTCCCCCGGATCAACGTCGTCCTGATCGTATCGGACAGACAAATCAGAGTCGCCCTGTGAGCCGGGATCGCCCGGTCGCTGTGCCATGGCGGCGGAGACAATCGCCAGTGTGGTGAGAAGCGTGATGGGCCTGAGCGGATGCATGGGGGGAAACCTCCCCAACGGGGAATGTGAGACACTGTGGAATTCTCGGGGTGGTTTCTTCAATGAAAAGTTCGACCTCGCCGCAAGAGCGTGCATAAGAGGAGATCGATGGTGGATCAATCCCCAGGTTCCTCGGCAGAGAGAAATGGGAGATTGGCCACCCGGGCCTCGCCCATCTCACCCTCCTCGCCCAGCTGCAATGGGCCATCGGAATCGCGGAACTTCCATCTCAGGTGCCCCAGGGCGATGACACGTCCAAGCGGGGGGGAGTGGCCCACACTGCTCAGCGAGCCCACTCTCTGGCCGCTGAGGAGGAGCGGGGTCCCCCGCGGTGGGCACTCGGTGGCACTGAGAACGAATCCACGCAGCACCCATCTCGGATGTCCGATGTTGCGGATCTTGGCCACGACCTCCTGACCCGGGAAGCAGCCCTTTTCAAAGTCCAGGGTCGCCTCGAGCCCCGCATCGGTGGGGATCCATCCGCTGTCGTGGTCCACACCGAAAAGCGGGATCCCCGCCTCGATGCGCAGCGTGTCGAGGGCCGCCCAGCCGAAGGGCATGGCCTTCGCATTCAGGAGATCTTCCCAGAGCGCTGAGAGCGAGGCGACATCCACCATCAGATGACGACCGGTCACCCCTGTGAGAGCCGTCGCCAGGACGAGAACATCCGCACTCCGGAACCGGCAACGGCGTGATCCATGGAGTGGCAGATCGGCGGTGGAATCTCCGAGAGTCCTCTCGAGCAGTTCACACGCCCTCGGACCATGGATGGAAAGCAGTCCGGTGCTCTCAGCCTCCCGCTCCACAGTGCAGTCCTCGCCGAAGATGAACCTCTCGAGTGTGGACGCCAGCGATTCAGTGCACACAGGCATCGTCAGCGCCAGGAACTCCTGCTCGTCCGTCCGATGCAGGGTCAGCTCCCCGATCATCTGCCCCATGGCATTCATGTGGACGGCGTGGCAGCCCTCACCCACGGCGAGAGGTCGGATGGAGCGACTGAGCTGGCGGTGCAGATAGTCCTGCGCATCGGTTCCCCTCAGCCAAGTGCGCCCGAGATGGGAGAGATCGATGACCCCGGCCCCCTCCCGCACGGCCCGGCACTCGGTGGCAATGTCAGCATGCGATCGCACGACCCGCCAGCCCTGCAGGGTCATGGCCTCTGCCCCGCCGCGCATGTGCTGTTCCCAGAGACTCGACTGCATCATCCCCAGCACTCCCTCTCACACGGCTCCAGAGCAAAGCCCACACCACCGTGCCAGCCGATGTGGGGTTTCGCTTTGCGCTGTGCTCCACTCTGAGGCAGAGTCGCCCCATGTCCACCGCTGAAAAACCCGACTCTGATCTCATCACTGGCCGCCGGGGCTTCTTCCGCGCCCTGCGCGACTGGGCCGTGGAGGAAGGCCGAGCTGCCCTCGAGCCTGTGGTCGAGGAGATGCTCGAGCGGATGGAGCCGGCCCTGATCCAGCTGGCGGGCCCCCAGGTGATCCGGGCCCCCGGGGCTCTGGAGGAGAGGGCTTTTCTGGAGACCTGCTCGCGCTGTGGCAAGTGCATCGAGGCGTGCCCGGAGGACGCGATCGTGTTCGCCAGCGAGTCGACACACCCCGATGTCGCTGGCAGCCCCGTGATCATCCCCCGGCGGCGGGCCTGCTACGAGTGCCAGCCCCATCACTGCGCGGAGGCCTGTCCCACGGGGGCGCTGATCCCGACGTCGCGCGCTCAGATGAGATTGGGCACCGCCAAGGTGATCGCCGCACTCTGCTTTGCCCACCAGGGCCGTGTGTGTGACACGTGCCGTGCCGTGTGTCCTCACAGGGGGAGCGCCATTGAGATGCGGCGAGGACTTCCCCTCGTCCATGAGAGCGCGTGCACGGGCTGTGGGCTCTGCGAGTACGCCTGCCCCGCCCACCCCGCGGCCATCCGAGTGCTCTCCCCGCGGTGAGCGTGAGCGCTCAGCCGCCTCTGAGGCAGTTCCACTGAATGGCATCGGGCTTCGACTCGAGAAGCCCCAGGAACTCTTGATCGATCGCCGGGACGTCGACTGTGGAGGGGGGGCGAAACCGGCAGACGAAGACCTGTGACATGAGCTTGAGATTGAGTCTCTCAATACGGTAGTGCTCCGCGGTGGCCAGCTGCTCGAACATGGCGCGGCAGTGGTCGGCCGTTCCACCCTGCGTCTTGACCTCCCAGAGCTCGGTGTACTGCTCCGCTCTGACGTTGAGGACCAAGAGCAGCGCGAACACGAATCCGGTGAAAACCACGGCCATCCAGTACTCATTGCCCCCGCAGGCCATCCCGATCATGACCTGGACGAAGATGATCGCCCCCTCGAGGGGATTCTGAACGGCGGTTCGGAAGCGGATGAAAGACCCCACGCCGACAAGGGCGAAGGCCAGGGCCAGTTCACCGGCGACAATCTCGACCAGGATGACACCGAGGATGCAGATCAGGATCTGGCATTTCTTCATCTCCCAATCGATGTTGGCATCGCGCCGGAGGCGGAGCGGGTGGAATGCGATCAGCGCCCCCAGCAGGGCTGCGATCACCAGGTTGAGCATCAGATGGGGGAGGTCAGACATGTTGAGATAGCTGGCCGCTGTGCCCGCAGAGTCACTGAACGGGATCTGTTCCGACGAGGTGGCTTGAAGCAGCAGCGTCAACATTGCACAGAGGTGAGGAGAGTGAGACGGGCTGGAGCAAGTTTCAACCGAAAAGAGAAGAGAACCCACTGTGAAGATTCACCCCAGATGCGCGAATTCACTGTGGACGAGAGAATATTGGCTTGGCACGGGGATGCCGATGGGATCCCAGAGAGTGTCCGCAGGAGGCCGGTGTGATCTGATCGCCTCCTTCGGGCAGAGGAACACTTGCAATCCGAATCCACCGCCACAGGCACCACTCTTCGACTGCCGTCTCAGGTGCGAGGGGGAGCAGGCGCGGAGTTGATTGAGGATGTCCGCCGCCTTCTGCACAGAGGGGAGAGGCGAATCCTCCTCGATCTCAGCCAAGTTGAGCACATTGACAGCCATGGGGTGGGAATGCTGGTCAGTGCATGGCGCATGACCGCGGCTGAGGAGGCCACTCTGATTCTGTCGGATCTGAGCCCCCCTGCCCGGGCGACGCTCAAGATGGTGGGGCTTCTCGAGATGTTTCCAGAGATCACTCCTCCCCCCGATCAGCGGGAGTCGCCGTGATTCCGAATTGCCGGGTGAAAGGTCTCGCCAGAGCTCTCCCTCACTGAGTGTTGGGTCAGGCTGCCGGTGCTCACCGCGACTCGGCTCTGCGATGTTGCCTGTCTCTCGCCGCCGCTCATGCGATTCGCGCAGTTGCCTGCGCGGTTCGATCGCCTGTGGTCCCAGTGATCCACCGGCTCATCGCATCCGGCGAGGCGAGCTGTTCAGTGGCCTGAAATTGACGTTGCAGGGGCAAATCGCTTCTGCCACGGTGGGCTTGTTGCTCATCGGCACCCTGACGACGACCACCGGAGGTCCCTGAAATGCACGTTCGCCACTGGGCACTCTGCGCACTCGCCGCTGCGGCCATGCTCTTGCCCCTGACTGCCCCTGCACAGGACCTCGAGCGCTATATGCTCAGCGAGGCGGATTTCCGGGCTCTCCCCGCTGAGGCACAGGAGCATTATCTGGCCGGTGTGCAGGCCCTCGATCACATTGATTATCAGACGGCACACAATGAGTACCGCCGCGCCGCTGAGATCGCAGTCGACTCCCCAGCCCTTCAGTTTAATCTCTTTGAGCTCGCTCTGCGCCAGGCGAGGGTCTCCTCGAGTCGACGGGCTGAGGATCACCTTGTCGTGGCCATGGAGGCCCTGGAACGGGTGATCAACAGCCCGGCCTCCACACCGGCACAGCAGAGCCGGGCCGAGCGTCAGATGGTTTACCTCGAGCGTCGGCTCTCGGGGATTCAGGAGACGGAGCTGAGCCGCCAGGAGACAGGACAGACCTACGTCCACGCCTACGCGCTGGAGCAGGACTGGTTCAATGTGGGGCGGCGCCATCCGGACATGACCCGGGCCATCCTGACCCGTCAGGGCGGGGGCGGGAATCCCCTGGTCCGCAGCGAGGTGGTTCTGATCGACGAGGCGGGATATCTCTATCACGCGGACATGACCGACTGGCGCGATGAGAACGGCGTCCGCATGACCCAGAACAACCTGGTGGGTGCCACCATTGAGACAGAGCCATCCGATGACTTTTTCCGCGGTGTGTTCGAGGAGTCCGAGCTGCAGATCCCCGGCATCGACGCCAGCATGATGGGCGATGTGGACACCGGCACGGGGGCTCAGGAGTCTCTGTTCGACGACACGGATGACTGGGATGTGACGGGGGATAACAGCGCCATGGAGGAGGAGACCCCTGAGGTCTCACCCTCTGGGACCGAGGGCTCGCTGTCGCCGGTGGTCATCGATCTGCCCGACTTCGAGGAGAACCAGCCCTCCAACGAGCCCTCTGAGGACGTTTTCAACTTCTGACTCTCCGGCGGCCGCAGCGATGAAGATGCTCATGGCCGTCATCAAGCCATTCAAACTCGCCGAGGTCAAAGATGCCCTGCACGAGATCGGGGTCACACGGATGACCGTCAGCGAGGTGCGGGGATTCGGGCGTCAGCAGGGACACACCGAGCTCTACCGGGGCTCGGAGTACCAGGTGGACTTCCTGCCCAAGGTTCGCCTCGAGATCGCCCTGGAGGATCACCAGGTTGACGAGGCGCTGGCTGTGATCGAGGAGGTCGCACGCACCGGGACGATCGGGGACGGCAAGATCTTCGTCTGGGATCTGGGGAAAGTGGTTCGCATCCGGACGGGCGAGCAGGGTCCGGACGCTCTCTGATCGGCGTCGCTCCGGGTTCAGCGCTTCTCGCGCTTCTCGCGCATCTGCTCCATCCGGCGCTTCCAATCGAGGCGGTAGAGAGGGCATGGGTCGACCCTCAGGTGCATCGCCTTGTCCACATGGGTGCAGAAGACCACCCCCGCGGCGTCCTCCTCCCAGAAGCAGCAGTCCCTGAGTGAGCAGCTGATGCGCACGCGTCTGTGGCTTTGGCTCATTCCTCTGTGTTCCCTCGGCTGTGGTCTGAGATCCGTGCGGCTCACAGGCCCTCACGCCACCGCTGATCGAGAACCTCGAGAGGCTGCTGCAGACGTCTCTGAACAGCCTCCTCGATGTCCATGCCCTCGGCGAGATCGCGCAGCACGTCGCGCAGGGGCTGCGCCCCGTATTGCTCCATCAGGCTGTGCGTGAAGGCTGACGAGACAAGATAGGCGATCTGAGCCTCCTGTGTCGAGGATATCCCACCGAATTCGAAGGGGAGATCGGCGATGGCGGGGAGCTCCCCACGCTCACTGAGAGTGTGCAGTCGGCTGATCTTGGAGGAGTCCACCTCGAAACCGGGTTCGAAGCACTGGGCCAAGCCCTCATTGAGCCAATCGGGGCATCGCCGTTCGGCGATGTCGAAGATGAAAGCGTGGGTCATCTCATGGTTCAGGGTGCCGAACAGAGATTCCCTCTGCCTGACGGTCTCGAGGGGTCTGACAATGATCCGGATCTTCCCGTCGAAGGCCGCGATGGCCCAGTCGGGGGCCAGCGTCACGCCTCGGAAGTGGCTCTCGGGGTAGATGACCACTTCGATGCGATTCCGTGGTGTGTGCCCCAGAGCCTGGGAGAGACGCGTGAAGCCTGTCTCGAGCACCTCGAGACACAGATCCGCGAAATCCCGCGTCGACTCGCCCGGGTGGCTGACCGTGAAGTGCTCTGTCTGCTCGATGACATGTCCCTCTGTGGCCACGAGGTCGCGCTCCACCTCGTCGATCACTCCGGCGATCAGCTCCACCGACGGATCCAGCGCCTGTGCCCTGCGGAAGAGCTCGAGCGCCTCCTCATGCTCTCCTGCACCGTAGTGCCACTCCGCCATGTCGATGAGGGAGGCCACGTTTTCCGGATCCAGGTGAATCGAGGTCTCGAGGTGTCTGCGCTGCATCTCGCGCTCACCCGAGTCCTCCGCCTCACGCGCGCGCAGGAGGGCCACTGTCGAGGCGGCTCGGTTGCGCCTCGCCAGGATCTCCTGGGGGGCATCACGGGGAACCCCCTGCAGCAGAGACCACGCCTGCCGCAGATCCCCCTCCTCCCGGGCAAAGTGGAGCGCGGCGTTGATCTGAGTCCGCTGGAGATTCTCCGCGATCATCGCATCGCCGGGGAGAAGCTCCTGGGCATCGCCGAGTGCGGCCAGGGCCTGCTCCCAATCGCCCGACTCGACCAGTGACACACCCAGTGCGTTGAGCGCGAGGGCATGAAACTCCGCCGCTGCCTCATCCGCGGGATTCTCCCGGCGGGCCTCTGCCGCCAGCTCGACCGCGCGACTGTAATTGCCCTCTCGGAAAGCGGCCTGGGCGTCCTGCAGCGTGGTCGCCCAGAGCCCTGAGACGAGGCAAAGCGGGATCACGGTGCCGATGAAGAGCGCGCTTGCCGGTTTGAACATTTGACTTGATGGGCCTCGGGAGGATGATACGTCCGCGAGATCGACAGTTCAACACCTCAATCCGAGTCACAGAGATCATGAGCCAACCCGTCTGGAAAGCCCGCACCGCCAAAGAGCCCGATCCCCTGGTCATCGCCCTCTGCGCCGGACGCGACATGGCCGAGGTGCCGCCGGCCGATGCCGCGCTGATCCCGCATGATATCCACCTGAACACGGCGCATGCGCTGATGCTGGCCCGGGTCAAGATCATCTCGCCGGAGAATCTGCGCCGCCTGCTCCGTGGGCTCCGCACCCTGCGCTCGCGGGCTGATGAGGGCAAATTCGCTCTCGATCCCGCCGCGGAGGACGTCCACATCAACGTCGAGCATGCGCTGATGCATCTCGCGGGTGCGGATGCCGCCGGGCGCCTGCACACGGCCCGCTCGCGCAACGACCAGGTGGCGACCGACATGCGGCTGTGGCTGCGTGAGAGACTCGCCGAGGGCATGGAGCAGATCCTGGC
>JAFGKF010000090.1 GCA_016928695.1 Candidatus Sumerlaeota bacterium | reverse complement strand
TCGGAATGCTCTGCCCTCTGACGGATTGGGAGTATGCCCTTCGGCACCGGGGGGGCCAAGACTCCGCTGAGGTTGATCTGATCGCCCGCCTGGCCCACGCGGTTCTCTTCCAGGACTGGCCCCCCTGGGTCTTCACGTCGATTCATCTGGGATTCGCAGCCTTGGTGATCGCCACGCTTCTCCTGATTCCCCCTCACTGGCCGGATCTTCGGGGGACACGCGGCGGACGGGAGACCTGAGAAATCCTTGGCGCCAGCGGCGCTCTGCGGTTCAATCACCCCATGGCCGACCTCGCCACACGCCACGCCCTCGCCGTCAAACGCCAGGCTCTTCACCTGGGATTCGATGACGTGGGGGTCACCACCGCCGAGCCCCTGGAGCGCGACGAAATGGCCTATGAGAGGTGGCTGGAGGCGGGGATGCACGCGGGCATGGACTTCATGGCCCGGGGTCGCCATCAGCGGGCGGATCCCCGACAGGTTCTCCCGGGGTGCCGGAGTGTGATCTGCCTGGCGAAGAATCATTATCGGGAGGTGCCCGCTGAGCTCCCGGCGGGGCATGGCCGCGTCGCGCGCTATGCCCAGGGGCGTGATTACCACCGCGTGCTCGAGAGGCCCATGCGCCGACTCGCCAAGTTCATCCGCGAGCGCGGCGAGGGGGTCGAGACCAAGTGGCATGTGGACACGGGCCATGTGCTGGAGCGGGGGCTCGCCGCCCGGGCGGGCATCGGTTTCCAGGGAAAGAGCACGATGCTGATCTCGAAGAGTCTGGGGACCCATCTGTTCCTGGGCGTGATCTTCACCACGCTCGAGCTGAGGTCCGATGAGCCGGAGCCGCCCCACTGCGGGACCTGCACGCGCTGTCTCGATGCCTGCCCGACGGGCGCTTTCACCGAGCCCTGGGTGCTCGATGCGAGGCGCTGCATCTCAAATTGGACAATCGAGCACCGCGGGCCGCTCCCCGCGGAGGACGTTCTCCACGGCTGGGTGTTCGGCTGCGACATCTGTCAGGACGTCTGCCCGTGGAACCGCTTTGCGAAGCCGTCCCAGGATGAGCGCATGGCGGAGGCGATCACCCCTCCCTCGCTCGACCTGCGAGAGCTTGCATCTCTCGATCAGAGCGGTTACGAGTCTCAGTTCTACGGCACGCCCCTCTGGCGGGCTCACAGAGAGGGATTGGCCCGAAGCGCGTGCCGCAATCTGGAAAAGACGCCGCAGGGCTGAGGAGTTCACCATGACCACCCAGAGCAGGACCCAAGTGATTCGATCGATCAATCCCTTCACGGAGAAGGTGATCGGGAGTGTGACAGTGACCTCGCCCGCCGACACGCGCCGGGCGGTTGCCCGTGCGCGTGCGGCGCAGCCGCAGTGGGCGTCGGTGCCTCTCAAGCGGCGTGTGGCCCTGATGGAGGCGCTGGCCGCTCGTCTGGGGGAGGTCGTCGATGATCTCGCCCCGCTGATCACATCTGAGACGGGGAAGCCGATCCGCGAGTCTTTCGGTGAGGTCCGTGCGGCCCAGGCGCGCATCCGCCACATCTGCATCCGCGCTCTGCGCGTGCTCGGGCGTGGGCCACGGATTATGGACTGGGAGCGAAATCTCCGCGGGACGGTCCTCCGTGAGCCCCTGGGGGTCGTCGCGGCCATCACGGCCTGGAACTACCCGGTCTCGGTCTCCTGCCAGGTGATCGCCTCCGCGCTGCTGGCGGGCAACACCGTGGTGTTCAAGCCCTCGGAGATGACCGCTCTCACCGGGAAACGCCTCGGTGAGATCATCACGGAGATCACCCCCGAGGATGTGTTCCATCAGATCAGTGGCGCCGATGCCACGGGCCGCGCGCTGGTCTCCTCGGACATCGACATGGTGGGATTCGTCGGGTCCAACGCGGTGGGCAAGGCGATCATGCGCAGCAGTGCGGATCGTCTGCATCGGCTCGCCCTCGAGCTGGGGGGGAAGGACCCGGCCATCATCTGCCATGACGCCGACCTCGCGCACGTGGCCAAGCGGATGATCGGCGGCGCGCTGTGGAACTGTGGGCAGGAGTGCAACTCGGTCGAGCGGATCTATGTCGATCGCCGCGTGGAGAGAGAGTTTCTCGTCCGTCTCGTCGCGGAGGTCAAAAAGCTCCGCGTGGGCGATCCCATGTCGGATCAGACCGACATCGGTCCGATGATCTCCGCCGGGCAGCGCCGCCATGTGGAGTCGCACGTGGCGGATGCCGTCAGGCGGGGTGCCAAGGCGCTGTGCGGTGGAAAGAGGCCCAAGCGCAGAGGTCTGTTCTATCCCCCGACGGTGCTCTCGGGCGTCGATCACTCGATGCGCGTGATGCGTGAGGAGACCTTTGGCCCTGTGATCCCCGTGATGCCCTTCGACACCGAGGAGGAGGCGATCTCCCTGGCCAACGACTCGGAGTACGGCCTGACCGCCAGTGTCTGGACGGCTGATCTTCGGCGCGGCGAGAGGATCGCGAGGCACCTGACCGCCGGTCTGCGGGCGGTGAACTCCACGGGCGCAGCGAATCCGAATTTCCCGTGGGGTGGCGCCCGCCAGTCGGGTCTCGGCCGCCTGATGGGCCCTGATCCGTTCGCAGATTTCACCGATCAGCGGGGCCTGATGGTCGCCCTCTGATCCGGGAGGAGTCTCTCACCGGTCACCCGCCGCCTGGATCATGTCGGCGACGTCGACATCTCCGTCTCCGTTGAGATCTCCGGCGCTGACCTCGTTTCCGACCAGCGGCTCGATCCCGAGCAGGTGATCGCGCAGACGCTCGGGGTTGATCACGAGGCGCTCGGGCGGGATCTCGGTGGCCAGTGCCACGCGGCGGAGTCGGAAGAACTCACGCAGCTCCTCCGCCCCGCCCAGGATGTCCTCATCTGTCGCGCGGTGAAGGGGATCCTCGAGGGCGGCTGCGAGGATCTGGCTGTGGAGGGCACCGATTTCCGGGCCGAGCAGTGCGAGTCGGAAGTGTGTGGCCAGGAGCTCTCCGATGCGGCGCTGGACCTGATCCCGGAGAGCCGGGGTCTGCTCGATCCGGTCCCAGAGCGGATTGAAGTCATTGGGGGGAAAGCCGGCCCAGAGTGCGGGGAGATCGGTCACAAGGATGTCGTTGAGCAGGCCATCGGGCTCGACGGGGAGCCACATGCGCCCGAGGCTCAGGTCCAGATCGAAGGGGATGATCAGCCACCGGTCGCCCTCGATCGTCGCGAGGCGATAGAGATAGAGATTCTTGTTCTTGTCGTCGAAGGACTGGGTGCAGGCGCGGATGGCGAGGTGGTTGATCATGCTGTCGAGCTCGAACTCCCCGGCGATCGCCGAGGCCCAGTCCTCGGGCGACAGCGATGTGTCGTTGATCACCTCGATGGTGTGTGACAGGGCGAGCGTCCCCTCCATGCCTGTCGCATCGATCTCACGCTCCCAGTTCGCCTCGATGGCCACAACGCGCGAGTCCTGGAACAGGCCCCTGCGCGCATGGAACAGATCGCGATCGGGATCGAGATCGCGCGCTCTCAGCCAGCGGCGCCCGATGTTCTCGACGAGCGTGTGCAGCCCCTGATACTCCCCATTGATGACGAGCCTCACGGGCTCTGCGTGGCTCGCGGGGTGCCCCGCCCGCTCGAAGAGCCGATGCGTGACGATCTCACGCATCATGGTGAGATCGGTGTAGCCCGAGTGGAGATTGAACGTCTGCTGCTCGTCGATCTCCTGCCACTCCGGGAGGTAGATCTTCCAGGACGGCTTGGGGAATTCGCGTGTTCGCTCCCCACCGCGCAGCCTGACAAGGACGGGCTCGATGTATCGATCGCCGACACTCAGGGCGGCGCAGTGGAGATCGTCACTCGTCGGATCGGCGTGGATCTCCGCCAGATCACTCTCCGCGATCCAGAGGTGCCAGACCGGCAGGTCCTCGGGCTCATCCGGCCCGGGGATGAAGTGCCCCAGGCGCTCGATCGGGGCATACTCCGGCAGGCGGTCGATCGCCCCATTCACACCGTGGGCCTCGACGAACCAGCGGATCCGTTCCCCCGCAGCCACCCCGGGGATCTCGCCCGTCCAGAATCCGTCGCCCGCCACGAGGTCGCCGCCGAGGCCATCGTCGTGCATCGGGTGGATCTCACTCTCGCCGACAACGAGGTTGACCTGGGAGACCTCACCCTCGACGTGGACCATCACGGTCACGGACTCCCCTGGCCCCGGTGCCGCGGGAAAGGCCAGCGGGCTGGTGAGGAGCGGGGGGAGAAGAGAGAACTCCACTGTGTTCGGGGCTCCCGGTGTGCCGGGGGTCTGCCAGGCCGAGGCTCTCCAGTTGCGGGGAGTGTCGTTGTCGAGGGTGGGGACGATGCACTCCAGACTCTGGCCATCACCATCGGCCCGCACCGACCAGGAGCCGCTGTCGTCATAGGCCACGGTGTCGGCGGTTCCACCCAGGTCGTTGGTCAGGGTGACGCGCTCACCACTGTTGCTCAGGTGCCCTGTCCAGTTCCCCACGCGGTGGACGCCTGGATGCACCGCGTCAAAGGCGGCTGTGTCCAGGCAGATCACCAGGCGCTCGCCCGGCTCGAGCTCTTCACCAGAGGGGAAAGAGAAGTCGATCCCGTTGGAGAATCGCCACCCGTCCAGGCTCTGGGTGGCCGGCCCCGTGTTCAGGATCTCGATGAACTCCTCATTCTCGAGAACCGTGTCGGGGTGATACATGATCTCGGTGATGACGACGGAGGCCCCAATCGAGGGCATCCAGACGAGGGCACAGAGCAGGGCGAGATGAATTCGCAGGCAGAGCAAAACGATTCCCTGCCCCTCTCCTCGGGCAATTTCGGCGAGGAGTCAACGGTCAGGTGGACTCTGTTTCACTTCTCGCTGGGGGGGGGCAGATGCAACCCGCACTCCGTCTTCTCCGAGCCCAACCAGCGCCCCGAGCGCTCATCGGTGGGATCGATGGGCTTCACCGTGCAGGGCCAGCAGCCGATCGAGGGATATCCCGCGGCCACCAGGGGGTGAAATGGGAGATCGTGCCGGCGAATGTGCTCTCGCACCTGCTCCTTCGACCATGTGAGGATCGGTGCCACTTTGATCACGCCAGTGGGCTCCGGGGTCAGGATCTGGAAGTGCTGTCTTGTCTCGGACTGGCCTCGGCGGATTCCAGTGAGGTAGGCGCGCAGCCCGAGCCGACGCTTCGCCTCCTCCATGGGCTCGACCTTGTTGAGATGGCAGCAGAGCTCCCGGTCGCGCTGATGAAGTTCATCGCCGTGCTCGGCGAGGAATCCGTCGCGTCCCCTCAGCACCTCGAGCTCCACCACGTTGAGTCCGAGTCGCTCGGTCAGGGCTCGCCGGAAGTCCTGGGTCTCGGGGAAGTGATAATGGGTCTCGAGGAAGAGGACTCGGATATCAGGGACCACGCGGGTGGCCAGGTGAAGCAGGCAGGCCGAGTCTGCCCCGAAGGAGGACTGCATGGCCACATCGGGCCCGAGCGTTTCCCAAACGAATCGGATGATCTCCTCGGGCGAGGCCGATTCCAGCTCGCGGTTGCTCTGGTCGATGTCAAAGGGCAGATCGGTGATTGAGGTCATCGTCGGATTCTCCGGCTTCCCTCTACTCTGGCACAGATCGGGCCAAGGGACCACTGGATGGAGCCCAGGGGGATCAGGCAAGTGTTGACGTGACAGTGGGGGGAGAGCATTGTCCCCGCTTCAACTGGGAACTGGAGATGAGGCAGTGATGCAGAGCGCTCTCCTGACAGAGCTTCAGCGCCGAATCCTCGTGCTGGATGGCCCGAGGGGCACCATGATCCAGGCCCTGCGCCTGGGCGAGGAGGATTTTCGGGGAGAGCGTTTCGCGGATCATGCCCGGGATCTCCGGGGCGACAACGATGTCCTGTCACTGACTCGGCCGGAGATCATTGAGGAGATCCACCACCGCTTTTTCGAGGCGGGCTCCGACATCATCGGCACCAACACCTTCAATGCCAATCGCATCTCGCAGGCCGACTACGGTCTGGAGGAGCTCGCCGAGGAGATGAATTTCGCCTCGGCGCAGATCGCCCGTCGCGCCGCCGACGCCTGGATGCAGAGGGACACCACGCGGCCGCGCTTTGTGGCGGGGGCCATGGGGCCGACCAACAAGACGGCCTCGCTCTCCCCCGACGTCAACAATCCAGGCTTCCGCGCGGTGACGTTCGACGACTTGGTCGAGACCTACCTCGAGCAGGCCCGGGGCCTGATCCGGGGTGGTGTGGACATCCTCCTGCCCGAGACGACCTTCGACACGCTCAATCTCAAGGCGGCGCTCTACGCGATCGAGGAGGCGTTCGAGCAGACGGGCAGGCGGGTGCCGGTCATCGCCTCGCTGACCATCACAGACCGGTCGGGCCGGACGCTCTCGGGGCAGACCGTCGAGGCCGCGTGGATCTCCATCGAGCATGCGAAGCCGCTCGCCGTCGGGATCAACTGTGCTCTCGGCGCCGAGGAGATGCGACCCCACGTCGAGGAGCTCTCGCGCATCGCCCCGTGCTTCGTGTCCTGCTATCCCAATGCCGGTCTGCCCAATGCTTTCGGGGAGTATGACGACAGCCCCTCGCACATGGCCGGGGTTCTGGCCGACTTCGCCCGTCAGGGCTGGCTGAATCTGGTCGGGGGCTGCTGCGGTTCGACGCCCGATCACATCCGCGCGATCGCCGAGGCGGTGGAGGGTATCCCCCCGCGCCGACCGCCGGATCACACGCCCGTGACGCGGCTCAGCGGACTCGAGCCGCTGCGCATCACGCCTGAGTCCAACTTCGTGATGGTGGGTGAGCGCACCAACGTCGCGGGGTCACCGAAGTTCAAGCGTCTCATCCAGGAGGGCAATCTCGATGAGGCGGTCTCCATCGCCCGGCAGCAGGTCGAGAGCGGTGCGAACCTCATCGACATCTGCATGGATGAGGCGCTGATCGACTCGGAGCGGATGATGGTCGATTTCCTGCACCTCGTGGCCTCCGAGCCCGAGATCGCACGCGTCCCGATCATGGTCGACAGCTCCCGGTGGGAGGTGATCGAGGCCGCCCTGCGCTGCGTCCAGGGCAAGGCGGTGGTCAACTCGATCAGCCTCAAGGAGGGCGAGGAGGCCTTCCGTGAGCACGCGCGCCGGGTCCAGCGCTTCGGCGCCGCCGTCGTCGTGATGGCCTTCGACGAGAGAGGCCAGGCGGACACCACGGCGCGACGCGTCGAGATCTGCGAGCGGGCCTATCGCATCCTGGTCGACGAGGTGGGCTATGACCCCAGCGACATCATCTTCGATCCGAACGTCCTGACGGTGGGGACGGGGATCGAGGAGCACGCCGATTACGCCAAGTCGTTCTTCGAGTCCACGCGGCTCATCCGGGAGAGGTGCCCCCACGCCAAGATCAGCGGCGGCGTCTCGAATGTCTCCTTCTCGTTCCGCGGCAACAGCGCCGTGCGCGAGGCGATGCACTCGGCGTTTCTCTTCCACGCCATCGAGGCCGGTCTCAGCATGGGGATCGTCAACGCGGGCATGCTCGCCGTCTACGAGGAGATCCCCCCCGATCTTCTCGAGCGCGTCGAGGATGTCCTGCTCAACCGGCGCCCTGACGCCACGGAGAGGCTGATCGAGCTCGCCGAGAAGATCCGGGACTCAGGCGATTCCCGGGCGAGGGCGGAGGAGGCCGCCTGGCGTCAGGCCCCCGTGGAGGAGCGTCTCTCTCATGCCCTGATCAAGGGGATCGTCGAGCACATCGAGGAGGACGTGGAGGAGGCGCGGCTGGCGATCGGGAGCCCTCTGAAGGTGATCGAGGGGCCACTGATGGCCGGGATGAACGTGGTCGGGGACCTCTTCGGCGCGGGGAAGATGTTTCTCCCCCAGGTGGTCAAGAGTGCCCGCGTGATGAAGCGCGCGGTGGCCTATCTCGAGCCCTTCATGGAGGCCGAGAAAACCGCGGGCTCCAGCGCGGGAAAGGTCCTGATTGCCACCGTCAAGGGTGACGTCCACGACATCGGCAAGAACATCGTGTCGGTCGTCCTCGCCTGCAACGGCTACGATGTCAGGGATCTCGGCGTCATGGTCCCCTGCGACCGGATCCTCGAGGAGGCGCGGGCGTGGGGGGCGGACGTGATCGGGCTCTCGGGGCTCATCACGCCGTCGCTCGATGAGATGGTCCACGTCGCCCGTGAGATGAGGCGTGAGGAGGTCACGATCCCCCTTCTCATCGGCGGGGCGACCACGAGCCGCATGCACACCGCCGTCAAGATCGCCCCCGAGCGCGAGGAGCCGACGATCCACGTGATCGATGCCTCGCGTGTGGTGGGTGTGATGCAGAGTCTTCTCGACCCGGAGCGGGCCACCGCGCACATCGCCGAGGTGCGGAGCGACTATGAGCGACTGCGTAGGATGCACGCGGACCGCACGCGGCGGAAGATCTTGCCGCTCGCCGAGGCCCGCGCCAATCGGCCCCGGCTCGAGTGGAGCGAGAGCGTCATCGCGACCCCGGTGGAGACGGGCGTGCACGTGATCGAGGAGCAGTCGCTCGAGGAGCTGGCGGAGCTCATCGACTGGACGCCGCTGTTCCATGTCTGGGAGCTCCGCGGGAGCTATCCGAAGATCTTCGACGATCCCCGGGTGGGAGACAGGGCGCGTGAGATCCATGCGGATGCCCTTTTGCTTCTGAAGGAAATCATCGACGGAGGTCTTTTGCGGGCGCGGGGTGTCTGGGGGCTCTTCCCGGCCCACAGTGTGGGTGAGGACGTCATCGTCTACGCGGACCACTCACGCCGGGAGGCTCTCACCACATTCCACTTCATCCGTCAGCAGACGGAGCGGGGCGAGGGCCGCAACGTGTGCCTCGCCGACTACGTCGCACCGCGCGACTCGGGTCTGGCCGATCACATCGGCGCCTTCGCCGTCACCGCGGGGCACGGCCTGGGGGATCTCTGCGCTCGGTTCGAGAACGAGACCGACGACTATCGCTCCATCATGGCGAAGGCCCTCGCCGATCGCCTCGCCGAGGCCTTCGCCGAGCTCGTGCATCGGATCATCCGCGAGCACTGGGGCTGTGAGGGGGAGGGGTCACTCTCCCATGAGGATCTGATCAGGGAGCGCTACCGTGGCATCCGTCCGGCGCCGGGATATCCCGCCTGCCCGGACCACACGGAGAAGCAGATTCTCTTCGATCTGCTCGGCGCGGAGGCGGCGGCGGACATTCATCTGACCGAGAGCTTCGCCATGGCCCCCGCCAGCAGTGTCAGCGCGCTGTGCTTCGCTCACCCCGAGGCGAAGTACTTCGGAGTCGGCGAGATCGGCCGCGACCAGATCGAGGATCTCGCCGCACGCAAGGGGATGAGCGTGGAGGAGGCCGAGCGCTGGCTCGCTCCCAACCTCGGCTATGAGGTCTCCCGCTGAGCGTCCTCAGGGCTCGCCCCGGGCCGCCCCGCGCAGAGCCACCCCCACATGCCCACCAGGGCCAGCGCCGGCATGGCCGGGACGCGGAAGCGGGCGTTCGCGTTGGCACCGGCTGCGATGGTGATGAGCATGAGGGCGGCGAGGAGTGCGACGCCGATGGTGAACGCTGTCGGTCTCGGAGCCCTTCGGATGCGGAGGACGGCGCGCAGCGCGCCTGCCCAGAGAAAGAGAATCAGGATGAATTGGAGCCCCATGAGAGGTGTGCTCACCAGTGAGTGGGGCATGATCCATTGGAGATGAGCGCGGACGGGCGCCACTGCGATCCGGGCCAGACCCAGTGTGCAGCCTCTGATCCATGCCAGGGGGTGGGCGGCGACACTTCTCAGGGCCTCCGACTGAAGATAGTGCAGTCGTGAGGGCCAGTCGGGAGTGCTTCGAACGACCTCGCTGTAGCGCTCCTGCCACTCGCTCTGCACCTCCTCGATGTCCCGGCCAGTGGCCCATGCCTCCGCCGCGGCTCCGTGGTAGAAGTAGAGAAGCCTGTGGGAGATCGACGACAGGACCAGAGTGCCGTGGACACGCGCGTTGCGGGCCATCCACAGACCGGGGGCGATGGCGAGTGCAGCGGCACAGATCAGAGCGAGGGCCATGCGCGCCCGAGGGGAGCGGGGCGCCAGGGCGCAGGCGGCGATGGCGAGCGGCGACAGCACCACGGCGATCGGCTTGACCAGTATCGCGAGCCCGAGAAGCCCCCCCGCCAGCACCGCGCGGATCAGGGTGGGCCTCTGGAAACACAGGGCGATGGCGATCAGATGGGCTGTGAGCAGGAGACAGAGCGGCATCTCGGCCAGGAGCATCACGCTGTACGTCGCCATCAGCGGGTCGAGGCAGAGGACGGCCCCGACGGGCAATCCGAGACGCCAGCCGCCGATCAGCGATCCCAGCATCGCCGCCAGGGCGCAGACGGCGAGTCCCAGAAGGGCCTGAAGCATCACGCGGCCGGTGGCCCCGTGGGCACCCACGGCGTGCAATCCCCACCAGAGTGAGGGGAATCCGGGGGTTCGCTGCAGATCGGGGACGAGGGGCGGCGATGAGGATTGGGAAAACTCGCCGTGTTCCCAGAGATTGTCGGCCAGGCGCTCATACTCCCTCGTGTCAGAGTTTTCTGTGCGCTCGGTGTCTGTGAGGCCCCCTGCCAAGAGGGCGGCTCGGATGACCAGTCCCAATGCGATGGCCGCGATGCAGAGAGTCCGGAGCAGGTGGTCCCTCGGGGTCGCGGAGTCGGGATTCACAGGGGGGAGGGCAGGGCAGAGATCAGTGTGTCCGGGAGACCACGAATCCTGGGAGCACACGCAGAAGGTTGAGATCCTCGTTGCTCGGCAGCTCGGTGAGATGCGCCACGGCGCGCTGGGCACGCTCACGTGCGATCTCGAAGCACTGCTCGATCCCGCTGTGCCGCTGGACGATCTCGAGCACGGGGGGCAGCTCGCGGCCGTTGTTCCAGACCTCCATCAGGGCCCGGCGATCCGACTCGGGAGCCGCATTGAAAGTGCGGATCAGGGGGAGCGTCCACTTGCCCTCGCGCAGGTCAATGCCCGCGGTCTTCCCCCAGTCCTCACCGGAGCCACAGTAGTCGAGGGCGTCGTCGACGATCTGATAGGCCATGCCCAGCTCGCGGCCATAGCCGCGGAGCGCACGGACGGTCCCCTCGTCGGCGTCGGCGAGGATGGCCCCGAGCTCAGTGCAGACTGAGATCAGGTGCGCCGTCTTGTCCGTGATGATCCGCATGTACTGCTCCTGATTCAGCGGCTTGTCGCCCATCTGAATCTGGTACATCTCGCCCTCACACATGCGGGCGGTGGCCGCGGTCAGGATCCGAAGGGGCCGTGGGTCCACCGTGCCGAGGAGCAGCTGGAAGGCGTGACTGTAGAGGTAATTCCCCATCAGGATCGCCACGTCCGAGCCATAGCGCTTGTGCACCGTCTCGGCGCCGCGGCGGAGGAGGGCCTGATCGATCACATCGTCGTGCAGCAGCGAGGCGACATGGACGCACTCCATGGCCGCGGCGACCGGGGCGGCGTCGGCGCCATCGGCTCCCAGCCCTCTCGCGGTCAGGAGCGTCAGGATCGGGCGGATCCTTTTGCCCCGTGTGCGGCTCAGATGATCCCCCACATCATCGGTCAGCTCCGTGCGCTCATTGGCGAGAATCCCTGCCAGATGACTCTCCACCCGTGCCAGATCTCTCTCCAGATGAGCCCGGAGGCGCTCCAGCAGTGAAACAGCAGTGAGATCAGACATTGAGACGGGATTCACAGCTCCCTCCTGAGCGACGGTGTTACAATCCCCGTGCCGCCGGGGCAAGCTCAAAGGGGGAGGAGCAATACAGGACATGAACGAGACAGAGAGGTGTCGGTGCTTGACAGCCCCTGGCCGACAGTGGTTCACTCCGCGGCCTGTGTGCAGAGCTGCCCCTGACCCAGACCAGGGGCTCCAAGGAGATGTGAGATGAAAAAGGGCATTCACCCTGAGTACGGCAAGTGTGTGGTCCGCTGCGCCTGTGGCAACACATTTGAAACGCGTTCGACCAAGTCCGAGCTGAGGGTTGAGATCTGCTCCGCCTGCCACCCTTTCTTCACGGGCAAGCAGAAGTTCGTCGACTCCGCCGGCCGCGTGGAGAAGTTCCAGCGCCGCTACGCCGGCAAGACCAGCGCCTGAGTCCTCTCAGCCACCTGATCATGAGGCCCGGTGGGTGCTCCCACCGGGTCTTTTACGTGTGGCAGATAGAGTGAGGGACTCTCTTGAAGACCGTGCTGGCCCGCGGCAGTCCCATGTTTCATTTCTGTTGAGTTGGGAGGTTGATGGAGCGCCGGCGCCCTCGCCGGTTTCCTGCTCGTCCCCAGGCAACACAGAGTGCCGGCGGGGGCGCCGGCGCTCCATTTCAGATGTGCACTCTTGCTCAGATGATGACGTTCTCGGTCTCCGGGTCGAAGAAGTGGGCCTTGTTGAGGTCGAGTGTCAGCGTCTTGGTCTCGTCCACTTTCGCCGTGGTGTGGGGTTCGCAGCGCGCGATGAAGGGGCTGGTCCCGGTCGTGACATAGAGGTAGATCTCAGCGCCCATGGGCTCGATGACCTCGACCTTGGCGTCGATCTTGATGTGGCCCTCGAGATTCTCGGTGGTGTCGTAGATGTCCTCTGGGCGTATGCCGAAGGTCACCTTCCGCCCCTTGAAGGGGGCCAGCCCCTCCTTGAACTTGGGGGGCAGGGGGAGGCTGACGCTCCCCTCCTGGAAGACGGGGCCACTGCCATTGCCCTCGATGGTTCCATCCATGAAGTTCATGGGGGGTGACCCGATGAATCCGGCCACGAACTTGTTCGTCGGGTTGTCGTAGAGGGTGATGGGATCGGCGACCTGCTGGATCAGTCCGTCTTTCATCACAACGATCCGGTCGCCCATGGTCATCGCCTCGACCTGGTCGTGGGTCACATAGATCATCGTGGCCTGCAGGCGTGAGTGGAGCTTCGAGATCTCGGTGCGCATCTGAACGCGCAGCTTGGCGTCGAGGTTCGACAGCGGCTCGTCGAAGAGGAAGACGGCCGGCTGGCGGACGATCGCCCGCCCGACAGCCACACGCTGGCGCTGGCCGCCGGAGAGGGCCTTCGGCTTGCGGTCGAGCAGCATTTCGATGCCGAGGATCTGGGCCGCCTCGCGGACGCGGGCGTCGATCTCGCGCTTGGGCAGCTTGGCCAGCTTCAGCCCGAAGGCCATGTTGTTGTAAACCGTCATGTGGGGATAGAGCGCGTAGTTCTGGAAGACCATGGCGATGTTGCGATCCTTCGGAGCGACGTCGTTGACCAGCCGGTCTCCGATGAAGATCTCGCCCTTGCTGATCTCCTCGAGTCCCGCGACCATGCGCAGGGTCGTCGACTTCCCGCATCCCGAGGGGCCGACCAGCACGAGGAACTCCTTGTCCTGGATGTCGAGTGTGACGTCGTTCACCGCGATCACATCGCCGGGGAAGACCTTCCAGATATTTTTCAGCTGAACTCGCGCCATGGGAGGGGCTCTCCTGAATGGGTCCCACTGAGGGTTTTGAAGCGGTCCATATTGGGAGTTGGGAGCCCCTCTTGTCAAGGTTCGCCCGCCCCGCTCCCCTCCTCGCACCTCCGTCCTTGCGTCTGCGCAGACCCTGTGCACTCTGGCGGTCTCATGAGTCAGGCTCTGCCCGCCGTCCATCTTCGCCCCAAGGCCCACACGCGTCTGGCACGGGGGCACCGCTGGGTCTTCTCCAACGAGATCGAGCGCACCGAGGGCGATCCCGCCCCGGGGGATGATGTGCGGGTGCTCGACGGCGCCGGAAAAACCCGCGGCACAGGAACCTACAATCCCCACACGCTCATCGCGGTGCGGCTGCACAGCCGCGGCGTCGAGCCGCTCGATGAGGAGCTCATCCAGCGCCGGGTGAGTCAGGCCGTCGAGCGGCGGAGGATTCTCTTCCCCGACCGCACCTGCTGGCGGGCGGTGTTCAGCGAGGCCGATGGTCTCCCCGGCCTGATCGTGGATCGCCTCGGGGATGTCTCGGTGATCCAGATTCTCACCCTCGCGATGGAGAGCCGCCGCCTCGCGATTGTGAGGGCCGTCGAAGAGGTGCTCACGTCCAGGGCGATCCTCGAGAAGTCAGACTCACCGCTGCGTGAGCTGGAGTCGCTTCCGCCGCGCATCGAGGTGCTCCGGGGCGAGGTGGGGGAGACCGTTCGGATCGAGGATCCCCCAGGCATTCCCCTGGAGGTGCCGCTGGCCGGGGGTCAGAAGACCGGCCTCTTTCTCGACCACCATGAGAATCGCCTGCTCCTGAGGGGGCGCGTCGAGGGCAAGCGGGTGCTCGACGTCTTCTGCTACATCGGCCAGTGGTCGTGCTGCGCGGCGGCGTGGGGTGCGACCTCCGTGCTCGGCATCGATGCCAGCGGGGAAGCCATCGCCCGGGCTCGGGCCAATGCAGCGCTCGGAGGAGTGGGGGAGCGGTGCCAGTTTCTCCAGGGGGATGCCTTCGACGAGCTGCGAGCGCTGGAGCGGGGAAAAACCCCCTTCGATGTGATCATCCTCGACCCCCCGGCCTTCGCCAAATCCAGGCGCCAGGTGCGTGACGCTCTGCGTGGTTACAAGGAGATCAACGTGCGGGCCATGCGGCTCCTTGCCCGCGGGGGGCTGCTCGCGACCGCCTGCTGCTCGCATCACGTGGGCGAGGGCGATTTCCGGGAGATGCTGATCAAGGCGGCGCGCAATGCCGGTCGCGAGTTTGCCGTCGAGGCCCCGCTGCGTCAGTCATCGGATCACCCCGTGCTCCTCGGGCATCCGGAGACGGCCTATCTCAAGGGGACGCTGCTCCGCCGGACTCACTGAGTGCGCGCGAAGGCTCAAAAGGCGTCGGGGGGAAGTGTTTGGCCCTGCCCCTGCTCCGATGGGGCTGGCTCCTCTTCACCGCCGCATCCCGCCGCGAGGGCGCTCAGGGTGAGGACGATGAGAAACAGAGCAATGGTCTTTCGGATCATGGGAGATGCTCCTCCTCGGGGGATCTTGGCGAGGTCATCGACGTGACCCCTGTGGCAGCGAACAGGGCTGCGCTGTCAGCCCATCTCACTCTGGGGGGGGCATGCCCCACTCAGGGCAGGAACTCCCCCGTGTAGATCTGATCTCCACCGTAGCGCTGTGACCTGTGGATGTCACCGCCGCTGACCGTCCCATTGGTGGCGTCGTAGATCTCTGCTGCCCACCAGAGGCCGGGTGGCGTGCCGTTGTCCGCTGTTCTCGGTCCCTGGGCCTGGTCGGGTCCGTCGCTCGAGAGCAGCCACTTGCCGAAGACCAGCTGGTAGGCGCCGTAGTACTCCGGTCCCGCGGTCGAGTGGGTCGGACCATAGGTCTCATCGATGTTGAGATAGCGGAACGTCCTGTCCCAGATGTGCATGTAGTGGACGTTGAAGGGATCGTAGATATTCACGCTGGTGAGATAGGAGGTCGGTGTGCTGAGCGTGAAGTTCAGGTGGGCGGTGTCCACTGTCTGGCCGGCGATCATGTCGATTCTCGAGCCGCAGATGGGATACCAGTTCCAGTCGATACGATAGGCCTCGAGGGCCGTTGCGATGCTGCGCATGTCGGCCTTGGCCCGGCTGAC
>JAFGKF010000089.1 GCA_016928695.1 Candidatus Sumerlaeota bacterium | reverse complement strand
GAACGTGAGCACGTCGGCCATCATCTGGTTGCGCACGGTGACGCTGGCGATGGTCTCGAACGGGAAGCCGAGCATGACGACCCGGCTGCCCCCGGGCACCCCGTCGGTCCACTGGATGGCCGCGCCGCCACCGCCGCCGCCGCCACCCGTCGGGGTATAAGTGGCGTCATCGAGGTAGATGTGCCCCGTGTCCGTGGCTGTGACCTTGTGAACCTGGATGCTGTCGAAGCGGACATTCGGGCCATCGAGGACACCGTTGCCCCCTCCGGACCAGATCGTGTGGTTGTTGGCGATGTCGGTCCAGACGATCTCCTGCCAACCGGTGAAGTTGATCGTGGTGTAGGCGTTGACAGCGATGTCGTTGTCCCCGCCGTCGCGCACTGCGATCCTCAGCTCGTGACCTGAGCCGTCGCCGTAAACCCACAGCGAGAGATCCGAGGCGGCGGGGAACACATCAAGGTTGCTGTTGTACTCCCGGATGAAGTCGCCCGTGTCCCATCGGTAGTAGAGGTCGCCCGAGCCGCTGCCCTGATGGGTGGGTGAACCCGCGAGAGTGAAAGTGGAATCGGCATGGGCATTGGTCTGGCCCGAGCTGTTCGGATCCCACCATCCGCTGAGGTCATCGAAGTCCTCGAGGGTCGTGGGGCCGCTGGTGTCGTATTCCAGGGCCACTGTTGATCCCGCGCTGGCGTCGATGACATCCGGCCAGTCGACGTCGTAGACCAGGGTGCCGTCGTCGAAGGTCAGTGAGATGCCATCGAAGATGCTCCCGGTGGTGCCCGTGGCGGCGTAGACACCGGCGTCATCGGACACGAAATCGGCGTGGAGATCGTTCTCGAAGAACGTGCGCCCCTGGTTGAGCGAGTCGAGCTCCCAGGCGATCTCTGATCCGGTGACGAAGAGACATCCACCGCCGCCGAGGAAGCTGGTCAGGCGGGTCTGCTCCGCGGCGCTGAGCGTGTCGTCGCTGTTCGACTCCTCTCCCACGATCCAGACGACCGTGTGATAATCGTTGAGATCGATGTCATCACTGATGATCGCCTCATTCGCGCAGGAGTCGAAGGGGCGGCCGAAGTCGCTGAGTGCCTCTCCGTGCTGAATGATGTAATTGTAGGAGTTGTTGCGGTCGAGAAACAGCCGCTCGCACAGGTCATCGACCGGATTGGAGGGATAGGTGGGGATGTTGTTGTATCGGTCGATGCGGTCGTAGCCATTGACGACCAGCACGGGGCTGTTGCTCCCCGAGATGACCCCCGCGCCGAGGGTCTCACTCGGCAGAGATTCGCCACCCGCATTGGTCGCGGCGACACGGAAATAATAGGTCTCTCCCGGGGTCAGGCCCGTGACGGTGTGCGAGCGGGCCGAGGCTCCCCCGGGGACGGTGACACCCGCGTCGAAGCCGAGACCGTTGGGCGAGGTGTAGACTCGGAAGCCGGTGGCGGCATCGCCGCTCGGGCTCCCGCTGGGTCCGGGCTCCCAGCTCACAGTGACCCCGCCCGAGCCATTGTTGACGGCGCTCACTCTCACGGGGGGCTCGGGGAGATACGCCAGAGTGTTGCCATCGAAGGTGTTGAAATACTGGACAATGGCCCTGTAGCAGGCGCGCCCGATGACGTGTCGCACCCGCGGCTCGCGCAGGAGAGTGGAGTCCTCGGTGCTGTCGTGGAAAGCCCCCTCGACGATGGTGCCGCACATCTCATAGTTGAGGTTCGAGCCGGAGAACTCGCCATAGGCGCTGGTGTAGGTGATGCTGCCGCCACGGTTGTACCAGGTGTACGGCCAGTTGCCGGGAGTGTCCTCGGCGAGGCAGTCATCCTGGACTGCGTTGCCGATCAGCGCGGCGTAGTCCGCGCAGTTGGTGGGGGTGGTCGATGTGGTGATCAGACCCACGACACCGCGCCCGCCGCCGGCATTGGTGTGGAATCCCAAGTAGATGTCGCCGTTGTAGCCCTGGCCGTCGTCGCGGCGCATCTCGGCCGCCATCCGGGGCGGTGTGCCCACGTTGTCGCTGCCGTCATCGTAGCCCGTGAGGTCATAGATGCTCGAGCTGGAGTTGGCGCCGAGCATCCGCTGGACCCAGTGGCGGGAGCACTCGGCCTCGCGCTCATAGCCGGAGATGCCCCCGCCGCGGTCGATGTCGCCGATGCCGTTGCCGAAGCGAATCGCGTCGGCGATGACCACCCGGCTCGTGGGATTGCTGGACTGGTTCGAGATCACAACGGAGCCTGTGGCGGGATTGCTCCCCGCCTCGAAGTGGTAGTTCCCCAACCAGATCCATCCGCAGCCGACGCGGCGGTGGTTGATCCGGACCGGGATCTCCCCCCCCGTGTGGCGGATCCGATAGAGCTGATCATGGACACGATCAGAGCCATAGTTGGCCCAGCAGTAGACAGGGTAGAAGCCGGCCTCGGGAATGTTGGGCGTGTAGGTGGCCGTCGCGGTCTCCGTGGCCGCCGCGCTCGCGTAGCGATAGGGAGGGCTCCCGGGACCGTAGTACTGGGGATTGCTGCTGTCGCTCCACGATCCGCTCCAGGTCACACCGGCGCTGGTGTTGTCGAGCACCACCTCGTTGAGCTGGTGCCCCAGCGGGCGCATGCAGACGACGGTGGCCCCGGCGTTGAAAAGCAGGTGAGCGAAGGAGTTGACCTGGTCGATGTTGCCGTAATCCTCGTTCATGGAGAGCAGGAGAGGGCGCTGGAGGTACCAGCTGCTCGTGCCCCACGTCCAGCCGTGACCGCCGGAGAAGTAGACGGTCCGGCCCGCCAGAGCCCCTGTGGGCGCGCCCGAGGTGCCCAGCGGTCCCTGGCCAGTGACATTGTCTGTTCCCGCGGCGGGGAGAGTCTGACTGTAGAGGGTGCTGTAATCCGGTGACGGCTGAGGGCCGGGTCCATCGGGTTCGAACCAGTCATCCGGGGAAAACTCGATGGCGGGTGTCGGCACGAAGTCCGACAGCAGCTGCCAGTCGGCCTCGGGGCCCCGTCGGGCCATGATCCAGATCCCGCTGAGAATCTGGGGCTCAGCGAACTGAAGGCGCAGAATCTCGCCGGCCGTCTCGACATCGGACAGGGTGATGGCCCCCTCCGGGAACTCCTCGGGCAGGGTGATGAACACCAGGAGCTGGCCGTCCTCGATCTCTGCGGAGTCGCACGCCGTCCCCGCGGGCAGCAGGGTCTCTCCCTGGGCATTGGGAATCACCGCGAAATTGTTCACCACCGTCTGTGCCGACTGCGTGATGGTCGCGGGGCCAGCCACCGCCGCACTCGTCGAGGGGCAGGCCACACAGCCCTGTGAGTAATCCACGCTGAGAAAAGAGGGGTCGCCTGAGGTGGCCCACACGCCGCCAGCGCACAGACTGATCAAAAAAACAGACACGCCGAGGCATCGGATCAAAGGCAAATTCACGGTTGTCATCCTCCCGTTTTCAGAAACCCTGTGATTGGAGAGCATCGGTTTGAGAGTGAAGTGGGGGGGCACTCTCTCTGGTCAGCCCTTCCAGGATTTATGAGCAGACGAGTCCTGCACCGAACCCACGTGACGGAGTTCAAACCTCAGTCTGTGACGCTGATCGGAAAGTGTCAACCTGAGCTCCCTTGCCCTGATCGTTTAGTGATATCAGAGGCTTGAACGAAAAAAGTCCCATGGGGAGGATTGGCGGCAGGGGAGCTGGGTCAGAGAACCTCGAAAAATTCCAAGACGCGCTCCATCACGTCCGCCCGCGCGGAGGGGCTGACGATCGTCTCGAACGGGAATCCGAACAGAATCACCCGTCCTCCCCCGGCAGACCCATCGTAGGCGACGGCCGCCGTTCCCCCACGGCCGCCAGCGTAGCGCATGACGGCCACCACCCCAGGCCCCACGGGGGTGAGGATATCCGGCTGGCGGGCGGCGTAAGTTCCCCGATTTCCGTCATCGAGGAAGAGTCCCAGCGTCTCGCCGAAGAGTCGGCCCGCCAGTGGTCTGACCCCGAGCGTGCGGGCATCGGCGTTCTCATCCCCCCCCAGATCCGCGTGAAGCCATGTGTTGAGAAAAACCCGGTCTGCAAAGGTGGGGCCCCTGTCGCGGTCGAGGTCCCAGGCGATCTCGCTGCCGCTGACGAAGAGGTCGCCCCCCCCGGCGAGAAAGGCGATCACCCGCTCCTGCTCGGTGGCGCTGAAGGTCTCCTCGGCGCTGGCCTCGCGACCGAGCATCCAGATCACCGCGCGGTACTCGGCGAGATCGATGTCACCGGACTCAATGGCCTCGTTCTGGCAGGAGTCGAAGACCAGCTCCGGGGCAACGGCATCGATCGCCTCGGCGGCCTGGATCACGTAGTCGAAGGAGTTGATGCGGCGCGGAAAAATGCGGCTGAAGGTGTCGGGGATCTTCGCATCGACTCCGCTGGAGCCGACGGTGTCCCGCTGGCGAACGCAGAGGGCTCGATCGAATCGGTCAAAGCCGTTGACGATCAGCACAGGGGCAGGCTCCTCGCCCGCGCGCGCCGCGACGGTCGCAGAGGGGAGAGATTGCCCCGCATCGTTGATCGCGCGGACCCGCAGATAGACAATCTCGCCGGGTTCGACGTCCGTCAGCGTGAGCGACGTGGTGAGTGCGCCCTCCACCTCAACACCGCCATCGAAGCCGAGGCCGTTGCTCGACCGCTCCACGCGATAGCCACTCGGCGCACTGCCACCGACGGGGTCGATCAGGGGGGGATCCCAGGAAACGATCACGCGGCCCGGTCCCTCCCCGATGACTCGGGCATTCACGGGGGGGTCGGGGGAGAACAGCAGCGCCCCTCCGCCGAACTCATGGAAATAGCGGACCGTGGCCTGGAGCGAGGCGCGGGCGACCCAGCGGCGGACGCGGGGATCAAGGCAGAGTGTCGCATCGACCGGGAGCCCATGGGAGGCGACCTCGATGATGGTCGCGTCGAACTCATCGTGGATGGAGGCGTTGTTGATCTCACCGAACTCGATGTCACCGCGATCCAGAGTCAGGCTGAGCCCCAGGGCGCGGCGGTTGGGCCAGGGCATCTCGAGGGGGGGCGATCCGATGGCGACGAGGTCATCGTTGGACTCAGCGGCGATCAGCTCTGCCCATCGCTCCTGGTTTGGCGTCGCCGCAGCGCCGTTGGTGTTGTTGCCATTGAAGAGCCCCAGCGAGCCCGGGTCGAAGGCGTTGGTGTGGAACCCGAGGTAGACGCGGTCGGTCATCGGCCCCTCGGTCTCGCGGTTCATCAGCGCTGCCATGCGCGCGGGGACGCCGACGTTGCTCGACTGGTCACCCATGCCGGGGCGGACGACCGTGGCGGTGTCCAGCCCCTGGCCGAACCCGCGCATCAGCCAGTACATCGCCGCCTCGTCGGCACGCGGCTGGCCCGAGATGCCGCGGCCCCGGTCGACATCGCCCATGCCGTTGCCGAAGCGGATGGCATCGGCGATCACACGGGGGTTCGGCGAGGTGGTGTCGCTGGACTCGTTGGTGATCTCGACGTGACCACCCGTCCCCCGCTCGAAGTGGTAGGTCCCGAGGTAGATCCACCCCTTGCCCACGCGGCGATGGTTGATCCGCACCTCGGATGTCCCGCCGCTGTGGGTGATCAGGTGGCGCTGATCGCTGACACGGTCGAGCCCGTCACGCGCCCAGCAGTACACGGGGTAGAATCCCGCCACGGGGATGTCGGGGGTGTACCTCGCCACCGCCAGCGGGGCGCCCGAGGAGGTGGCGTTGGCGAAGAGATAGGGGACATCGCCCTCATGGCCATAGAAGACAGGGGAGACACTCTCGCTCCAGAGACCCGAGAGGCTCACCTGGGGATCGTCGTTGTCGATCAGGACCTCGTTGTCCTGCTGCCCGACGGGGCGAAACGGCACGACGGTCGCGCCGGCGTTGAAACACTCCTCCACGTAGAGCGCGAGCTGATCCGCGTTGCCCAGGTCCTCGACCAGGTCGTTCCAATCACCGCGCTGGCAGTACCAGGCGGTGTCCTCACCGTTGATGTTGCACGTCCAGCCGTGTCCACCGCAGGTGAACACGATCCGTCCGCTGAGAATCCCCTGGGGCTGGGGGTCAATTGTCGCGGGACGGTCGGGCGGCGTTCCACGATAGCGCATGGCGATCTCTGGCTCGGTCCATTGGTCTGCCTCTCCGAGATAGGTTCTGAGCTTTGCCATCTCAGGGAGACTGGGGCTCTGGGTCAGGGCGTGCAGGGTCAGTGCCCCGGCGAGAATGGCGGCGAGGCCGAGCGTGCGGATCGAGGTGAGCATGGAATCACTCCCCGGACGAGGATTGCCATGACATGAGCAATCCGGGCCGCAGACACAAGGCTTTTATGGGGGATCTCAGCCCCTGTCGAAGTCGTATGACGCCAGCTGGCGCACACGGCGGTCGGGCAGAGCGCCGCCGACGGTGAAGTGATAGATCACCTCCAGGCCCTCGGAGAGCCCGAGCACCTGGTTGACCTCGTTGTCGAAGAATGCACCGATGCCGGTGGCCTGAAGGCCGAGGCTCTCAGCGCCGAGATAGAGGCCCTGGCCGATGTGCCCCGCCTCGATGTGGACCGCGCGATAGGCCCGTTCACCGAAGCGGGTGTGGGCCCGGCCGAGGTCGGCGACCATGGAGATCGCAAAGGCTGAGTCGCCCGCGATCGCCTGGTCGAGGCTCAGCGAGGCCGCGAGACCCCGCACATCACCCGGGATGATCGGCTGGAGTGCATGGGCAGTCCGGTCATATGCCCAGCACCCCGCCGGGAGTCCCTCGACGCGGTGCGCCCAGACGAAGAGGTGCACATGGAAGAGACCCCCACTGCCGCGGCGGAATGAGTGGATGTCGCAGTCCAGGCCCTCCGTCGCACTGTGGAGCATGAGACCCAGATCCTCCAGCGTGCATCCCGTCTTGCCATCGAAGGCGATGCCCGAGCGGCGCGTCCGGATGGCCTCCCAGAGCCCCCGCCGGGCCACTCCCTCACGCGCGAGGGGAATGGCCTGATGGAGACCCCGGGTCTCGCTGTGGCATCCCGCCTCGGGTGATGTGGAAAGCGTGAGCGTTGAGGTGGCCTCCCAGACCTCCTCAATGGACCTGTATTCGATGACCTCCGGGGAGAGCTGGTTTGGCTCGCCTCTGCACTCGGGCGGCTCTCCCTCCTCGCCCTCCCCGGCGCAGGGCTCGCCGAACGTGATCAGAATCCCCGGGCGCTCATCGGTCTCCGAGAGACCCGTCCAGCGCATCAGTTTGCGATCGTCGAAGAGATGGGCGACGCGGGGGGTGTGCCCCAGGCCCTGCAGCATTGTCGCGATGGCGCCGAGCGCATGTCCGAGATCGTGGTGGCAGTAGCGGAAGGCGCGGTCGCGGTATTTCCACGCCTCGCGCCAGAGGATGCTGGTGAGCAGGAAGGTCACCGCGCCACACCTCAGCCCTGCGATCCGGGAGATGGCGCGGATCACACCGGTCACGTCGTCCTGAAAGCGCGCTTCGAGCGTGAACGTGTCGACGCGGAAGTGGTAGATCCCGTCATCGATTCCCTCGACGCCGCTCAGGATCAGATGCGTCTCGGTCGGGTGGAGGTTGCCGGAGCTGGGATTGACGCGCAGCGCCCAGCGGACATCGGTCCCCGGGATCTGCTTCCACGCGGAGATCGCCATGGAGTGACAGAGGAGAGTGCTGAGGTCCCCGAGGGTGAGGGGCTTCGAGGCGGGTTTGCCTGAGGGGGAGTGGAACAGATCGCCGCCCTCGGGGCGCTGGGGAGGGGGCAGGCGCACCACGGGCACGCCGTCGTATCGCCGGAAGGGGTCGGGCTGATTCGCCCAGTCGAGATGCCATCCCCCCGCATAGACCCTCGCCCTGGTGTGCTTGGTGGCCTGGTGGTATCGATAGAACTGGGATGATGGGAAATCGGTGGCCATGGGATCTTCCGGAGATGCCGGCAGAGTGCCAGATCCATGCCAACGGTGTCACGCGCGAGGTTTTGATTGTCAGTGGGCCCATGCTTCCATAGCTGATCGGGAACCGACAGGTGATCACAGAGATGAGTGCCATCTTCCCCCTGCCCGATTCCCTCCGCGATCTGATCGCCCGTGGCGATTTTGCGGCGGCCCGCACCGAGCTGACCACCCTCGCCGAGCGGATGGATGAGGAGGAGCGGCGCAGCGCCACTCTCTTCGAAGCGGAGCGGCTGCGCCGGCTGGAGCGGGAATTCCCGCTCACGGAGGCCGAGGCGCTCGAGCGCCTGCGAGACGTCGTGCCGGACTCCACTCCGGAGGATGTCGCCCGCTGGTGCCGGGAGGGGTTGCTCCAGTCACTCATGATCGAGGGCGAGCGCCGCATCTTTCGCCGCGATCCGGGCAATCTCCCGCTCCGCAGTGACGAGGCGCGGCAGCGGCGCGTCGCCGCAGGGCTCCCCGCCGAGCCGAGACGCGCGCTGCGCGACGTCGCGGGCGACCAGCGCATCGACCTCAGCGACCACCTGAGCGAGGCGGTGGCGACCGGCGGGCTCTGCTGCCCGGTGCGATATCACATCACGCACACGGTCGCGGTGAAGCCTGGGCGCGTGCCCCCGGGTGAGACGATCCGGTGCTGGCTCCCGATCCCCCGGGAGGAGCCGCACCAGACCGATTTCCACTTTCTCTTCTCCGATCCCGCAGAGCCCATTTTCGCTCCACCGGATGCACCGCAGCGGAGCGTGTATCTCGAGAGAGAGTCCGCCGCCGGTGGGCCCAATGATTTCAGGATCTCCTATGAGTTCACCGCCTGGGCATGTCACACGCGTGTCGATCCAAACCGGGTCGAATCCCCGGATCCCTCGGACCCTGAGGTCCAGCGATTCACCGGGGAGCGGTGGCCGTTTCTCTTCACGCCGCGGATTCGACAGCTGGCCCGGGAGATCGTGGGAGATGAGCTCAACCCGCATCTGAGAGCCAAGCGCATCTTCGAGTGGATGGACGCGAACATCGTCTGGATCGGCGAGCGCGAGTACTCGACGATCACGGACTTCACGGGGCTCTGCCTCGACCGCCGCGCGGGGGATTGCGGCGTGCAGGCGATCCTCTTCATCACGCTCTGCCGCTGCGCCGGCGTCCCAGCGCGCTGGGAGAGCGGGTGGTGGATTCACCCGGCGAGCGTGAACATGCACGACTGGGTGCGCCTCCTGATCCGCCCGCACGGCTGGCTGTGGGCGGATCTGACGAAGGGGAGCAATCCTGACCAATTCCGCGACACGGCGGCCGCCCGCGCATTCTATTTCGGGAACATCGACGCCTGCCGCCTCGTCGCGAGCGCGGACATCGCGCAGCCGCTCACTCCCCCCAGGCACCATCCCCGCTCGGACACCATCGACTTCCAGCGTGGCGAGGTCGAGTGCGACAGCGGCAATCTCTATTTCGATGACTGGGATCACTCATTCGAAGTGAGAAGAGTGGGCTGAGGGGCCCGTCAATCGGATGGGGCACCGAGCGGCGGCAGTGCGATGTCGACGAATCGCTGCTCCTCCCCCACCTCGACCTCGACGACGACCGTGTGATGCCCGGGGTGCGAGGCGCGCACATGGTAGACCCCCGTCGCCGGGAGAATGCGGTCGAAGCGCCCCGTCTCGGGGTGGGCGGTGTGCACCTCGCCGTGGAACCACTGGATCTCATCGAGAGAGACCGCCGCCTCCAGGGGCTCGCCCGTCACCGCGTCGCGCACGTGGCCTGAGATCGTCGGGCCGCGCCCGATGCGGTCGAGCAGGCTCTGCCAGAGGGGCCTTGCGCCGTCGACGATGGGATTGCGCCGCTGCTCGTAGTCGGGGTTGTGGAGGGGCAGCTCGAGCAGGAAGGCCTCGGTGCCGTGCGCGAACATGTGCCAGTCCTGATCCGTGCCGTCGACGGCGTAGAGGTGGCGCCGCGCGCGGTAGGGCGTGGCGCGATCACTGTCCATCAGCGGGACGAGCTCGCGCGCCATCGCCCAGGCCGCGGAGGGGTGGGGCGAGAGGGCCTTGTCGATCGTGTAGGGGACAAGCAGCGACGTCGCCGCCGTGTGATACGAGACACCGAGCACGAACCGCTGCGCGTCGGCGAGGTCCATCATCGCCTGCGTCTCCGGCTCGGAGCCGGGGCTCGGTCCCCGGTGGTTCGGCTCATGGGGTTCGCCGTTCGACGCCCCCTTGCCTCCCTCGCCCCACAGGAAGGGGTAGTTGCGGTTGAGGTCGACGCCCTCGCGCTCACCCACCTCGCCGTCGCCGTCCAGATCGCGGCAGTTGTTGCGACCCGACGACGACGTGACATGCCAGTGGCGGTCGAGCCCATCGGGGTTGACGACGGGCACGCACCAGATCTCGTGGCCCTCGACCCAGCGCCGCACCCGCTCGTCTCCCTCCTCGTATCCGCGCGCCAGCTGCTCGATGATGTCGAGGACGGGCTCGACGCTGAGCAGCTCGCTGCCGTGGTGCGCGCCGTTGAAGAGAAGGGCCGGCTCATCCTCCTGGATGTCGGGGTGGTCGGTGATGAGCATCGCCAGCACGGGGCGCCCCTGCCATGAGCGCCCGATCTCATAAAGACGGGTGATCTCGGGACAGTCCTCGGCGAAGGCCCGGAGCAGCGCCTCGACCATGGCGGCGTCGTGGTAGCCGTCGTCGGTGCGCAGCCGCCCCCGCTCGTCGCGCACGGGGGGCAAACCCCGGCGGGCCTGGTAGGAGTCATCGATGAGGTCGCGGGGGATCTGCGTCCTCTCCTCGAGGACCTTGATCCCCGCCGTGCGCAGCCACTCGGCCTGCACCGCGAAGGTCAGGGCCGTCACCGTGCGCGCCTCCTCATCCTCGCTGACGAGCGAGAGGTCGTCCGCGATGGGGAGAATCCCGCGCGCCCGCTCGAAGTCGTCGGCGTTGAGCGTCACGAGGCGCCTGGGATTGTCGGTCTCGTGCGACTTGGCGAGCTGCGCCTCACCGGGGCGCAGCGTGGCGCACGAGAAAAGTGGGAACACAGCGACCAGCGCGATTGTCAGACGCAGTGGGGGCATTTCGGCGCCCATCTGAGGGGAAGACGAGGCGCTCTGTCAAAGGGGATTCTGCCTCACGTCTCCTCTCCCGACCACCCAACCCAATTCTCATTTCGTGGGTCAACAGTTCATCGGGCCCAGGCGTCATCTCACCGATCGAGAGGACCACCATGCATCTGACCCTTCACCTGACCCACGCGTGCAACCTCCGATGCACCTACTGCTACACGGGCGAGAAGTTCCCCCGCGGCCACATGTCCGAGAAGGTGGCGATCCGCGCCATCGACTGGTCGCATGAGACCACGCCACCCGGCGAGGAGATCGACATCGTCTTCTTCGGGGGCGAGCCTCTGGTGCGGCGCGACACGCTGGAGCGATGCGTCGAGCACAGCCAGCGACTGCGCGCCGAGACGAGGCGGCCATTTTTCTTCAAGGTGATCACCAACGGTCTGCTGGTCGACGAGGCGTTTCTGGAGTTCGCCAACCGCCACGAGATCCTGATCTCGGTCTCGTGCGACGGAGTTCGGGAGGCTCACGACGCCTCGCGCTGCGATGCCCTGGGGCGTGGCACATGGGATCGCCTGGAGCCCAGACTCCGGCTCATCCGGCGGGAGAACCCGTATGCGCAGGTGACGCTCGTCGTCACGCCGAAGAGCGTCCGATGGCTCGCGGAGAGCGTGGAGTGGCTGTTCGGCCTCAGGTTCCGATACCTCCACCTCCAGGTGCAGCACGAGGCGGAGTGGGACCGGCGCTCCTTCCGTGAGCTGAGGCGTCAGTATCGCCGGCTCGCGGAGCTCTACGTCGCCAGGATGCGGCGCGGCGAGAAGTTCTTTCTCAACTGCTTCGACTCCAAGATCCACTCGTACATCCAGGGCGAGACGCTCGCGCATCAGCGCTGCTCGGTCGGGCGCGGTCAGGTCTCGGTCGCGCCCTCAGGCCGGATGTACCCCTGCGTGTCGTTCGTGGGGGCGGACGACAGAGAGGAGCACCGGGTCGGCGACGTGTGGAGTGGGCTGGATGAGGAAAAGCTCGCCGGGCTCGCCTGCCGCATGCAGCGGCCCAAGCCCTCGTGCGAGGGCTGTGCGCTGACTGACCGCTGCAGCCACTGGTGCGCCTGCCTCAACATGCGCACAACGGGGAGGATCGACCGCGTCTCACCGGTTGTCTGCGAGCACGAGCGGATGCTGATGCCCATCGCCGACTGGGTCGGCAACACACTGTGGAAGGAGCGCAACCGCCTCTTCCTGCACAAGTTCTACAACCGAGCGTACCCGGTGCTGAGCCACCTCGAGGAGACGCTCGAGCACTGGGCGGAGCAGCGCGGCATCAGCCTCGACGCCGTCGACGAGGCGATCGCGAACCTGCCCGATGAATCCGTGGCCTTCGCCACGGGCAAGGAGTGAGCACCGATGAGCGATTTCACCATTCAACCTGTTCCCCGAATGCACGCACCGCGCTTCCCCCTGCGCGATGCTTTCACCGAGAGCGATCTGAATTCGCAACCCTATCGCACCCATGTGAGCCGACCCCTCGCCATGGCGCTGGCCGCTCTGGGCGTGGGCGGACTGGGGGCGCAGGGGCTGAATCTCGGCTCCAATCAGGACACGTCGTTCCAGCTGGCGGGTGGCATGGCCATCCCCGTGGGACCCACCATTGTGGAGACCATCGACCCCGCGGCCGCCCAAGCCCTGATCGCCCGCGTGTTCGCCGAGCACGGGTACGCGCTGCGCCAGCGAGACGTCGAAGTGGCTGAGGGTTTAGAGGCGGAGCGCTGGGACCGCGCGCGGCACGTGGGCGTCGCGATGCTGGGGGCCGAGGATTTCTCCACCGAGCTCGCGTGGGCGTACTATCTCCAGCGCACCCTGGGGGAGTTCGAGCACGTCCCCAACGATCCCCGTGACCGCATCGCCAACTGGCTCCAGTCGGTCAGTGAGAAGGAGCGAATGGAGGTGGAGACTGTCATCCACCGCACGGAGCGACACCGGTCCGGCACGGCCCCCGAGGATGAGGGCCATCTCATGGTCCTCGACCCGCGTCACCTTGTGGTGCCGACCACTTCCACCGGGCCGTTCAATCCACCCACCAGCGATCCCCCTCGCCTTGCACCCCAGCCGGGGGAGAGCTCCCAGATGACGGTCTCCCTGGAGAGTGCGACATCAACGTTCTCGATCTCGCCCGTGTTGATCACAGGCGGATATATGCCATCGGGCATGGCCGCGACCCCTGGCAATCCCTCCACCATCGAGCAGCGTGCGGAGGCGCTCCAGCGCCTGGAGCGGCAGGTGGTCGAGTACATCGAGTACCTGCAGAGGCAGGGAATCTGAGATGTCCCTGCGCCTCTCATCCATGGCTGCACTCATCTCCACTGTAGGGGCGCAGCATGCTGCGCCCGGGGATTTGTCCGCCTCTGGGGGGCGCAGCGTGCTGCGCCCCCACACAGGAGGAAGATCATTCCACTCAACACCCAACAGGTGATCAGATGATGAGCCCATTCACCATTCAATCTGTCCGGCACACCACATCACCACGTTTCCCGATGGTCGCGGATTTTCCCAGCGAGGCACTCGTGCATCATCCCTTCCGATCCCGCGTGAGTCGCCCCCTGGCGATGGCGATGGCCGCCATGGGCGTGGGGGGAGTCGGGGCCCAGGGGATGAACTTCGGATCGAATCAGAGCAGCACTCCTCAGCTGCTCGGGGTGGTCGCGATGCCCGTCGGCCCCACCGTGATGGAGCTGATCGATCCCGAGGCCGCCGAGGCCCTGATCGCCCGCGTGTTCGCCGAGGAGGGCTACACGCTCCATGACGAGGACGTGGCGGTCGCGGAGGATCTCGAGGCGGAGGCCTGGGACCCGGAGCGGCATGTGGGCTTTGCGATACTCAGCGCCGAGGATCTCCCGAGCGATCAGGCCTGGGCGCACTTCCTGGAGGAGACGCTCGGCGAGGACCGTCATCTCGCCTCGGATCCACGTGACGATCTCGAGGAGTGGGAGAAGCCCCTCTCCGCCGAGCAGCAGTACGAGGTGGCGCATCTGTCGAGCCATGCCATTGAGGGGCACGTCGAATCCTTCGATGGGGGGCACGTGCTCTGCCTGAGCCCCGAGGATCTCTCTGTGCGAGAGGCAGCGGCTTGGCAGACACTCCCCCAAACCACCATCGGTGAGCGGGCGCTCGCGCTTCAGCGCCTGGAGGCCCAGGTGAGGGAGTTCATCGTGTATCTCAGGAGCCAGGGGATCTGACATGGCCTCGCGCAGCGCATCCAGAACTGCACTCATCCCCATTCGCACCGGGGAGCGGCATCTCTGTGGGGGCGCAGCACGCTGCGCCCGGGGATTTATACGTCTCTGGAGGGCGCAGCGTGCTGCGCCCCTACACAGGAGGAGGATCATTTCACTGACCGCTCAACAGGTGATCAAGTGATGACCCCCTTCAAGATTCAACCCAGCCCAAGCCCCCGTGCACCGCGCTTTCCCGTGGTCGCGGACTTCTCCGCCGAGGAGCTGGCACAGCTCCCCTATCGCTCGCGTGCGAGCCGGCCGCTGGCCGCGACGCTGGCCACAATCACCGCGGGCGGTGTGGGGGCGCAGGGCTTGGCGTTCGGATCGGGCCAGGGCACGCGTTTCGAGCTGATGGGCGACATCGTGGGGCCTGTGGGACCCACGACCGTCGAGACCATCGCACCCGACGCCGCAGAGGCACTGATCCGCCGCCTGTTCGCGGAGGCGGGATACGATCTGGTGGAGCGGAACACCGCGCTCGCGCCGGGACTCCGCGCCGAGGGCTGGGATCCCGAGCGCGGCGTTGGTTTCAACCTGATGAGCGGCGACGACTTCTCGTCCGAACGCGCCTGGGCCCAGTGCCTGGAGAGGCACCTCGGCGAGTGGCGGCACATCGAAGATGACCCACGGGATCGCGTGGCGGACTGGCAGCAGAAGCTGACACCTGAGGAGGAGACCGAGGTCGAGCAGGCCTCGCAGCGCGCGGAGACGCAGCGCGTCAGACTGGCGGACGGGAGCCATGTGCTCTGCTTCGATGCCAACGACCTCCTGGTCCGCGAGCAGTGGCCGACGCAGGATCCCCCGACCATCGAGGAGCGCGCGCTGGCCCTCCAGACGCTGGAGCAGCAGGTCCGGGTGTTCATCGAGTATCTTCAGTCCCAGGGGATCTGACCATGGCCACATCCACTGCACACCCGCTTCCCTCGCTGCCTCGCGCGCGGTTTCAGATCAATCCACTGCTGCTTCACGCCTGGGCGGTGCCGCTCAGGTGGAAGAGCCTCCGCCACCCCTTCGTCTGGGGCGCGCTGTTCGGGCTCGCGATCGCCTTTGGCTTCGACCGCATGATGCGGCACTACGAGGTGATGCGGTGGCGCTATGTGCTGCTGGTCATCGGATTTCTCGCCTCGTGGTGGCCCGCGTGGCGCGCGATGGCCGTCTGCCTCAACCACCGGCAAAAGGCGACCTGGGTCCATTGGCTGATGACGCCGCTGAGGCCGCCCCAGCTCTTCCACGGCCTCTGGCTCGACGCCGCGGCGCCCGCGCTGGTGATGCTCGGGGTCGCCTGGCCGCTGATGGCGCTGAGCTGGCACCGGCACGGCCCGATCCTCGCCTGGGTGTTCGAGGGCGCGCTGCCCGACTTCGGGCTCGGCGCTACGGGCATCATGCTGTTCTTCTTCGGCGCGACGCTGGGGCTGATCACGCTGGCGTCGCTCACCAACACGCTCCTGGCCGTCGTCATCGCGCTGCGCTTCCGCAGCCTCACGTCGATGGTCACGGCGATGCTGGTGACACTCCTTCTCATCTGGCCGGGTCTGCTGGGCGCACTCTGGATCGCGTGGTTCGAGACGGGGTGGGAGTGGGTGCCGCGGGCGCAGCAGTCGCTCGGCGCGGTGGCGGACTTCGACTGGCCGAATCTGATCCGCATCGCGGCGATCTACTGGGCGGTCAAGGGGATCGTCTGCCTCGTCGCCTATGTCCGCGCGACGCGGAACTTTCAGGCGTGGTGCCTGGGGGAGCGGTGAGCATCAGGGCTGTTCTGATTGCAGGTCGCTGAGCATTTGCTCAGCCACGGGGCGCAGCTCCTCGATCCCGGGGAGAACCTCATCAAACTCGCAGTTGTAAAAGTGGGTGAGCAGATCCTCAAAGCCCTCTGTCAGTGCGCGGTATCGCTCCGTCATCCGGCTGTCCCCGCCGGCATTGACGATCTGCGCGATCAGATCTTCGATCTCGCTGATCCCCTGATTGGCCAGGCTCCGCTTGGACCCCACCACCGTCTGCTCGATTCGCTCCAGACCCACGTTCGCCGTGGCGATCGCCAGGCGATATTGTCTCTGGTTGATCAGCGACTCCACATCGTGCAGACAGCTGCGGCTCTCCTCCACCAGGGAAGGTGCATGGGTCTCCGCCCCGAGCATCTCGAATGCCTGCATATCGGCTCGCATCTGCACGAGGCTGGCCTCAGCCTGACCCGCCAAGCGCTGCAGAAGAGTCTGCACATCGGTGCCGATTCTCTGGCTCTGGTCGATGACGATCAGCCACTCCTCCGAGGCACGGGCCGCCGTCATGAGATCACGACTCGCGAGAATCTGTACCCACAGCGTGGGATCCTCCATCTCTCCCATGTTTCCCTGGGCCAAAAGGAAGTCATCCCCCGCGGCCTGGAACGCGATCTCCGCGCTCGCGGCAAGGGCCTCAGAGGAGGCCTGCTGCACCTCCCCCACAGGCTGCGCCCATGCCAGAGGCAGGCCCATGAGGGCGATGATCAGAGCGCTGATCCCTCTTGTCAGATGCCGTCGATTCATCGGGTGCTCTCCTTTCATCGGAGGATTCCATTCGATCACCCCATCGCGCAGCCATCCCGGCGGGGATCGGAGCCGCCGAGCAGCACGCCGCGCGCGTGGTCGATCTCGATCCCCTGATACCCCCCGAAGACCTGGGGCGCATCCGAAAAACGGTGCCCTCGGATTCGGAGGCCGTCGACGGCCACCACGCTGAAGCCTGGCTCCAGAAACACTTCGCCCCCGTCGCGCATCGCGTGGCCATCGACGTCCGATGAACCCTCGTGCCTCCAGCGCGGGGCCGCGCCTGCGGCCTGCACATCCATTCCGAAGTCGATCCGGTTCGTCAGCACCTG
>JAFGKF010000088.1 GCA_016928695.1 Candidatus Sumerlaeota bacterium | reverse complement strand
CCACGAGGATGGACTCCCATGCGATGCACCCTGGTTTTCCTCTTGGCCCTTTTGGGGATATCCCCCGCCTTTTCCCAGATCGATTTCGGCGATGGGCACGATGGCCCATTGGTCGTCAGCGGCGAGGTGTTTCTCGCTGCCGCCCGCACAGCGCTGGCGGCACCCGCCTCAGCCGGGGCGACTCAGATCACCGTGGCCTCGTCAGTTGGATTCGCGGTCGGTGATGAGATCCTGATCGTCACGATGTTCGATCCCGGCGGTGGGGGAGGAACGCATGAGTTCCGGCACCTCGCGGGAATCTCCGGAGCCGACCTGAGCCTCGACACTCCATTGGGTCACCCCTATCCCCTCAATCCCGGCCAAGCTCACCAGGTGCTCGAGGTGCCGCAGTTCACTGATGTGACGGTTGAGAGTGGGGGTGTGCTCACTGTTCCGGCATTTGGAGGGATGGCGAATCCGAGGGGTGGGGTTTTGGCTCTGCGCTGCACGGGCGCGTTCACGGTGGAGGAGGGTGGGACGGTCACAGTGGATGGGCGAGGATACATCGGTGGCAAAGGGGCGCTGTATGGAACTTACTACTTTCCTCGTGAAATGGGCGAAGCAGGTGCCAGTCCGCTGGGCCCGAACCTGCAGTCACGGAGCGCAAACGGCGGTGGTGGTGGAAGTGGTCGCGATTATGGTGGCGGAGGAGGAGCGGGACATCAGTGGAGTGGTCAGCCAGGGACATCGTCCAATTTTGGCGTGCCGGGTGAAGCCTATGGGTGGCCAAACCTTGCGGTCTTGAACATGGGAAGTGGAGGGGGGGGCGGTGGTGCTTTTTCAGTCCATTGGCCTAGACGCGGCGGAACTGGCGGAATGGGGGGAGGAGTGTGCGCATTGGCCGCCTCATCTGTGATCATCGGGGGCTCTGTCTCATGCGATGCGAATCCCGGCCAGGACCGTGTGGTTTATCACGATGGATCTGGCTCTGCTGGAGGAGGGGGTTCCGGTGGGAGTCTCTCTCTGCAGGCCGGTGATCTGGTGATTCTATCCACAGGATCCGTGACGTCCCGTGGTGGAAGCGGAGGGTATTATCAGGGTGGCGACGGCAGCGCTGGTTGGGTTCGGATTGACTATCTCAACTCGGTCTCCGGCATGACCGATCCTCCCGCCTTTGTGTATCATCAACTGTCTTCTGGTGAGATTTCCGAGGGCGCTGTTTGGCGATGAAGGGGGAGAATATCGCGCGGAGAGCGCTGAGGACGCAGAGAGCGATTCTGTCTCTCTGTAGGGGCGCAGCACGCTGCGCCCGCGGGCACAGCATGCTGTGCCCCTACACAGGAGAGGACGGAGTCGAAAAAATGCAGAAAGTGTGCATTTTCAGGGGTTGACGTCACTATTCACTTGATTTCGGGAAGCCCCCGCGAGAGAAGAGCTCCGAACCCGGCGGGCGGTGGCGAAGTCCTTGGCCCTGTGACCTGCGACGCGCTGTAATACCGTTCCCCGCACCCCATGGCATCCTTTGGAGGAGCCCACCCTTGCCGGTTCAAACGGCACCTCAGTCCTACCACTTCGTCGGCGTCGGGGGCGTCGGCATGAGCGCGATCGCGTGGGTGTTCGCCATGCGCGGATACCACGTCTCAGGCTCCGACGCTGCCGAGAGCGCGATCACTCGTCATCTCCAAAAGCAGGGCGTGCACGTGATGATCGGTCACGATGCGAAGCACGTGGGGGACGCCGAGGTCTGTGTCGTCTCCACCGCGATCCGCTCCACCAACCCCGAGCGGGCGGAGGCCGAGCGCCGGGGGCTTCCGATCTGGCACCGCGCCGAGGCGCTGGCCGCCATCGTGGACGCGTCGGACGGCATCGCGATCGCCGGGACGCACGGCAAGACGACGACGACGGGGATGGCGGCCGTGGCGCTCGACGGCGCGGGGTTGGATCCGACGGTCCTGGTGGGGGGCATCCTGCCCGAGTACGGCGGGACGGCGAAGGTCGGCCATGGCACGCACACGGTGGCCGAGGCGGATGAGAGCGACGGTTCGCTGGTCCGGATGCATCCGCTGTGGGCGATCGTGACGAACATCGACTTCGATCACATGGAGAACTACCGCAGCCCTGAGCATCAGCTGGAGACCTTCGGGCAGTTCCTCCGGCAGGTGCGACCTGGGGGCGGGGCGATCGTCTGGCACGACGACCCGAACCTCGCCGCGCTGCGCACCGAGCTCCCCTGCCGCGTGTGGACCTACTCGGCGACGAACGCGCAGGCGGACTATGGAATTCGGGACATCCGCCAGTCGCCGGAGGGGACGCACTTCACCGTGACGACGAAGGGGGGCGCGCCGCTCTGCGAGGTCACGCTGCAGGTCCCCGGACATCACAACGTGCTCAATGCCACGTCGGTCGTGGCTCTGAGCCACCGGCTCGGGGTCGATCTCGAGGCGGTGAGCCGAGCGCTGGGGCGGTTCCCGGGCGTCAGCCGCCGCTTCCAGCACAAAGGGGCCGAGGGCGGCGTGACGGTCATCGACGATTACGCGCACCACCCGACCGAGATCCGCGAGACGCTGCGTGCCGCGCGGTCGGTGCACTCCGGGCGGCTCGTGGTGGCCTTCCAGCCCCACCGCTATTCGCGGACGCGCGACCTGTGGCGGGAGTTCGCCGAGGCGCTGGCCGAGGGGAGCGACGTGCTTCTGCTGACCGAGATCTACGCCGCGGGCGAGGAGCCGATCCCGGGAATCAACGGCCGGAAGATCTTCGATGCGCTCCCGAAGGACCGACCCCAGACGCGGGCCTTCCTGCCCACGCTCTCGGAGGTGGTGGAGCGCCTCGACGCGATCGTGCAGCCGGGCGACTGGGTCCTGACCCTCGGGGCGGGGAACATCGTCGAGGCGGGCGAGGCGCTGTTGGCCGTGCTCGCCCAGCGCAGCCCGGCCGAGGCGCAGCGGGAGTGAGCGCATGATGACCATTCCCACGCCTTCCCGCGCCGAGAATGTGGATCTCTCCACGCTGACGACCATGGCGACGCCGGGGGTGGCGCGGCTGGTGATCACGGCGCCGGACAGCGACTCGCTCCAGGGACTTCTGCGCGATCTCGCGCGTGAACATGAGCCCTTCATCCTGCTGGGGGGTGGGTCGAACACGATCTTCACCCGCCGCGAGGTCCAGCCCGCCATCATCCGCCTGGGGGAGGGGTTCGACTTTATCGAGTCGATCGGGGAGCCCAGAGGCGGGCGCCTTCGCACGGGGGCGGCCACGAACCTGACCACCGTGCTCCAGTTCGCCCTGCGCCAGGGCCTGATGGGGCTCGAGTGGGCGGTGGGCATCCCGGGGACCGTCGGAGGCGCGGTCGTCGGCAATGCCGGCGCCCGGGGCGAGGCGATGGGCGACAGCGTTGAGCGCGTGCTCGGCCTGACGCGCGCGGGTGAGCCGGTCTGCCTGGAGCGGGGCGATCTTCACTTCGAATATCGCGACTCGAACCTCCGAGATCTGGTGGTGACCGAGATCGAGCTGCGGCTCGAGCCCGGGGAACCGGATGCAATCCGGGCCCGCATGGCGGAGTTCCGCGCGGCGCGGCGGGGCCAGCCCTACGGCGATCACTCGTCGGGGTGCGTGTTCCGCAACCCGAGCGGGGATTTCGCGGGCCGTCTGATCGACGAGCTGGGTCTCAAGGGCTTCGCGGTGGGCGAGGCGCGGGTGAGCCCGGCCCATGCGAATTTCCTGATCAATGACGGGGATGCGACTCCGGAGGACGTGGTGGCCCTGATCGAGCAGGTGAGGCAGCGGGTGCGCGAGTCGCGGGGCATCGAGCTCCGCACCGAGGTGATCCTCGTGGATCCCGACACTGTGGAGGCCGCGTCATGACTCCTCGCAACCAGCATGTTCGCCGCCGCCGTGGCGCACGCCCCGTTCGCCGACGCTTTGGCGAGGGGATGTGGGGTCCGCTGCGGGCGCTCTGCCTGATGATGCTCATCCTCGCCGCCCTGGGCGGCGCGGGATTCGGGGGATATCACCTCTGGAAGTTCACCCACTCGGACTTCTTCCGACTTCGGGAGATCACGGTCGAGGGGGTGAGCCCCGCGATTGAGTCCGAGATGCGCGCCCTGATGGTCGACCTCTCCGAGCGGGGCCTCACCCTGTTCCAGATCTCGCCACGCGTTGTCCGCTCGCGCCTTCTCCAGCATCCGCGCCTGGAGCCCGAGTCGATCTCTGTGCGCCGCCGCTGGCCCGATGCACTCGAGGTCAGGGCTCAGGAGCGCCGCCCCTTCGCCACCGTCGCGGGGTCGCGCCTGATGCTGGTCGACCGTGAGGGCTGGGTCATCGAGCAGAGCCCACGGGCTGTCATGGCGGAGAATCTCCCCGTTCTGTCGGGGCTGGACGCGAGCGTTCTGGTCTACGGTCAGCGCATGACCGACCCCGATGCCCACCGGCTGCTCGACTGGCTCGCGGCCATCGAGTTCCACAGTCCCCGGATGCACCGCGACCTGTCGGAGCTGCACATCGATCCGACCGGGGATGTGACGGCTCATCTGATGGGCGAGACCGTGGTGCGTCTCGGCACGCGCCCGCCGGAGGAGCAGCTGCCGGTTCTTCTCACGTTCACGCGCGAGATCGAGAGTGACCTGACCGAGCTCGCACTTCTCGACTTGCGCCTGGACGACCATCTCGTGTACCGCCGTCGAGACATCGGGCTCTCGGCGTCGAGGTGACAGAGTCAGCCCGGGAGGAGACAGATGCTCAGTGTGACAGAGAGAGGGAAAGCCCCAGTGACCGCAGTCAAGACCACCTCTGGGGAGGAAGATCAGAGGCCCAAACGCAGGCGCCGCCGGAAATACGTCACCGGGCTGGACATCGGCACGACCAAGATCTGCGCCATCATCGGCCAGCTGACCGAGGGGGGTGACCTGACGATCCACGGCATCGGGTCCGTGCCCTCGCTCGGGCTGCGCAAGGGGATCGTCATCGACATCGACACCACGGTCGACTCCATCCAGAAGGCGGTGGCGAAGGCCGAGGAGATGGCCGACGTCCCGGTCCGCGAGGTGCACGTCGGCATCGCGGGGGGGCACATCACCAGCGAGAATTCGCGCGCCATCGTCGAGATCAGCAGCCCCTCGCGCGGCATCGCCGAGAGCGATGTGGCCAAGGTGCTGGAGAAGGCGAAGGGGGCGTCGATGCGGATCGACCGCGAGCTGCTCCACTGCATTCCCCAGGAGTACATCGTCGACGACCAGGGGGGGATTCAAAATCCCGTCGGGCTCGCCGCCTCGCGCCTGGAGGTCCACTGCCACGTCGTGACGGCGGCCGTCACCAGCGCGCAGAACATCATCCGCTGCGTGAACCAGGCGGGGTTCCGCACGGCGAGCGTCCTGCTCGAGAGCCTGGCGTCTTCGCTCGCCGTTCTCAGCGACAGCCAGCGCGACCTGGGCGTTCTCCTGATCGACATGGGCGGGGGGACGACCGATCTCGCGATCTACAGCAACGGCTCGATCAAGTACTCGGGGGTCGTCCCCTTCGGCGGTGACAACATCACGCAGGACATCAGCGCGTTGCTGCGCATGAGCCGCTACGACGCGGAGAACGTGAAGAAGAAGTTCGGCTGCGCCTTCGCCCCGCTGGTCTCGGGCGACGAGGAGATCGAGTCGCCCGGGTTCATCGATCCCGAGGGGGCGAACCGCTCCCGCCGCTTCCTCGCCGAGGTGATCCAGTCGCGGACGGAGGAGATCCTCAACCTCGCCAAGCAGCAGGTCGACCGCACGCAGTACAGCCGGAGCCTGATCGCGGGCGTCGTGATGACGGGGGGATCGTCGCTGATGGAGGGGATCCCGGAGGTCGCCCGGAAGGTCTTCGGGGCGCCCGCCAGCATCGGCACGCCGACGGGGATCAAGGGGATGAGCGGCGTCATCACCAGCCCGATCTACTCGACCGGTGTGGGGCTCGTCTGCCACGGCATCCGCGACCACGAGACGCACCCCTATGGCAAGACGAACCTCTTCTTTCGGCTTCTGGAGACATTCAAGAAGCTGATCGACTGGTACACGTGAGAGTGAAGGCTGATTCAATCGCTGGTCATCTGTTCCTGTCGATTGATTGCACCGTTCCCACAGCCCGAAGGGGTGACCGGTCGTAGCCGGGGGTGCAGCCCGAAGTTCGCCAAAGGCGGACAAGGGCGGAACCCCCGGATCCGAGAGAATAGAGAATCCGCGCCCTGGAGGGGTGCAACGATTGCTCCGCCCCTCCAGGGCGAATGTCCTTTGTCACGCTTTCCGGGGGTTTCGCGCCTGTCCGCTGATCGCGGACAATGCGATCCACCCCGCGCCGCCGCCGAAGCGCTGAGGCGCGCAGGAGGCCGGCTATGACCGGTGACCCTTCCGGGGCCAGGGACCCATCCCGCGTGTCATGGGCGTCACTGACTCCTGCAGGGGGAATGGGATGCATTCAATCTGCATGGATCAGCGCCGCCACACCGCGAAGTGCTCGATCTGAACGTCGGGGGTGAAGTTCGCCATGATCCACTGGGCGAACTCGGGGAATGATTCGATCAGCGTCTGCGTCGAGTCGCCGTGGACGCCGTGGAGATACCACTGGTCGTCCTGGCTCAGGGTGCAGATGACCGCTGGCGGATTTGCCTCGAGATCGGCCATGAACTCCTCGCGCCATGAGGTGCCAGGGGGGGGATCGACAAGGGGGGCGCTGATCAGGAAGCGGCTCGGTGAACGCCGGTCGGCGTGGAAATAGACGGCGGGCTCGAAACCCCAGATGAAGATGCGATCCCCGGGCTCGGTGATGTCCGCGATGTAATCGGCCACCAGCATGTTGGCGCGGTGGGAATAGTCCCCGAGATTGTACGTGCCGAAGCGGCGCTCCCACTGGGCCATCGAGGCGGGATCGGTGCGGTCGAGCTCCCACCAGGCCCTGAGGTCGCGCAGCCGCTCGGGGAAGACGCTCGAGAACACGGCGAGGCTCAGAATCAGAATCAGACCCACCGGCCAGGCAATGACAGCAGATGGGAGGCGGTGGCGACGGCGGCACCCCACGCGGGCCAATCTCCCCAGGGTCTCGAAGAGCAGCGCGGTGAGCAGTGCCAGCCAGATCGAGACCGCGCCGAAGTGGTTGAGGAAGAACTTCCGCTGGACGGCGATGGAGAGGAGCGCGAGCGCCAGCGCGAGCCAGATGGTGGGGGCGATCCATCGCCGCCGGATGAGACACAGGACGCCGAACGCGAGCGGCGGCCAGACGAGCAGTGGAAAGTGTCGAGCGAAGATCGAAATCCCGCGCCAGGCGTGGGTGACGTTGTATCCCGCGATCCAGAGGTCGCCGCTCTGCTCGGCCTGATAGCCCGCGTAGTGCACGGGGTAGACAAACGCCGCCTCCCAGAGATCGCGGAGAGCCCCGTGCAGGGCAAAATGGGCGAGAACGGCGACCACGGCGATGAGGAATCCGAGGATAGTCTGACCCCACCAGAGGGGGAGGCGGCCGAGGCTGCGGGAGCCACGCCGCCACGCATCTCTGCCGTCGAGCAGAAGGAAAAAGATCAGGTATATGCCGCCGGTCAGCTTGAGCCAAAAGGCCACCCCCGCGAGCAGACCGCAGAGAATTCGCATCCGGGGGCTGAGGGGGTGCTGTTTTCTCAGCCAGAGCCCCACCAGGACAGGGAGAGCGAGATATTGGTCGGGCACCGCCATGTCCCAGTGGCTCGCGAGCGAGAACTGCGAGAGCCCGAACGTCAGCGCGAGCAGGGGGGCAAGGGTCCACTGGCGGCGCCGGGGAAACAGCGCCAGCGCGAAGCCGAGGGTCAGCCCCAGGAGGACGAGATCCATGAGCCGAATCGCCCATGCGCTGTGCCACAGCACAAGTGTGGTCTCATACAGCCAGTAGATGAGAGGGGGCTTCAGATCGAAGGCGTCGCGGTAGAGCACGCCGCCGTCGAGGAGCGCGTCGGCCACCGCGGCGAACAGACCCTGGTCCCGGCCCAGCGGGTGGTCGATGGTCGGCCACCAGAGGGACGCCAGAATCACCCAGGCCAGGGCGATGGGCAAAATGAGCCGGCGAGCGATCTTCATGGGGCAGTCACCGGATCTCCAGAGCACAGAGTTTCCGATTCATGGGGTGAGTGTCAATGCCGGGAAATCCCTTGCCTCCGGTGGGCGCCTCCGCTCAGATCGGCGCTCGATTCGAGAGGGCACTTGTGTTTGAACATGGGCCGCAGCCCTCACCCCCCATCCCCCTCTCCCGAGAATGGGAGAGTGGGAGTTGAGGAGAAGAGGGTGAAAGTGGACAAGGTTCGTTTCCCATGCCACTCAAACTGCGAGGTGACGCATGCCGTCTGAGAGCGCCGACTCCATCACCGTGACACGCCCCGGCGAGTTTCCGCGCCGCTCTGTGCCCCTGGACATCGACCTGGGGCAGTGGGATCAGATCGAGCCCCTGCTGGACGCGCTCGAGGCGCGTGAGATCGCATCGCCGGAGGAGCTCGAGCGGTGGCTGCTCGACATCAGTGAGCTGGCCGCCTGCCTCAGCGAGGAGGGTTCGCGGCGCCACATCGCGCGCACCTGCCACACCGACGACGAGGAGATCGAGAGGCGCTTCCTGCACCACGTGACGGAGATCGTGCCGCGGCTCAAACCGCGTTTCGATGCGCTGAATCGCAGGTATCTCGCCTCGCCTCACCGCGAGGGGCTCGACCGCGAGCGGCATCTCGTCCACGACCGCAGCACGGAGAACACCGTGGCGCTCTTCCGCGAGGCGAATGTCGCTCTTCAGGTGGACGAGGAGCGGCTGAACAACGAGCACATGCGCATCACAGGGGCGCAGACGGTGGAGTTCCGCGGAGAGACCCGCACGCTGCCCCAGATGCAGGTGTTCCTCGAGGAGACCGATCGGGCGCTCCGCCAGGAGGCGTGGCAGCTGATGACCGCCCGGCGGATGCAAGATGCCGAGGCTCTGACCGATCTCCTGAACCGGATGGTCTCGCTGCGTCACCGCATGGCCCTCAACGCCGACTTCGAGAACTTCCGCGACTATCAGCACCGCCGCTGCGACCGCTTCGACTACACCCCAGCCGACTGCGAGAGCTTCCACGCCGCGGCCGAGCAGACCTGTGTCCCCGCCGCGCGGGAGCTCGCCCGCGAGCGTCAGGAGACACTGGGCGTCGAGACGCTCCGGCCCTGGGATCTGGCCGCCGACCCCCTCGGAAGGCCTCCACTTCGTCCGTTTAAAAAATCCGATGAGCTCGTGGCGGGCTGTCGCCGCGTGTTCGACCGGGTCTCGCCCGCGCTGGCGAAGGAGTTCGATGTCCTCATCGACAAGCGGCTGCTCGACCTCGACAGCCGCCCCTCGAAGGCCCCCGGCGGCTATCAGTCCACGCTGGCGGAGGTCCGGCTGCCCTTCATTTTCATGAACGCCGCGGGGACCAACCGCGACGTCTTCACCCTGCTGCACGAGGGCGGGCACGCCTTCCACGCGCTGGCCTGCCGCCAGGACCCGCTGCTCGACTACCGCCACGCTCCGCTGGAGTTCGCCGAGGTCGCCTCGATGGGGATGGAGATGATGTCGCTCGATGCCCTGGAGGAGTTCTACGGCGAGGAGGAGGCGAATCGGGCGCGGCGCCATCACCTCGAGATGCTGCTCAACCTCTTCCCCTGGATCGCTCAGGTCGATGCCTTCCAGCACTGGATGTACCTGAATCCCGAGCACACACCCGAGGAGCGCCGTGAAAAGTGGCTCGCGCTCGAGGAGCGCTTCGGCTTCGCCCTCGACTGGTCGGGGCATGAGGACTGGATGGGCCTGAGCTGGCAGAGGCAGCTCCACATCTTCCAGGTCCCCTTCTACTACATCGAGTACGGCATCGCGCAGATCGGCGCTCTCCAGCTCTGGCAAAACTGGCGCGAGGATCCCGACAGCGCGGTCGAGCGGTACCGGGCCGCGCTCACGCTGGGCGGCTCACGCCCGCTGCCCGAGCTCTTCGATACCGCGGGGCTGAGATTCGACTTCGGCGTGGACACGCTCCGCCCCCTGATCGAGGCGGTGATGGAGGAGCTGGCGCGGCTGCCGAGGTGATTTTTCACTGATGGAGCGCCGGCGCCCTCGCCGGCATCATGCGGCGGCGCATTCCCCTCCTATCGTGCCGGAATTCCCATGCGTCGGCGCCATAGTGTCTGTGG
>JAFGKF010000087.1 GCA_016928695.1 Candidatus Sumerlaeota bacterium | reverse complement strand
GTGTTCGCGGCTGAGACAGATCCAAATCGGTCACGGTTATTGGATCATGACCCGTCTGTCCGGGTCAAGCACATAATCGAGATGAGACCGGACCTCCACGCACACTCCAGTGGAATCAGTGCTCTGCGGGGTTCAACATGCGTCGATTTTGTCGGCCACCTCTCGATCTCCAGGCGTGGATCGGAGGCCTGTGACAGGATCACGGGAGGGACGGGATGGGGTGTTTCTGAGCGCAGAGGACGCTGAGATCGCTGAGTCTGAGATCACTGTCTCCGTGGCTGCCCCCACGAGCGGGCCAGCCGAGAGATCAGAGTTTGGCAGGAGTGTGGCTGAGCTGTCTGAGTGAGCCGCACTGGCGCACCGAGAGCCCCAAGTCGAAGTGGAGAGCGCTGGTGCTGATGAAGATGTGGTCCACGGGAAGCAGCGAATGCATCTCGCCGAGCATCCGAAGACACTGGACGTGTAAATGGCCTGATGGCAGGGTGTGCCTGATGGACTGACCTGAGTTGGTTTTGCGCTGTCCGCTGCGGGATTCCAGGCTCAGGCAGACCACAGCCTCTCAAAATGAATCCAGAGTCTCCCTTCTATTCACACTGTGTTGAGGTGTTGAAGACCTCCGTCCTTTTTTCCAATCTGGACTCGGAGACCCTGAGGGGAATGCTCGCGGATTATCGGAGGGAGATATGGCCGAAGGGGGGGCACCTGCCCTCGGCCCAGGTCGCGGATCTTTTCACGGTGGTCATCTCGGGGCGTGTTGAGCTCAGGCGCACGAATCCCCTGACGGGCCGTCAGATGACACTCTTCCTCCTGGGGCCGGGCGATGCATTCGACGTGATCGCGCTCCTCGATGGCCACGATCACGAAACGCAGCCTGTGGCTGTGGAGCCGCTCGAGATCATCACGGCGCCCATCGCCTCCGTCCGGCGCTGGATCGAGCGGCATCCCTCATTCAACCGCTCGTTCCTCCCTCACCTGGGGCAGCGAATGCGTGAGCTCGAGGATCTCTCGGCTGATCTGGCCCTCTCCGAGACGGTCACACGGCTGGCAAAGCTGATCATCCAGCAGGCCACGCCGGAGTCCGAGCAGATCATCGGCGAGCCCCCTCCGACTCCCCTCATCAACACGCTCTCCGATGAGGCGATGGCCCGCATGATCGGGTCGGTGCGGGCCGTTGTGAATCGTCATCTTCAGGACTTCATACAGAGGGGCCTGATCAGCACCAGTCATGGAAAACTTGTCGTCCACGACCTCGCGAAATTGAAAGAGCACTGCGAGCGCCTGCTCTGAGCAGCGGGGCCCTGTCGAATCCCAGCCGAATTCTCTGCGTGACCGCTACTCAGGTGGCAGACTGCCCCAGGGGGGAGGCTGTATGTTCCTGCCCATGTTGACCGGAAGGGGTCTTTGTGGCTGAGGAACACATCTGTATCTCGATCTACACCACGCCGGGTCAAGCGGCCGAGGCTCTGGCTCTGCTGCTGTCCGCCGGGTTCGAAGGCAGCGCGCTCTCGCTGCTCGGCAGAGATCGATGGGCAGAGTCGCAATCCGTTGGCACCTGCCGCATGGGCAATGCACTCGTGTACCGCGGCACCCAGGGGGACACCTGGGAGAAAATCTGTTCAGGCATTCCGGGACGAGGGGGCATCTGGTTCTTCGAGGATGGCCCGCTTCTCGTTGCTGGACGTGTGGCCGACTCCCTCACCACGGCTCCGGGCGAACCGATGGCTCCAGGGGCAAAGGGGTTGGAGACTGCGCTCACCCGATTCGGAGTTCCAGAGGCCAGCGCAGGCTCCTACGCGAGCGAGCTTTCCAATCACAGGCTGCTCCTGTTCGTGCATGGCAGTCTGGAGGCGACCGATCACGCTCAGCACCTGCTGAGTGTGACGCCGGCCACCAATCACACACTGCATCATGGAGCATCCGGTTAGATGAAGGTTCTCATGGTCTATCCGGAGTCCCCGGGATCGTTCTGGAGCCTCAAGCATGTCCTGAGGCTGGTCTCCAAGCGCTCAGCCTATCCGCCCCTGGGACTGCTGACGGTCGCTGCGATGCTGCCCCGTGAGTGGGAGATCAGACTGGTGGACATGAATGTCGAGTGCCTCACCGACGGTCAAATTGAGTGGGCGGACTTTGTGATGGTCAGTGGAATGATCGTGCACCGGGCGGGCATCCACGACCTTGCGGAGCGCTGCCGTCAGCTGTCGAGACAGCTCATCGCCGGGGGCCCACTGGTCACCACGGGCCACGCCGATTTCCCGGACATCCAGCACTTCGTGCTGGGCGAGGCCGAGAATCTGATCGAGGAGCTCGTGAGGGACATGGAGAGCGGCCAGGTCAAGCACACCTACTCCTCGCCTGTGCGCCCGGATGTCACGGGGGTGCCACCGCCGCGATGGGACCTGCTCGATCTGAGGCACTATCTCACCATGCCCGTCCAGTTCTCGCGCGGGTGCCCCTTTGACTGCGAGTTCTGCGACATCGTGGTGATGTACGGTCATCTGCCGCGGGTCAAGACTCCCGAGCAGCTGATCGCCGAGCTCGAATCGCTTCGCCAAGCCGGCTGGAGAGACATGGTCTTCATCGTCGACGACAATTTCATCGGCAACAAGAGGGCTGCGAAGGAGTTGCTCCCCCAGATCATCGCATGGCGCGAGCGCACAGGCAGCACAATGGGCTTTGTGACCGAGGCCTCCGTGAATCTGGCCGACGACATCGGGTTCTGTCACCAGATGGTCCAGGCAGGATTCAAGCGCATCTTCGTCGGCTTCGAGACACCCTCCGTCGAGAGCCTCATCGAGTGCCGCAAATTGCAGAACACACGCCGCGACCTTGTGGAATCGACCAAGAGGCTCCAGAGCACCGGCCTCGAGGTCATGGGCGGCTTCATCCTGGGATTCGACAGCGATGACGTCGGCATATTCAGGCGTCAGTTCGATTTCATTCAGCACTCGGGAGTTGTCACCGCCATGGTCGGGCTGCTCGGAGCGCTCCCGGGGACCAAGCTGCACAGCAGACTCGCCCGTGAGGGGCGTCTCATCGAGAACGGCGCTCTTGGGGACAACATGGATCTCTCAGCGCTCAATTTCGAGCCCAAGATGAACCGCGAGATCCTGGTCAACGGTTATCGATCGCTCGTGAAGAGCCTCTATGCGCCGAAGACGTACTATCAGCGCGCCCGCACGTTCCTTCGCAACTCTCGCCCCCTGGGACCCCGAATGAAGATGTCGCGATCGTCTTTGGAGGGGATGATGAAATCCCTGTGGCTCCTGGGAGTTTGGCACCGAGGCCGTCTCGCATTCTGGCGCTTCTGCGCCACAACCCTTCTCCGCCGACCTCGCCAATTCCAGGTGGCCATGCGACTCGCACTGATCGGACATCACTTTCGGCGCGTGGCAGATTCTCTGTGAGGGCCCGCTGGGGAGTGAACACCGCAGCGGGAGAGAAGCCCCTCCTTCAGTTCCGTCCTCTGAGTGTGCGCTGAGTGGGAGTCGCTGGGGACGAGGCACAGAGACGCTCACTCGGGATACGGGCCGATGTTCGACCGCCCGATGTCGCCCGAGGAGACGGTGCCGTTGGTGGGATCGTAGATTCGAAGGGTCGACGACTCTTCGATGAGCAGCGGCAGCCGATCGTTGTCGCGATCCGGGCCGAAGCTGTAGGCGAACCATTTCACCCCACGCTCGCTCCACACCGCAAATGAGGTGGGAAACATGGCCGGGTTGAGACCGTAGAATTCGAAATAGTCATGCCCGCCCGGAGTGAGGCCGTGCGTGTCCTCTCTGAAAAGATCCGTCGGCGCAAAGGTGAAATAGGCGACCGGGGTCGTGAGGTCCCGATAGGTTCGCCACTCGCCCTGGCCGGCGGTGAAGCCCAGGCCATCGTAGTCCGGTGGAACGGCGTTGTGATCCACCGCATAGAGCTCCAGCGCCACGGCGATCGTGCGCAGATCGGACTTCACCCGGCTGATCTTGGCCCGCGTCTGCGCCTCCAGGAAATTGGGGAGGGCGATGGCGGCGAGGATGGCGATGATCGCCACGACCACCAGAAGCTCGATGAGCGTGAATGCGCCGGTCTGTCTCATTCTCAGATTGATCCGATCCCACAGGTGGTGCCAGCCACGACATTGGGATCAGGCTGTGGGGTGTCCCCGCCTTCTACTCTTCAGTCCACATCTCGATCAAGCCCTATGGCTCACCCCTCTCTCCAACCTGTCCGCCTCCAGGCGTGAGTTGGAGGCCCGCGACAGGATCACGGGAGGGACAGGATGGCGCGTTTCAAAACGCAGAGTGCGCTGAGATCGCAGAGAGACTTGAATCACTCCGCGCCCTCCGCGATCTTGTATGTTCTATCCGCTCTGGAGTTTTGCTCGGCGAGGAGGTCAGACAGAGGTTGCCTGCCCCGGCGAGCCGGGGCAGGC
>JAFGKF010000086.1 GCA_016928695.1 Candidatus Sumerlaeota bacterium | reverse complement strand
TTTCTCCTCGCGGAGCTCGGATGGGTCGGGGTGATGTGGTGGAACTTCGACCGATGGACGCGGCTGGGTCGTCTGAGCTGGGGGGGGATCGCCCTGATGCTCGCCGTCGCCCTGATGCTGGCGCTTCTGGCGTTCCGAACACCGCTGCTGACCATGATTCTCGTGTCGATCCTCGGCTACCATCGCCTGGTGAAGCCCATCCAGGCCCACCACCTCCTGGTGGCTTTCCTGGTGATGCTGACCTTTGCCTGGGGCTACGGCTGGCTCAGGCTTCAGGGAACGGAACGATATGGCGGGTACTCGCAGTTTCTCTCCCTGACAGGGGCCAAGTGGGGACCGCTCGAAGCCTTCGCCCCCGTGGCGACCACGCTGCACGAGGGGCCTCTGGTGCTGACCCTCCTGATGCAGAACATCCCTGACCGATACGACTATCAGATGGGAGCTGTCACGTTCTCCACTCTCCACACGCTGCTGCCGGGATACCAGATCGGCCCGCGGGGATGGATCGGGATCTACGCGAGAGGGCTCGAGCACTCCACCACACCGACCATTCTCGGTTTTCCCTATGTCGACTTCGGGTATCCCGGTGTGTTCGTCTTCATGGGGCTCTTCGGGGCGGGCATCGCATGGCTCTATCTGATGGCACTGCGGCGCCCCACAGTCCTGTGGGTCTGGCTCTGGGCGTATTCCCAGACCGCCCTGCTGCTGTCGATCCACACGGGATTCGCCGACACACGGCACCTGGTTCTGACCGTGTTCGCTCTGCTGATCGCCTGGGGGTCGAGCCGCCACCCCTTCGCCCTTCTGAGGCGCCGCCATCCCACCGGAGCGGAGACATGAGCTCCGTGGCTCCCGCCACCTCTGCAGGGAGAGGCCCGCTGTGGGCTGTGGCGCTTGTCGGTCTCACGCTTCTCACCCTGATCAATCTCCAGCTGTTCCTCGGATATCCCGCCTCACTGTGCGTCATCCCCCTCGCGCTGGGGGGAATCACACTCGCGCTGGCCCTCGTCGCGCCTTGGCCGCTGACCGTGGGCCTGTGCGCCGCCTGGCCGCTTCTGATCGACATCCGCCGCACAGCGCGGCTGGCCCTTCTCACCACCGGTCTCCGGCCCCATGCCGATCACTGGCTGTCCTCCCTGCCCCCCTATCCCGCGCTGACGATGGCGCTCAGTGTGGCGGGACTCGTCTGGGCATGGCGCACCCTGCTGCGATCACCGCGCGATGAGCCTCTGCGGCCCGACTCCCTGAGAACTCTGATCTGGCTCTGGGGCGCCGTGATTCTGGTGGGCACGGTGATCGGATTGGCCTCCCTGAATCCCATCCTCTCTGGAGGACTCTGGGAAACACTGGTCGATCGCTCCTGGCGATGGTCGATGACCGCGGACTTCGACACTCTGCATCCCCTGGCAGCGGGCCATGCGGCGCTGATGGGACTCCTCTTCTTCGCCGCAATCCGATCGCAGATGAACAGTCCCCAGCGTCAACGCACGCTGATGATGGCGCTGATCGCCGCTGGGGTGGGCGTGGCGCTTCTCGGTGTGCTTCAGTTCATCCTCCACCTGCCAAGACACATACCCTTCGAGAATTCGACGATCGAAATGCTGACGTGGGTGAGAGACAGCCGCGTGATAAGCCTTCTGCGCGATCCCAACTCGCTGGGCACTTTTCTCACCGCCGCTCTGCTTCTCGCACTCCCGCTGGGGGGGGGCGCTCTCACACAGCGCGAGGGTGGGAGTCAGCGAGGCCATTTCCCACTTCGCAGGTCCCTGAGCGTGGCGGTGCTGGCCGCATTGGCCGTCGCTCTCCTGATGACGGGATCGCGCGTGGCCTGGGGGGCCGCAGCGCTGATGATCCTCGCCTGGGTTTTCGGTGGCTGGCGCCGCTCCGCATCCTCTGAAACCGCTCGGCGTGACCACCGCGCACCTCTGATCGCCGTGTTCGGTTTTCTCTGGCTGATCGCCCTCATCTGGCCCGTCCTGCCCCCCGTGGCGGACCAGCCGCCTCCTCTGTTTCAGCAGCGTCTGTTCGACACGCTGGGGCTCCACGCCGACCCGAGTGACACCGAGCTGCGGGAGGGACTTGCCGGAAGACAACATCACTGGGCCGTGGCGCACTCGATGATTCTGGTGAAACCCCTTTGGGGGCAGGGCATCGGGACATTCCGACTGCTCTATGACTCCCACCGCGCCACCGACAATGCGCTGGAGCGCCAGAACGCCCACAGTCAGCCACTCCAGACCTGGGCGGAGTCGGGACTCGCGGGATTGGCTGTCCTGGTCCTGATCATCGCCTTCGCCCTGGTCGCGGGGCATGGTTCCCACACCGCGAAGCTGGCGCTGGTGGGCTTTCTCCTGACCAGCCTCACAGGCCATCCGCTCCTCCTCCCCGAGATGCAGCTCGTCTTCTGGATCCTCATCGCTCTCGCGGCACCCATCGGTGGTCGGGGGGAGGTCGAGAGCACCGAGCTCCGATCCCATCGGAGAGTCTCTTGGGCCATGGGCACCCTGGTGGCGGTGGTTCTGGTCAGCGGAGCAGTGAGTGCCACGGCAGCGGCTCTGCGGAGTCGCGATCTGCCTCAGCGGTGGGGGCTCTATGAGTTGTTCCTCTCCGACACGACCGGCATCCCCTTCGTCTGGACGAGTGGCCATGCGCGCATCTCGCTCGACGTGCAGGAGCCTCTCCTGGCGTTGCCCCTGCGAGCCGGACACCCCGATGTGGGAGCGGAGCCCGTCGATGTGACACTGGGCGTCGATGGCGAGCCACTGCGTCAGATCACTCTGCGTGACACGCTGTGGCAGATGGTGACCCTGGATCTGCGGCCGTGGCGGGGCGAGACGGTTCTCCTCGAGATCGATCTGAGTCGCACGTGGTCGCCCTCGACCTGGGGGATCCCTGACCACCGCGATCTCGGCCTGGCGCTGGGCCCCTGGGAGGGAATCCCGGAGAAGCTCACTCCCGATCCTGTGAGCTTCGAGCCCTGGTCTCTTCCCTCACTGCACGGCGAGGGGGCACGCTGACATGAGACGCCTCCTCGCGGTCTTGCTCCTCGTGGCCTTTGTCAGTCCGCTGGTCTGGATGCCGCTGCTGACGCATTCCATGACCGTGCGTCTCGTTGCCCTGTTCATCGCCACGCTTCTCTGGCTGGGGATCATGCGCCGCAGCAAGCGCAACTCCGAGCTGCTTCTGTTCGCGGGCCTGCTGCTGTGGTTCGAGGGGACTCTGCTGTGGCTGGCAGCTCCCGCTCATGCAACACGACATGCCCTTTCCATGGTCGGCATCACCTGTGTGGCACTGGTCGGTCTGCTTCCCATTGCGCGCGGGCGGGAAGATGCGATCTCGATGCGCACACACGTGTTCGCCTGGGTGGGCCTGGGCTTGGCGATTCTGATCAACCTCGTGGGTGACACCCGACTTCCCCCCTGGGCATGGCTTGCGATGGCACCGCTCCTCGCTTTGCCATGGAGTCTGCCGAGCTGTCTGACCGCGCTGAGAACGGAGCGCGATGCGTTCCTCTCCACATTGACGACAGTCATGGTCGGCGTGATCGCCCTGCTCGCGATCGGCGGCATCGTTCAGGGGATCCGCACAGGCGATCTCTTTGACAGACTCAGCCGAGACCGCGCTCCCTGGGAGAGAGAGTGGTCGCCGGAGGCGATCGAAGCGCTCAGGGAGAGGAACCTTCGCTTCCCCCAGCCCCAGGGCGAGACGCTGATCCAGGTCACCGAGGGACTCACTCTCCTACAGCGGGGCCAGACCACGGAGGCGATGACGCGGCTGGACGACGCCCTTCGACACGACTCCCCCACCCCTGCGGCGATCAACGCCGTCTGCTGGGCATGGGGACAGGCGGGTCTCTTCGGTCCGCTGCTGGACCGGGTGAGCCCCGAGCAGGTCATCGCGGCCGAGAGCCCCGAGGCGGCTCAGCGCTATCTCGATGCGCTGGTCGCCGCCGGTCGAGTCGAAGACGCTGAGCGAATCCATGAGCACTTCGGTGAGGCGGTCTCATTCGATGAGAGCGTTTCCCCACCGCCTGAGGGAGCGGTCTTCATCGCCGGCCGCATGTTTGAGCGCATTGGATTCCACCCTGCGAGCCCCGAGGCGGAGACGCCCTTCGCTGCCATTCGGCCCGGACAGAGTCTTGTCCTGGAGTGTGCGTGGCGCGTGACTCATCACTCGCCGGAGGGACTGGAGATCCGCCTGCGACTGGGAGAGCAGGAGACGCGGCTGCTGCGACTCGACTCCACCGAGGCACTCTCACTGGGGGAGCGCGTGACCACAGAGACCCGAGTGGACATTCCCAGCCTGTTGCCGACGTCCACTGAGCGCGCCGAGCTGATCCTCGCCACCGGGTTCAATGGCTATCCCGCCCAGCACGCTGTTGTTGATCTTGCGGCGGTGAGTTCCGACACCGAGCCACCGCAGGTCGCCGATCTGCCGCCCGGGATCCCCGAGGAGCACCGCCTTCGTCTGTTCGGAGCGCAGAGCGAGGCTCTTCACCTCAGCGCCGATCTCCAGGGCACCACGTCGGTCTTCACCGAGGTCTCTCTCCGGCGTGCCGCCCAGCGCATCGCGATACTCAGCCACCTCAGCGGTGCCCGCCAGATCGAGCACAGCCAGGCTGTGGCCGAGATCTTCCTCTCCGACCAGCGGGGAACGGTGGAGACACTCCTCCTCCTCGCGGGGCGTGACACCGCCGACACATGGTCCGATTACCCGCCGTTCCAGTCGCAGATGCGCCATGGCATGGCGCCGATCGCCTGGCAGACGCCGAGGGAGTTCAATGGACACCGTTTCCACAACAGCGTCTTCGTGGGCGAATTCACTCTCCCCGAGACGATGGAGATTCGCGCTGTCCGGATCCGGTCTCTCCTGCCATCGGGCACCTGGCTCCACATCCTCGGCGTGGTGATCGTTCCCGGGGAGACAACGGGCATCGGGGAGTGAACGGGATCAGCGGAACAGCGCCTGCCTGACGCCGTGCGCCACACGCCGCCAGAGCGGAACACCCCTCGCCTTGATCCACTGCTCGTCGATGATGGCATACCCCTGGCGTCGGTACCAGGCGACGAGCGACTCGCTCCCGGCATCCACCGAGAGGCGGGCGAAGGGATAGCCCGCCTCGGCGGCGGCCCGCTCGGAGATCGCCATCAGCGTGGCGGCGAGCCGGTGTCTGCGAGCCTCAGGCCGAACGGCGAGCA
>JAFGKF010000085.1 GCA_016928695.1 Candidatus Sumerlaeota bacterium | reverse complement strand
GTCGCCCCCGTCACCGACCTCTGGAACCGATGCCTGCCACGCGACACGACGACCGAGGCGCGATTCGCCCGCTGGCTCTTCGCGGACGTCGACCACGACGTGATCTCCGGCGAGGGGGCCTGGGTGGAGGAGCGCGAGGGGAAGACCGTGGGTTTCGTCCGCGCGTCGAAGCGGACGCTCGGCAACGACCTGATGGGGACCGAGGACGAGAGCGGCTGGATCCCGGTGATCTTCGCGGACGCCGCTCACCGGCGCCAGGGCATCGGGACGGCTCTGCTTTCGAAGGCCATCGATCACCTGCGAAGCCGCGGGGCAAAGACGATCTGGGTCTGCGGCAACACGGGATCGGCGCCGGGCTACGTCTTCCCAGGGGTTGACAAGGACGCCTACTCGGCGGGCATGGCGCTTTTCCAAAAGCACGGATTCGTGGTCGATCATGAGCCCATCGGGATGTCGGGCTCGCTGCTCGACCTCGACTTCGATCGTCTCCACGCCGAGGCGTGGGCGGAGGGGACGTGCGAGGGCGTGCGCGTGGAGACGCTCCGGCCCGACACGGTCGACGCGCTGTTCGCCTTCCTGCGCCAGGCGTTCCCCGGCGACTGGAACACGGCCGCGCGTGGCAAGGTGAAGGGCGGCTCGATGGACGAGGTGCTGCTCGCGTGGCTGGACGACGAGGTCGTCGGCTATTGCCAGTGGGAGGGTGAGCACTTCGGGCCGTTCGGCGTGCGCGCGGACGTGCGGAGCAAGCGCCTGGGGGCGAAGCTCTTCCTCGAGGCGATCCGCCGCATCAAGGCCAACGACGGCCGCACCGTCTGGTTCAACTGGGCGGATGAGGGCGCCGCGCGCTTCTATCACCGGTTCGGTCTGGAGGCGACGCGTCGGTTCGCGATCCTGAGAAAGGACCTGTGACCATGGCAGAGAAGAAACACCTCCTTGTCATCGGCGGGCACATCGGCGACGCCGAGATCACGGGTGGCCTGCTGGCGACGAAGTACGCCCGCGTGGGGCACCGTGTGACGATGCTTCACATGACAGCGGGGGAGAAGGGCAACCCGTCGATGGATCACCGCGCCTACCGCGAGCAGCGCGTGCGCGAGGCGAACGAGGCGGCGGAGCTGATGGGCGCAGAGGAGTGCATCGTGCTCGACCACCCCGACGGCGAGCTTCACGTCAATGAGACGACGATCCACGAGATGTGCGACCTGATCCGCCGCCTGCGTCCCGACATCGTCTTGACCCACTGGCGGGGATCGTTTCACCGCGACCACCGCAACACCTATGCGATCGTGATGGAGGGGGGCTTCCTCGCGGCACTGCCGGGGATCGAGCGCTCGGAGCCCGCGCATCTGATGAGAGGCCTCTACTATCTCGAGAACTGGGAGGACATGGAGGATTACCACCCCGACCTGTGGATCGACGTGTCGGAGATCTTCGACACCTGGGTGGAGGCGTGCCGCCGACATCAGCTGCTGCGCGGTGAGGTCTCGTTCAACTACCTCCACTGTTACACGGGGCTCGCGGCCAAGCGCGGCGCGGAGGTCGGGGTGCCCTATGCAGTGACGGTGTCGCTGCCGCCGATCTCGCGGAAGCGCCGGGTGGACTGGCTGCCGGTGGACACGGAGCCGGTGCTGATTTTCTGATCGCCATTCGGCTCAGAGGCGGAAAGTCTCCACATGAATCTGCGAAAGGTGTGTGCTCCTCACACTGCCCCGGAGGGGCATTCGGTTGTAACCGGGGGTGGAGTGCTATGTCCGCGATCAGCGGACGAGCACGGAACCCCCGGATCCGGTTCCTTAAAGATCCCGCGCCCTGGAGGGGTGCGACGATTCCCCCGCCCCTCCAGGGCGGAATCTCTCATCTCGCGCATTCCGGGGGTTCCGCTTGCCCACCTCCGGTGGGCTTCGCTGCACCCCCGGCTACGACCGGTCGCCCTTTCAGGGCTCTGGAGGAAATCCAGTCAATTGAATGAGATCTCCAGGACTCTCACGTCGCGGGGGGCGATGACTGTCTCAATGGCAAGACGGCCTTCGGCGGCACTCAGCTCACCCGCGGAATCATCGATCAGGTCGGTGCACCGGCAGTCCCCCTCGCGGTCGGTGCGCAGGATCACCGTGATCGTCTCCGCAGACTCACCGTGATTGATGAGAAACAGAAGGTGGCCACCGGGCAGGTCGTGCAGGTGGATCGCGACCGGTGTGTCGGGCCGATCATCGAGCGATGAGGTGAACGGGGGGTTCACCCCCGCCCAGCCGAGAAGGTTCCAGAGGAACCGCTCCCGTGTCGCCTCGGGCCAGAGGCGCTGGGCCACTCCGAGGAAGCTGCCCACGAGGATCGTCTGCCCCTCGCCGCATCGCGAGGCGATGACGGCAGGCTCGCCACCCGCGAGGGTCGCCAGCGTCTCAGAGTCGACGAGCGGCTCGAGGGCCTCTCCGAAGTGCGCACCGGTGAATTCGCTGCCGGGGGCGATCCCGTTCAGCGCGGGGTGGTCAGAGTCGACAAAGCGCAGATCGACGCGCTCGCGGGTCGTCACCGCGCTCTCGCGCGCGCCGAAGACCTCGTGGAGTCCCATGCCCGGGATCCCGCCGGTGGTGAAGCCGCGCTCGTCGTTCCACGCGAGGCGGGCCTCGGCGAGGGCGAAGCCTCCTTCCTCGACAAAGCGCCTCAGCCCCTCGGCAGCCTCACGCGTGAGCATGATCGGGTGCGGCACGATGAGCAGGCGATGACCGGAGAGCTCGCCGCACTCGAGATCGGTGCGGTGAACGAAGTCCACGGGCACACCCCGCCGGGCGAAGACGCGCTGATAGCCGATCAGCGAGTCGGGATGCAGGGAGGTGGGGCCGCAGCTCTGCTCGCCGCCGACGAGCTGGGCCAGGGGATTGTAGAGGATGGCGACCTCGGCGCGGCGGTGACGCGAGGCGGTGAAGGTCTCCATGCGCCGCGTGACGACGCGTGCGATGCGTCCCGCCTCCTCCGCGCGCTCTGTGAGCCGCCCGTCGGTGTGGATGAGGCCGTACCCCCCCGCCTCGTAGCCCGACGTCATGGGGTGATAGGCGAAGATGTTCACCGCGCGCGCGCCGCGGGCGATGCATGACCACATCCACCGGCGCGTGTCGTGTGGCGTCACGGGGTCGCCGACGACGACCCCGCGTGTTCCGTGACCGGCCTGGAGCTCGCCGACGACGAATCCGCCGTTTCGCCGATTGGCGCTGTGCGCGAAGTTGAGAGCGAAGTCGATCTTCCAGCCCTCCCAGTGGCGATCGGGGAAGGAGTGCTTGGGGTAGAGCGAGAGGCCATAGCGATCGACCACACGCGCCATGAGGAAGTCATCTGTCGCGCCGTACCCGCCCCACTCACTCAGCGGCGACGTCATCCCGGAGGGCACAGCGGCGTGCGAGGTGATCAGGTGATCGGGATCGACCTCGCGCACCGCCTCAGCGCGGGCATGCAGATCCTCGGCCATCTTCTCGAAGATGAATGCCTTCCAGTCGAGGAAGTCGGTGTAGGTCAGGATGGTTCCGAACTGCGGGGCGCGGACATGGTCCCAGCTTGGATAGATGCGTCCCCATGCCTCACCGAGCCGACCGAGCGTCTCGTATCTCGCTCTCAGCCAATTGCGAAAGCGCCGCTGAGTGCTCTCGCAGTGGCAGAACTGCACGTTCGGCACGTGGCTGAGGATCGTCCAGTTGACGATGTGCGGCTCGCTCCAGAGATCCCATGCGTGGAAGCTGGGGAACGTGAGGACGACCTCGGCCGCCGCGCGATAGAAGGCGAGCATCGCCCCCTGGACGCCAGGGTGATCGGTGCAGAGGCCGGGGACGGACTGCGAGCGCAGGACCTCGCCGCTCTGCGTCATGAAGGCCGCCTCAGGGAAGCGCTCCTCGAGCCACATGGGGGTCGACTCGGCATAGACCTGGAGAAAGACGCGGAGGCCGACCTCCTCGGCCAGCTCGCAGAGCAGCCTCAGATTGTCGAAGCGGAATTCGCCCTTGCGCGGCTCGCACTGAGCCCAGGCGATCCACGTGCGGACGCAGTTGAAGCCCAGGTCGCGGATCTGGACGAGATCGGCGCGCCACTCCTCGCGCGAGGTGGGGGTGATCGGGGAGAGCATCGGGGCGCGGGCCCGCCCGCCGCTGCACCAGACGGAGACGGGGAAGAAGTCCTCGCCGGGGGGAGTGCGCGCTGTGTCGTCCGGTGTCATCGGTCACTTCCGAAATGGAGTCGCGGGGAGTTTAGAGTCGGCAGAGATGGCCAGCAAGGGATTCCGCGCTGTGCGCGCCAGCGGTCGCTGCCAATCTCTGGGCTCACGCTGTGGGAAAGCCTTGATCCGACACCGGGGAAGGAATACAAGACACAGACCCCGGCATTGGGATCCGATCGCAGAGAGCCGCTGAACCATGGGTGACACTGACCAGAGCGCCGCCGAACTTCGCAGAGCGATCGACGAGCTGCACCTGCACTTGGCGGCCGGTGATCCCCAGCACGATCAGCTGCTCGAGCGCGCCATCATCGCGAGCTGCAGCGGCATCACGATCGCCGATGCCCGATTGCCGGACATGCCCCTGATCTACACGAATCCGGCCTTCACACAGATCACAGGTTACACAGTGGCCGAGGTTCTTGGCCGCAACTGCCGTTTTCTGCACAGGGGCGAAGGCGATCAGCCCGGTCTGGATGAGGTGCGGAGGGCGATGCGGGAGCAGCGCGAGTGCGCTGTGACTCTTCGCAACTATCGCAAGGATGGATCGCTCTTCTGGAACGAGCTGTACCTGGCCCCGATCCACGACGATGGGGGAATTCTGACCCACTTCATCGGCATCCAGAACGACGTGACGTCCCGTGTGGAGCTGGAAGAGGCCCGTGAGTTCTTCTTCCAGGTGGCGAGCCACGATCTGAAAAGCCCTCTCCATGCGATCCGCCTGGCCGCTGGCACATTCGGCGCAATCGCCCCGGTGGGCACCACGGTGGACGAGCGTCTCCTGGGCGTGCTGGAGACCATCGCGAAGCGCACGCGGGAGATGCAGGGGATCATCGACGACTATCTCGACCTGCAGACCCTGGATGCGGGGCGGATGAAGATGTCGAGCGCGCCGCTCGCGTTGAATCGCCTGTTCGAAGCGGTGCTGGAGAGCAATGCCGAGTATGCGGCCAGCAAGCGGATCGAAGTGCACCAGGAGTGCCCCGCAGAGATCCCGCCGGTCCAGGCGGATGACAGGAAACTCACACAGGTCGCTCAGAACCTGATCAGCAACGCGATCAAGTTCAGTCCGTCCGACAGCCGCGTTGCAGTGCGGATCAGCGTGGATGACCAGCGCGCGCGCGTGGAGGTGTCGGACGAGGGCCCCGGCCTGACGGAGGACGATCTCCGCAAGGTCTTCGGCAAGTTCTCGAGACTGAGCAACAAGCCCACGGCCGGCGAGAAGAGCTCGGGGCTGGGACTCCACATCTGCAAGCGTCTCATGGAGATGCAGGGCGGTGAGATCGGCGTGGTCAACAACTCCGACCAAGGGGCCACCTTCTGGATCACCCTGCCCCTGGCGTGATCCGGATGCCGGATCATTCTCAGCGATCCCAGCGTCTCATGATCGCTTTTCCGAGATGATGAGGGATATCTGGGCAGTGCCGCGCGTCGGGGGTTCTCTGTGCCCCTCACATTTCGTTCAGGGCTCCTCCTCGAAGTCGGGGAAATGCCTCTCTATGCATCGGGGGCAGATGCCGTGGCTGAACTCAGCTTCGGGATGCTGGATGAGATAGTGCTCAATGGGGTGCCACTCGCCCCTCTCATCGCGGATGCTCTTGCAGTGGGCGCAGATCGGCACAAGCCCTCTCAGGGCCTGGAGCTCGGCCATGTAGTCTGTCAGCCGCCTGTTGCGGTCGCCCAGCACCTGGTTCATGTAGATGATCGCAAGATCCGCCTGCAGGAGATTCCGAAATTTCACCATGAGCTTTTCGAACTTGTCGGAGTATGCGTTCTCCCGGTTGTCGAGAACGCAGATGGTCCCGAACGGTTTTCCGTCCGGCAGCAGAATGGGAAACCCCAGATAGGAGATCATGTCGAGCTTGATGTCGGGATTCTCTCTCCACTCCTCATCCACCAATGCATTGGGGACGAGGAGTCTGTCGCGGGTGCGGATCACCCTCTCGCAGTAGAGGCCGGACCCGAAAAACTCCTCGCTGTCGCCGGGATGATAGGGATTGCCCTCGCTGTGGCTCGCGACGAGCACCTCGATGTGAGGTTCCCTGACTTGCATGATCAGACCGGCCGGGATCCCCATGATGTCGGCCAGGATGTCGACGATCTCCTGCCAGGCCTCGAGGGTGGCCTCCGGGATCTCGATCTGCACCTCTTTCGGGATCATCGGAATCGCTCCCGGTGGCAATTGCACCATGACAGCCCCACAGCTCGCCCCTCCCAGACTCCAAGCGCTTGCATCTGGCCCTGATGGATCCCGGGGACATCAATGTCAAGTGTCGACCGTCGCACTGAGCACTGTGACGGTTCACTCATCTCGGTGGGCCTCCGATTTGAGCCACGCCCATCTCGCCCACCATGGGGCACCTTTCCCCCGAAGTCCCCTTGCCACGGAGCGCCGCGTGGTGCCAATCTTCTCCCGTGAGGATCTGCTTGGCAATCCCGCCCCTTTTGGCCCTCCTCGCCTGCGCGCGCGTCGAGCCCCCCTCGGAGCCCCAGCCCTGGTGTCGGCACACGCCGCCGCCCACATCGGCCGATGTCACACCTCTCACCCTCTCCCCGGCGCAATTGGCTGCGACTCCTCCGCCCTCACCACGACCTGAGGACGTGCCTTCACTGCCGCCGCGGATCCCGCAGCCACCGCCACTGCTGGAGATCCCATCCCCGCCTCCCCCGGCAGAGCGCACGGCCGCCGTCGGCAACCTCATAAGGCTCAGCGGCAGCGTCATGGGCTCTCTTGGGGATGAGCCGGTCCTTCTTCACGGGACGGGGAACCACACGACGGGCACCATCGGCAACGAGCCGGTCATGCTCCACCGCCACGGCAACGTCACCACCGGCCGGGTGGGCAATGAATTCGTGATTCTGCAGCACCGGGGCAACGTCGCCACCGGCCGCATCGGCGACCGGGTCGTCATCATCCGCGGGCCGTGAGAACGGAGTCGCGCGGTCTCACAGATCCTCAACCCCGCTTGGCTGTGAACACAGATCAAACGCAGAGTCCGCAGAGGACGCTGAGGAATCCACGGAGAATCATCCTGTCCCTCCCGTGATCCTGTCTCGAGCATGTCATTCAAGACGGTGCAGGAATTCCCATTCCGGCACCCAGGGAGGGATGAGCTCGCGGACCATTGGCCATTCGGAGGGCAGTGACCACAATGCCGATTGACCCGGCAGTTGACGCTCCATGATCCTCTGGCAATGGAGACCTCTGGGGCTGGAAAGAGATCTCCACAGAGACCCAGCCAATCCCCCACGGAGGATGGGACCATGAGATATCTTCCGCTGATCCTCGCGAATCTGTGCCTCGCCTGCGGGGCGGCCACGGTGATCGCGCCGGGCGATGATCTCGCCCGCCAGGTCGCCGAGCACCATGGGCTCGGGCAATGGGAGACCGTGGAATCCCTGCGCTGGACATTCAACGCCGAGTTGCCCGGTGTGTCGGTGCGCCGTGCCTGGGAGTGGGAGCCGGCGTCGGAGCAGGTCACTCTCCATGAGGCGAGCGGCGACGACGTCGAGACTCCGTTCACCTTCAACCATCGCTCGGTGGGCCCGGATTCCCCCGCGGCGGTGCGCACGGTTGATGAGTGGTTCATCAACGACAGCTATTGGCTGATCTTCCCCTTCCACCTCGTCTGGGATGAGAACACCACTCTGAGCGACGATGGCATGCAGCCGCTTCCGATCGGCGACGGGGAGGCGAGGCGTTTGACGATCACCTACGGCGACGTGGGGGGTTACACGCCGGGGGACACCTACCGGCTCTCTCTCGACGATCAGAGCAACATTCTCCAGTGGACCTATAACCGCGGTGGGATTACTCCGCCACTCTCGTTCACCTGGAATGAGCGCTCGCAGCTGGGACCGCTGGTCATCTACCTCGACCACCGGCGCGATGGGCTTCTGTCGGCCCACGTCTGGTTCTCGGATGTCTCGGCGGTGGTCGAGGGGGAGCGGATCGAGCCCGAGCCTCTCGACTGATTCTCTTCACACCAACCGGTCCAAAAAAGTGAGCCCCGGGCAATGGCCCGGGGCTCGTCTGTTCTCTGGAGGCTCGGGTCAGTCGGACGTGAGCACTCCGAGCTCCACGGGGAGGCTGCCGATCCAGTCGGCGCCGCCGCCGAGAGGTGTGCCGCCGGTGGCCGCGGTGCCATAGGCGGGGTGGTCCACATCGAAGTACGAGGCGCTCGTGAAGTCGCTCGTCTCGATGAAGGCGGGGTTGTTCGCGATGGAGTTCGTCACTGTGATCGCCCCGGGGCCCTCCGTTCCGGGCAGGAACAGGGCCTGGGGTCCGGCAGTCGGGAGACCGCAGTGATCGATGTTGACCGCGTAGGCGCCGGTGCTGAGGTTGCGGACCTGGTTCTCTGTCTCGGGGCTCGCATTGCCGGCGAGGATGCTGTCAGAGATGTTCAGGGTGCCCGCCGCCGCCGCCGCGTCGACCTGGATGGCCGTGAGGTTGCCTGCGATGGTGACGTCCGTGAGCGTGACGGTGCCTGTCGTTGTGGCGCTGCCGACAACGATGCCCTGCGCCTGACTGCCTGCGATGATCGCGTTGGTCAGACTGAAGTCGAAGCCACTCAGGTTCTGAATCTCGAGGCCCCAGCCCTGTGCTGGATTCGTTGCATGGGCGGTGTTGATGATGTTGATGCCATCCCAGCTGCGGTTGGCGGTGTTGCCCGCGAACCACACGCCGGCGAAGCCCAGGTTGCCGATCACCATCACGCGGTCGGTCGGGGCGTTCAGCGTGAAGTCCCCGTTGGCCTGGATTCCCAGGCGGTTGTTGAAGGAGAAGACACACCCGTCGCCGACGTTGTAGATCGCCGCGCCCGAGCAGACCATGCCGTCGCTGCCACTGCCGTTCTGATGGTGCGAGCTCACCACATTCGTCAGATTGTAGGTGACACCGCCGGACAGGTACATGCCGTCATCGCCCGTGTCGGTGGCTCCCACCATGGAGGCGGCCGCCAAGCCATCATAGGTCACAGGGGCATCGGACCCGTTGTTCGCGGTGAGAACGACATCCGTCAGGTTGACGGTGTAGTTCGCTGTGGTGCCAATCGTGAACGACCTCAGGAGGTCATCGGTCGGGGTGGACGCCAGCGAGGGGATGAGGATCAGGTTCTCCAGGCTGGTCGCCTCGTTGCTGACCGCGCAGAGGATCGTCACGCCGTCATTGGACTCGGATCCGCCGACGCCCGCAGACAGGCGAGCCGCGATGATGGGCCGGTTGACGCCTGTCTGAAGCCCCTGAATGGTGACGGGGACATCGATGATGAGCTGCTCATCATACACCGAGCTGTCGGTGATCTGAATGACGTTCGGCGTTCCCCCATCGGGGTCCGGTGTGAAGTGTGCCTCGGCCGAGGCGATGGTCGTGTAGGTGCCACCGCCGCCTGCCGTGACTGTCACGGTCTGGGCAAATCCCAGACTCGACACGACGAGAAGAGCAAGAATCAATGCAAATACGCGCATCGGGTTAACCTCCCCACGCTTTCTTCCCCGAGAGCCCCCGCTCTGACACGAGAACCTGGTTGGCTCCCTGAGAGACTGTGGGATACGGTGCCTGGACGGCGGCCGGGCGTCAAGCTGAGATGCGAAATTTTGCCCCGATCCGCTCGCCCCGCACTCTGGGAAACGGGCCCACACGTGCCCACCCCTCCCCCCTCGTTGACCGCCTCAGGCCAACCTCGACTCTGCGGTCTGTGTGGATCTGGAGACCGTTTGGCCCTCACTCGGGATCAGCGCAGACCATTGAAAATGATGTGCTTGGAAGTGCTCTCTCCCCAGTGGGGGGGGAATTGATCCATGAAAATCAACGCCCTGCAATGCCTCCCCTGGTTGGATTCGGGGCACTGGAGCGTCTGCCAACTCAGGGCGCCATGGGGAGCACGTGGCGGGAGAGGGGGAATTCAGTGGCCATTTTCACAGCCGACGCATAGCAGAGGAGCTGCGTGACAATGCCCTGCTCCAGACACTGAGGGGGACAAGCATCATGTTCAGGACTCTCTGCACCAAAGTGCTCTGCCTGTTGGCCGTGACGGCGGTCCCCGCCCAGGTGGGCCGTCTCGATCTCCACGCGTCAGTGGATCCCCAGCCCGATTTCCTCATCGACCCTGCCTCGCCAGCCGTGATGAGTCCCGATGGCCGGTTCGTTTTTCTGGTCTCCCCGGGCGTGGTGGCCACATTCGACAGCGCCGTGGTCTCGGCACGCCTCCGGCCCGGCGGCGCGCAGATCGTGAGTCGCATCGGGCAGGGGACCACCCGCATCGAGCAGCTGGCGCTCAGCCGCGATGGCGGCCGACTGGCCGCGGTGGGCAGCTCAGGCACGGCAATTTTCTTCGACGTGGATCCGCTGACGGGCGCTCTGCAGGAGCTGGGGAGCTTTTCCCAGGCGGCGAATGTCTCGGCCGATCACCAACCGATCTTCAATGCCGAGGGGACCGCTCTCCACTGGGGTGACTCCAACGCCCCTGGTCGGCTGCGCGTGCTGGACGCCGATCCCGCGGGGGGCATCGACACCACCCCGCTGCAGGAGATCACCCTGGGCTCGGATCTCGAGGCCTTCCGCATGGCGCTCAGCGAGGACGGCGGCACGCTGGTCGTCGCCGCGGCGAATCGCGTGGCGTCCGCCGCCGACTCGCTCATCGTCTACGATGTCGCCCCTTCCACTGGTCTGCTGAGTGAGTGGGTGCGCTACGAACCGGGGCGAGATCTGGGCTGGGGGCCCAGCACCAATCCTGTGGTCAGCGCCGACGGCCTGGTCGGGCATGTCATCGATGTGGTGGCGGAGCAGGTGATTCAGCTCGATCTCTCCACCAGCCTCACCGTGCTCGAGATCAGCCAGTCTGCGACACCGCCTCTGCCGATGACGCTTGCCCAGAGTGGCAAGGGCAACGCACTCCTGTGCGTCGCCCCCTCCGCTGTCGGGATTTTCGGCTTTGACACCACGGGGGACCTCGTTTCCAGAGGTGTCTTCGCGCCCGCTGGGGTGACCTTCGCAGCCGAGAACAACGCCGTGCTCAACGACTCGGGGACGCTCGGGTTCATCGCCAGCAATGCCTCCGATCGCATCTTCACGTTCCACACGGCGGATGGGAATGCCGCCAGCCCCCGCCAGTCGTCAATGGCGACGCTGTCGGGACCCACCGCGATCGCATCGGGCTTCAACTTCCGCCGCCTCTTGGTCAACGCAGCCGACGCCGATCAGGCTCTTGCCTACACCGTGGAGCCCCTCGAGCCTCATCTCATCCTGACCACCGAGCTCACCGGCGTTGGCACATCCTACGATCTTTCCCACCGCATCGTGGTGGATCCCCTGGGGCAATACGCGCACGCCACATCTCTGGATCCTTTTCTCACGACCGACGTTCTCGCCTCCGGCCCCCAGAGCACCCCGGTGCTCTCGCGCGAGCCCTATGGCGGTGGAGAGGTGGTGATGAGCGCCGACGGGCAGGTCTTGGCCGCGGGGGCCATGAGCTCGGTGTCGATCTACACCGATCCCCTCGCCGGTGCGCCCTCGGGAATCTTTGATCCCGGCATGGGCTTTTTCGGTGGCGCGCGCATGGCCATCAGCGCCGATGGCTCTCGCCTCTATGTGCCGAATTCCTCCATCTATCAGATCCACGTTGTCGACACGGCGCGCACGGGCACCTTCTCCGACACGGTTCAGACGGTCAGTGTCGGCGGCAGCGTGGGGTCGGTGGTGCTCTCTGCGGACGGCTCACGCCTCGCCCATCTGCCGCCCGGCTCCACCGATCTGGTCATGTACGATGTCTCCACCACCGATGGCACGCTCTCCAATGAGCGCCTGCTCACTCCTGTGTCGAATCTGCACAACATCGAGGACGCGGTTTATCTGGAGGCGAGCCCACGCGTCATTGTGGGTGACGGCGGCGGCTACCTCCATCTCTTCGACCTCGCCTCCGGCAGTGAGCTGGACAACATCCAGATCGGCACAGGCTATGTCGGCACGATGACGCCCGTGCCTCACTCCGATCTCGTGCTGGTGCTGAGTCCCTTCGATCAGACCGCCACGGTGGTCGAGGCGCTCGCGGACAACACGCTGGTGGAGCTCGGCAGGCTTCAGTACCTCACACTCGATCAATCCTCACGCGCAGTTGTCACACCGGACGGCATGCTGGGCGTGATCCCGAACGCCTCCCCGAGCGCGGGCGCGGGTGTCCACCTGATGGAGATCTGGCGACCGGGGCCGACAACCAGCGCACTCGATTTCGACGAGACCGGCACGACCGGCCAGGTGGCGATCGGTGGGGGCGGCACCCACGCGGCCTCGATCGACACCCTCAATGACCGCGTGGTGATCCATCGCATCGCACGGGGTGCCCCCCCGCGCCTGACGCGGGCAGTCCTGCTCGAGGACGAGGCGAGCACCGATGGCATCGGCCAGGAGGGGGAGATCCTCCTGCTCAGCTTCAGCCGCGCTGTCCTCCCCCGCGTGGGTGCAGTCGATCCCTATGACTTCCATCTGCCGGGGGGCGGGGATCTGGGATCGACAGCCCAGCTGATGCCAGGTCCCTCCGACTCCAACCAGGCCACCATCGTGCTGGGCTCCGAGCCCAACATCGACGCCACCGACACCACCCACGGCATCGACATCGGGGCGGCCGCCTCCAAGGATCTCTTCCCCGCGCTGTTCGACCTCGTCCCGGCCATCGATCTCGGGCAGGAGAATATCGACGACGCAGGGATCGACATCGAACAGCAGCTCGGCACCCAGACCACACCGATCACCGCGCCGTCGGGTGGGGCGGTCACTCTGCCCGCCGGTCCGGCCTATGCCTTCACGGGGCACCGCTTCGATGTCCCGGCCAACGCCCTGCGCGCCGATGCCAACTTCACCCTCGGGCCGCCGCCGCTCAGCTATTTCGGGGCGGGCCTGTCCAATGCGGTCGCTCTCAGCACCGATGCCGCCGACCCACTTGGTCTTTTCCAATCCGCGGCTTTCCTGACACTGGAGTACGACCCGCTGGCCTTCAGCACCGATGCGGGGCAGCTCGAGCACCTGATGCGGATCGTTCAGATCATCCCGGACGGCGGCGGCTTCATCCTCTGGCCGGTGCCGGGCCAGCCTCTGATCGACACCGAGGCGAACACCATCACCCTGCCGCTCGCCGCGGTGAACCTGTATGCCCTGTCCCATGGCTCGACATCGGGGATCTCACGGCACAGTGAGGATCCCCAGGCCGGGGTCTATGCCACGCTGCCGGTCAACCCCGTGGAGGAGCGGACGATCTATGTGACTGCGGGGAGTGCCGCAGCTGCAATGGCGGCCAGCGATGAATCCGCCTGCATCACCCCCAACTCGGGGAGCGCCTACACGCAGCATCGGATCGAATTCCCAGGATATGAGCTGACCACGGAGTCCGATCCCAACCGCATCGCGGTGACCGTCAGCACCTCGACGATCTTCGAGCGCGTGTCGATGAGCGGCGGGACCTCCTTCCCCACCCAGAGCGGGGCGGTCTTCACCGTGACGACGGAGGACGCCTCGGGCAATCCGGTGTCGTTCACCGACCCTGTGAACATCACGGTCGAGTTCATCGATCGGGCGAGCGACAGTCAGACGGACTGTGTCGACTTCACCTCCACATGTGGCGACCCGTGCCAGATGTGTGTCGTCTGCAACACGGACACGGGCGGGGGAGTGGACTTCGAGAACATCGGCGGCTCCGCCACAGGCAGTCTGGTCACGCTCGACGGCTTCACGCCGCTCACCGGCGCCAG